>NZ_JAMYPW010000003.1:0-458925 GCF_040320565.1 Mesorhizobium sp. M0664
AAAGAAAGCTTGACCCCAGCACTCCGGTGCTCAGGTTCTCCTGGCTGCCGGATGCGCACGTCTGCGGTCTTCACCGGATGCGTACGCTGTTGGACCGGATAGCCGAAGACCACCCGGCCATCTCGTCAGTAAGCAGCTCCTGCCGGCCTACCGAGGGGCATTGACGTTGCGGGGCATCCGGTAGGGTCAGTCCCGAACCAATGGGTTGCCATCAGGGTTCTCGTATGTACGAGGGCGACGAACAAACCTTGGCTGGTGGCTAGGTCAATCAGAACCGTGATCAATCGCAGTCGGTATCTTGGAGATAAGGGGCGCATTCGCTCACCACTGCGAGGGTTGCCTTTAAGAGACAATGTCGCCGCTCCGGGTGCCGGTGATGGCCTCCTGCACTAGTGCCCAGGCTGTGGCTTTCGGCTGTCCACCGTGCGTCTGAACGTCCATTCCAAGCGCCTCCCGAGATAGAACCCAAGCGGCAATCTTTGGAGCCACCTTCTAAAGAGTTTGAAAACGTACATACGCAGGCGGAATTTTTGGAAGAAATCTCTGAGCGGGGGATCGGATAACTGGCTCGGGCGGCGACCCCCCGTGCCCCCTCTTGATTCACGCAATGCGGCGCGTTTGGGCTGCCCCATGGCACAGCTTGTGTCACAGGATGGGCCTAACCAAGTGCTTTGCCCATGTCGCTCCATCAGGGACACGGTAGGGCCATCCTGCAGGGTCACGCCAGGTTGTGTTGATCGGTCTTTAACTCCGCGCGTATAGGTTGCGCAGGCGGTTTCCGCTATGGGGCATCGAATGGATTTCGATTGGGTCGCGGCGTTCGTCGCAGGATTGTCCGGCATGGTGGCGCTGGCTGGTTTCTATCGTTGGAACGTTGGCGACCGTGTCGGTACGTGGTTTTGCCTGCCTTGGCGCTATTCGGCGCGCTTGCGTTGATCCTTCGGCGGCAGCATTAAGGCTCGCTGCCATACCTGCCAGTATTACCAGTAGACCGCCGGATAATTGGCTCGCGAGGATCGTCGGTGCCCCTTCGTCCCAACAAGTCGGCCTGCAGTTACCGCAAGAACAATCTGCCACGCTTCGGTTCGCGGGGGTATGCTCCAGCGGTACCAGCCAAACCGACCCCAAAAGATAATTGTTGATCACCTATAATGAACCGTTTAATGGAAACCATCTTAACTGAACCACAGAGGGTTTCCGAACATGTCTTTCATCAGGGCGTATCTCCGCGCATCGACCAAGGAACAGGACGCGGGTCGCGCAAGGGCGGACCTTGAACGATTTGCCAAAGAGCGTGGGCTGGCGGTGGCGGCCTGGTATGAAGAGAACGAGAGTGGGGCAACTTTGAAGCGCCCAGAGTTGGATCGGCTCTTGCGCGATTGTCATCCCCAAGACGTGCTGTTGGTGGAGCAAGTTGATCGTCTTTCGCGGTTGAATGAGGCCGATTGGGAGAAGCTGAGAGCCGACCTGAAGGCGAAGCAGGTGCGGGTTGTGGCGCTAGACCTGCCGACATCGTGGCAGGCTGTCAGTGATGCAGGTGACGAGTTCTCCCGGCGCATGGCCGAGGCGATCAATTGCATGATGCTGGACATGCTCGCCGCCATTGCCCGGAAGGATTACACCGACCGCAGAAGGAGACAGGCCCAAGGGATCGCGAAGGCCAAGGCCGACGGGCGCATGCGGGGCCGGCAGGAGGACGCGAAGCGGAACGCCGCCATCTTGGCGATGCTGAAGATCGGCGCAAGCTGGAACCAGATTGTTGACAGCATGGGCTGCTCTCGGGCGACCGTGGCGAAGCTGGCAAAGCGGGACAGGGCAGCGTAGCGAGGAGCGCTGCCGCGACACCTTGCCTCCTTATCGCCGTTGATGTGCCCGCGTATGCGGGGTGGCTATTTTGACGACCAGAAGTTTTGCAGATGGACCAGACTACACCGACGGTGATTGAACTCGATGATGAAGAGGAAGAGCGCGACAGTCCCTTCAACGCCTACCGGTTCGCCGCCTCGGAGAACTCTAAGGCCATCATCGTGGAAGCGATCGGGCTGCTCCTGAACTGCGAGGCCCATTTCGGACTCAGGACGAACAAGCGCCGGGACCGGGATCAGCAAACGTTCGACCTGACCGTTGACGCCGTTCTGTCGGACCTCATGCACCATCAGGTCGCCGAGCATCCAGGCGACATCTATGTAACGCGCTCCAACCGTGTTCTCGGCACAAAGAGTCGCTATCGGCCGCGCGCGTACAGCAAGATGTTCCGACACATTCTTGACCTCATGGCGAAGCCTGAGATGGCCTATCTCGAACAGCACATTGCTGCCCCGGTGGAGGGCGCTGCAAGGGCGAGCGTCATCCGGCTCGGTACCCGGCTTCTTGATAGGATCGCTGAGCAAGGAGTTGGAATCGAGGACCTCGACGAATACCCGCACGGCGAGACCATTGTCCTGAAGCGCGTCAAGGATCGCGAGGATTACTGGGACGAAGGCGGATTGGAGGAGTACGACGACACGCCAGACACGGAGCGACACCGGGCTGAACTTGACGAGATCAATCGTTGGATCGCTGACGCCGATTTGCGGTTCGACTCAGAGGGCCTCCCCTGGCCAAGGACGCAGTTCAGCATCCGTGACCGAAGACTCCGGCGCATCTTCACTCAGTCCCGTTTTGACAGCGGGGGCAGGTTGTTCGGCGGCTTCTGGCAGAGCCTCCGCAAGCACGAACGCCGACAGGGATTATGGATGAGTGGCGAGCGAGCCGTTGAACTCGATTACGGCCAGGTCGGACCACGCATCCTCTACGGCATGGCTGGTCACAAGCCACCATTCGAGGACCTCTATGACATCTGGGGCCATGGCTTGAATCGGCCCGGCATCAAGAAGGTCATGAGCGCCATGATCTTCGCTTCAGATACGTTGAACCGCTTCCCGAAGGGGACGCGCAGGCTGTTCTCGCGGAGCTACAAGGTCGGTGATGTGGTCGAGGCGATCGAGGCGAAACACCCGCTGATCAGGAACCACTTTCATCGTGGTCTCGGGCACGATGCCCAGTTTATCGAAAGCGAGATAATGATCGAGGTGCTGCTGACACTGAAAGACAGGGGCATTGTGGCATTGCCGATCCACGACGCTGTGCTGGTCCCAGTCTCTGTTGTCTCCATGGCCAAGAAGGTCATGCTCGACACCTTTCATCGACATGCCCATGTGGAAGGCACTGTTACCGAGGAAGCCTCGAGGGAATGACTGTAAGAGGGGATGTTCTTTTGATCTCTCTGTCCCTTATCTCTCCCAGGTAAAGCCTGTCCTACCCCACTGGGAAACCCACAGCTCACCATAGAGGGACTCGAGATTGACGACTAATTGGATCAGACAGCGCGAGCGCAAGAACGAGGTCAAGCAGCGTGCCGCCGAGCCGAGCAGCATGTTCTCGCGTTGTTGTGTCGTGGGATGCGGCAAGCCCGCTCGTGCTGGTACCGACGATGGTCTGGACACCCGCTTTTGTCGTCAACACTCTGATCACTACTCTCGGCATGGCAGCCCTTATCGGCGCTCCTTCACTGCCAAGGAACTCGCGCCCCATCGGCAGACAGCCTACGCATGGCTGGAGGCGAACGCCGGGGACTCATGGGTGCGCAATGCAGTCGACCGCGTGGAGACGCTCTACCGGGCCGCAGGGCCTCATGTAGAGGCGTTCAGGCTTCGCGGGCTATCTCCCGAAGCTCGGGCGAAAGCGGCGTGGGCGAGGCTGCGAAAGGCGAAGATCGAGCCCCGCCGCGTTATAGTTGCTTGGCTTTCCGTCGAGATGGCCATCGCAGCCGACCCGCAAGCGGACCGGAAGCCGGAGTACAAACGCGTTCAGGTGGCCAAGCTCGTCCATAAAATGGCATCGGGAACCCACAAGCGATGGGAAACCGGACCGGGCGGAGTGCGGGAACTTCACGTCTATCCTCGCTCCCGTGGACGTGTCCTACGGCATATCGGGGAAGATATCGAGGAGGCAACGGGCTTGCTCATCGAACATGCTGTCCTGCCAGCGATGCCGATTTCAAACCGACAAACCGGAGACCACCAATGACCGATGCGAAGGCCCGCCATCCCGGCCGGCACATTGTTATTCACACAGACGGTGCTTGCATCGGCAATCCTGGCCCAGGCGGCTGGGCGGCAATCCTGCAATCGATGGACGGGCCGGACGAGTTGCAGCGAAAGGCGGCGTCTGGGTCGAACGGGGACACGACCAACAACCAGATGGAACTCACGGCAGCCGTCGAGGCCGTGAAGTTGATCAAGAGCGATAACCCGGTCTTCCTCAGAAGCGACAGTCAATACGTGATCAAGGGCATCACAGAATGGCTTGTCGGCTGGAAGGCCAAGGGATGGAAGACCGCCCAACGAAAGCCAGTTCTGAACCGTGAACTATGGGAGAAACTGGAAGCCGTCGTTGCCGGTCGCGACATCACCTGGGACTGGGTGCGTGGCCACAACGGCGATCCATTGAACGAGGAGGTTGATCGGCTGGCGAATGAGGCTGCTCGATCGGCTAAGTTCTCATAAATGCTTATTGCTGTCGGCCTTGGCGTTCGCGTCCATTGTTGCAGCCAGGCTGCCCAAATGGATATCGCTCCCGGGGCCGCGTCATGTCCCACTCAGTAGGTGACTGTGACGACCACCGTGTCGGTGTAGACACCGGCCGACGGCAAGGCCTGCGGCGGCACCCGGCCATAAACGGTCAAGGCCTGGGGTGCCCCCGTCCCAGTTCCCGTCACCGTGCTGCCAGGCGTCGACGCGTCACCCCACGGGTGAGTTCGGGCGATGTCCTTGTAGAGGCCGTAAGTCACGGTTTCCGCGCCCTTTGACATTTTGCGGGCTGCTGGGGGTGAACCCGTGGTCCCGCCGTTCAAGGAGAGTGTGTAAGACGTCGCCGGCGTGCAGGTTATCGAGACCTGGCCGGTGGCATCGACATTCGCGGCGAGAACGCCCGTCGAACCAAAATCGATGTTGCCGGTCGAAACGAGGCAATTCGCAGCGACCGTTGCATTTATCGTGAAGGTCGAAGCCGGCGCTAGGGTGGTGCTGTTAGCCGTATTGCAGTTATTGGCGTTGGTGACGCGGTAACGATATTCGACATACGCGCCGGAAAAGGTCGAGAGATAGGTCCCGGGCGTAACCGTGCCCTGGCCACCAAATGCCGCGCCATAGATGGTGGCGGTGCCGGTGGCCGTACCCAAGAGACCAAGCGTCAACCGTAGGACCGGTGGGCGCGACGCATAGGCCCATGCATAGGACCCCCAGATGATGCTGCGCGCCGAGTCCGAATAGAGCTGATAGTTGAGACTGTTGGCTCCGCTCAGCATCTGCCGCGCCGTCGCCGTGGATGCGCCACCACTGCCAGCTGCAAAATGCGCACAAAGCAGGATTTGCTCGCCAACCAGGCCGCCGGTGCAATTCATGCTTAGCGTTGCGGTGGAGTTGGTTTGGCTGCTCGATAGCGTATCGACCGAACCAAAGTTCATGTTGGAGACGCCAAAACTGCAGCTTTGCGCGAAAGCGTGCGACGAGAATAGAGCAGCGCCCAACAACATCGCAAAACGGAGCATCTTGTTTCCCATTCTCACCGGCACGTCACATCCTTGATCGCCACTTGCTGGCCGGGCGTGGGCTGGTAGGCAAATTCGGCCCTGCAAGAACTCCCATCCGAACGATCCACCACAAGCGCGTTTTTGGCACCCAGGCCTTGGATGTAGGCTTGGCCATCGTAGCCAATAACAAAAGCTTCTGAGCCACCGTCAATGCGGCCGTTCAGGCCCGCCTCAAGCGGTACCTCGCTACTGTCGACCAGGGTGACGAGCGCCGCCTCCGGCGCTTCCGAAACCCCGAAATTCACCACGACGCCGCTGCGATCGGCCGGCACCACGATTTCCTTGGTGGCCGGAATGTCCGCATCGACTGGCAGGTTCTTGGGATCGATCGACACGGTGTTCGGCTCATATGAATTGAGACCCGTGATCAGAATGCGGCCGCGACTGTTCGTCTTGCCGACCGGTCGATTCTGGAATTGCACATCGACATCAGGCGCACCGACCTCGACGACCGCGAAAGCATCGTCGATACGACTGGCCGCGAAGATGCCGCCGCCGGCGACCGCGATCGCGCCATCCATCTGCGCGGTGGCTCTGAACTCATTGTCATGTTGTTGAACATCGGCCTCGAAGCGAGCGAAGGGAGCCTTGTAGCTGACGGCAGCCGAGCGACTGGTCGTTTCTCCTTCCGACGTCCGTGCTCGCCACCCGATGCTGCCGTCCTCCAGACGCTCGGATTTGGCAATGTCGGCGACCACATTAAGGCCGTCGGGGCCGCTCTCCACGCCGGTTGCGGCGGTGATGTCGTCCCCGAATGGAATGGAAATCCCGGCAAACACCCCGAAGCTGTCGCGGTCTTCGAGGTCGGCAAATGCCGTGGCGTAGAAGCTGCTTCGTTTGAACAATTGCTGGCTGTAGGAAAGGCCGATAATCTGGCTCTTCTCGCCTTCGGCGCTTTCGAGATGCGTGTAGGAGAAGTTGAGGCTAGAAAACTCAAGGGGCGCCGGAACGCTCAAAGTTACCTGATCAATCGATCGCGGGACGTTGCCGCTAAAGATCGGCAAATCGCCAGGCTTAGGGAACGAAGGTTCTGCAGTCACCGAGGCGACATCCTGATAGTCGCCGAAGGCACGCTGGATGCGACCGTAAATCGACCATCCCTCATAGCTCGTCTCCAGCGATGCGTTCACAATCGCCCCGGTGCGGCCCTCATGATGGCTGCCGGCGACCGCCACCGAGGCAGCGCCGTAACGCCCGAGCGGAAAGTCCGCGCCCACGCCGCCGTTGACCAATGCTTCGCCGCCCTCGGCATGGGCCTCGAGTGTCAGCCAGTTGGTGAGACCGTATCGGGCGCTGGCGACGCCAAAGAGGCGCTGGTCATAGTCGGCAGATTCGATGCCGAAATTGCGCCGGGGAAATCCGACTTCCGCCGAGAAATCGAGCAGACCCTGTCCCAGCATTGAGGAGGACGTGTAGAACGGCAGCGTGGCGCTAGTCTCGCGACCAAGGCTGTCCCGCAAGACAACCTGCGCTTCGCCGGCGCCTGCAAACACGGGCAGATTGGTGATCTGGAACGGCCCAGCGGGAACGTCGCCGCTGAAGGTGCGGACGTTCTGGGTATAGACTTCAAGCGTCGAAGGGACGGCTGCGGTTCCTCCGAACGACGGCAGCGGCAGTGTGACCAGGTCGGACCGAAGCCGGAAATTGCGTTGCGCCTGGACGCCGCCGAGGTAGACGGGCCGGGTCCACGACAGGCCGCCGGAAATGAAATCACCTGCCCGATAGGTCATCAGGCGTTCTGGGTCCGAGTAGCTCCAGGTCGTGTTGAGCCGCACAAGCCCGCCGAACTCGCCGTCCGAATAGCCGGCGGTGAATGACTGGCCGAGCGTGCCGAAGGGGCTGAAAACGCGCGCGTCAAAGCCGCCGGAAATGCCTTGGAACAGGTCCAGATCATCTTCGAACCAGCTGTTGGAGCTTGCAAAAAGCGCATAGTTCAGCACACCACCGTAGCCGGATTGCGGCTTCAGGCGATCTTCCTTATCGCTGCCGCGAATGTCGACGACGTGCGCGGATCGACCATCGTTAGTCGTCGTGACGTAAAGGCGCTGGGTTGCGTCGTCGACGCGAAAGGCCAGCTCCGGCAGTTGATCCAGCCTGACCAGACCGTCTGCATCGATCGCGCTATCCACGGGCTTCAGGCCAACTTGGGTGAGTTCGTCCGGCGTTGTAGCCAGGCTGCCGTCCGCAAATTCCGTGAAAGTCCCGATCAGTTCCGTCGAAACGTCGTTGATGAACACTTCAAGGTAAAGATCCCGGCGTTCCGCTCGGGGGGAAGCGGAGTCCGTAATCTGCGGTTCGGCTGGTAAATCCTGCGCGTTCGCCGCCAGGAGAGGGAGGGTGATGCCCGCAACGACGACCGCGGCCCTAGCGCCCCTTGATCGCAACTGGGGCATCGAACGGTCCAAGATCGCTTTGCCCTTTGAGCATAACAGGGCTTGCGGCCAGCGACTTGGCGTTGCCGAGCGGCCATTGCATTGTAGCGCCGCCCAAAACATAGCCGACCAGCCCACTGCGAGCTCCGAGCTTCTTGCTGCCTTGGACCAGATTGAGATTCGACAGTCTCAGGCGGCTTTCACCATTGTTGCGCGCTGTCAGGACGAGCCTGCCTCCGGCTCGCGATAGGCTGAACGAGACGTCAGAGGGTTTCGCATCGGGGTTGCGAAAGAAGACAGGTACGGAATAGCGAAGCACCAGAGCGACGGTTCCGGCCTTTTTCCTCGACGGGTCAGGCAACTCGTCCACCAGGAGGCGATAGCTTTCTTCTGTGGCTACCGGCGCCTTGCTGACGCGAACGACGCGAACGACGTAGTCAGCATTCGGTCCGATCTGCGTCGATGGCGGGCTAGCGACGACATCCGTCGACGGCTCCAGCTTCTCGACGCCGCCGGCCTGGCTCCACCGAAAGACGCGAATCTGCACATTTATGGGCCGCTTGGCATCGTTACGCAGGGTAATTACCGCCGCGCTATCGGGGGCGATCAATTCAAGGTTGGTCGGGGCTACCCTCAGGGAAGCCGCATGAGACAAACCCGCGCACAGCAAGACGATCGCTGCGGCACCGATGCGTGTCAGCATGGGTCGCATGGCAATTCCTTCGTGGTTGGGGAAGGGTCAATAGGTTACGGTAATCGCGACGGTGTCGGTGTAGTCGCCTGCTGCCGGCGTCAACTGCGCAGGCACCCGCCCATAGGCGGTGATGTTCTGCACGTTGCCGTCACCGGTTCCCGTAACTGTGTCGGTACCAACGGTCTCACCCCAAACCAGCGTCCGCGCGCTGTCCCGATAGATCGTGTAGTTTATCGTGGCAGCCGCCGGCGAGGTCATTTTGCGAACCGCAAGTGTCGCGCCAGAGCCCTTGCCCACGCCCAGACCGACGTTGTAAGTCTGGCCGGAGGTGCATTGCACGCCGATGAGGGTGGTCTGATCGAGATTTGCGTCGATAACGCCATGGCTGCCGAAATTCAGGTCGCCACCAGTCTGCACCTTGCATTCGTTGGTGATCGTCAGGCGAACCGTCATGTTGCCAGCCGCTGTCGCCGCAAAGGCAGAATTGGTCATCAGGGACGCTGTCGAAAGAAAAGCCAAAGTGGCTGCCAGCTTGGCGCGCATTGGAGTGCTCCTTTGTCTCCGGCTGCTCGCCCATCGCGAAAACCGTCACCAAACCCTCTTGCATGCCTTCCCTTAAGATTCAACTAACGGTAAGGCCATGCTGGTCCGCGAGCCCTCCGCACTTCCAGCCAATGGTACGCCCCAAGGGGTCATGAGGCGCATTTCGTCGCCTGATTTGGCCCTTTAATGTCGATCGCTTCGCGGCCCGTGTCTTTTTCCCTGCCGATTTGGTGGAAGTGCGGCACCCGCGGCTTGGCACCATTGGTTGCAAATTTCTGTGGAAAACACAGGGGTGTTGATGAAACGGGACAAAATCCCCGCTGCACAGAATAGGCCGGTCTCAAGCTGCCAGGTGGATGCGGTTGCGGCCTGCCATTTTTGCGGAATAGAGGGCCGTGTCGGCGCGCGCGAGCACATCGTCGATGGTATCGCCCCGTTGAGCGGGGGCGATCCCCGCTGAAAAGGAATACCCAAAATCGGCGCTCTGCGACAGCGGTCTCGAATTGCGGATTGCAGCGAGCATTCTCGCCACGATCAGTTCCGCTGCTGCGGTGGAGGTGTTTGGCAGGACGACCACAAATTCCTCGCCACCGATGCGACCGAAGCAATCGGATCGCCTCACTTCTCGTTGTATCCGCACAGCAAAGTCTCGCAAGATGACGTCACCGGCTTGATGACCGTACCTGTCGTTGATGTACTTGAAATTGTCCAGGTCAAGCACGCAGACGCAGCCAGCACGGCCTTCGGTTTGCGTTCGCTGGAGCATTTCTCCCATTCGTGCCGTGACAAAGCGTCGGTTCGCGACACCCGTTAGCTCGTCCGTATTGGAGGCCTTTATTGCCTTGTCCAGGTCTTGTCGGACTGTTCGTCCGTGGGCTCGCAGTTTGGTGATGTCATTCGCAATGCAGAGCATCCAGCCGTCGCTTTGAACCGTTTCGGTCATCCAGAGCCAGCGACCATCGACTGGGTCCGTTTCAAACGCTCTAAAGCCCATCTTGCCCCGCCGCGACTGTGTAGAGATCAGCCAGGCATCGAAATCGCCCGCACGGATGACCGTTCCTCGGCCAGCCTCAAAATTGCGACGCATAAGATCGGACCAAAGCGGCGTCTCGTCTGCCTCCAGGAAGTAGGCTGAACGGAACGCTTGATTCGCATAGCGCAGGCGATCGAAGCCGTCATAGGCCGCAGCCAATACCGGCGTGTCGTTGAAGAGATGGAGAAGCTTCCGAAAAATCTTATCCATGCCCGTTTTTACCGGCTCTGGCTTAAGAGTAAATTACGGCTGCGGGTCAGCACTGGTCCGACAGCCGCCCAGCGAAACGACCCTGACGAAGAGAAGCCCGCCACCTTGCGAGTGACGGGCCCGGCCACGAGGCCAGGAGAGTGTCGTCGAAGCCTCACGGCCGATTCGACGCTCCCGTTAACGCCGCACTCTCCTCAGCGGCGCGCTATCAGCATGCAAAGCTGGCGCAGATCGCTGTCATATGTCCCTTCGCTGCTGAGCACGTCGACACAGCGTTTTTTCATTCGCATCAGCTGTCTGCTGGACAGCTGAGCAACAACGCTCGGCGGGGTGCCCGGCGTCCCTGGCGTTCCAGGTGTCCCCGGCGTTCCGGGAGTGCCAGGGGTGCCGGGAACGGTACCGCCACCAACGCCGACACCGACGCCCACGCCGACGCCACCCGTGCCACCAACGTTGACGCCTACGCCCGCTGTAACGCCGCCCGCGCCACCTACATTTGCGCCGGCGCCGGCGGTGACACCACTCCTGCCACCTATGTTAGCGCCTGCCCCAGCGGTGACGCCGTTCGTGCCACCTATGTTGGCGCCAGCACCGGCGGTGACACCACTCCTGCCGCCAATATTAGCGCCGGCACCGGCGGTAATGCCCCTGCTGCCGCCTATGTTAGCACCAGCGCCGGCATTCACTCCGCCGCGCCCACCGATCGAGGCGCCGGCTCCCGCTCTGATGCCGCCACTGCCCCCGATCGAAGCGCCGAGACCAGCGTTGATGCCGCCTGGGCCGCCAATTGATGCGCCGGCACCGACGTTAATTCCCGCCGCACTGGAAGGAAATGATAGATATAAAACAAGTGCACCACCGGCTAAAGCTGTGGCGAAACTCTTGACGAAATTTGCCATGACACTCTCCTTTGATACTTGCTTCATAGCAGCAGTTTCCATGCCTGCTACTTCAACGATAACGAGCTCAGAGACTTATTGGATTGCTAACCCGGAACTATGTTTGAGATTGTAACTTACGATTAGAAAAATATCCTGAAACAATTTGAACCGAATGGAGGAGGTATATCACCGGCCCGGCGACCGACTGCCAGGGGTTCGCGCTGGAGCTAGTGAGGACGGTTAACCGTTTGTTAGGCATGTGTGAGACCGTGACAGGACTGTTTCCAAACGTGCGTCGACGCTTGTCAGAGCGGTCGGTACGAAGCCGGCATGCATCATCTTCCGGTAGGTGTCGCCCTGGCGATTTCGCTTGCGGTGGGTTTGGTCCTGGCGGCGATCGCTTCAAAGGACCCGCCGGAAATCTGCTGCCTCAGAGGCTCTTTCGTCCTCGGCGATGAAGTTCACATGAAAGCTGTCACGCGTCTTGATCGAATTTCAAACTGACCCACGACGGAGGAGCAGGCATGCTGCGCACTGGCGTATCGTCATGACGCTTGACTGAGAGATACACCGCTGATACCTCTTGAGATACACCAAGGCGGTAGACTCTTTGAGGAAGAGGTCGCTACAAGAGACTGGAAATAAAGGATCTTTCTGGCATTTTGTACGCGGTTCGATTTATCGAACTTGTCCGGCCCGGGGAGCCAACATCTACGCTGCGGTGCGATGCGGCCGCGGACCTATTCAATTTCCCTGTAGGATCATGCGCTTCGCTCCAGCCGGCGCGATGGGGAAGAAAGTTGTGGCCAACCTTCGCGCAAGCATCGACGCGATGTTCTGGTTATAACTAACGCTTCGAGTTGGATACCGGACCTCGACCTATGCCTTTCCTGCTGCGCCTATCGAGATTCAGGAATGAGCCGCTATCGACCACGCCCCTGAGTGCAATATGACGAAGGGACATCACGATCCCGACGGATCCCTATGCCGCAACGCGTCGACAATGATCTTGAACGCAGGAAGGTTTTGGCGGCGGCTCGGATAATAGAGGAAATAGCCATCGAAGAAGGGTGACCAGTCGTCGAGGACCTTCACCAGCAATCCTGAGACGACGTGCCGCTCCACGATGTTCTCGGGAACATAGGCGATGCCATAGCCACTCGCTGCCGCGTCGATCATGGCGTAGGAGTTGTTGAAGGTAAGTTGACCGTCCACACGGACACGCAGCGCCTGTCCATCCTGCTCGAACTCCCATGCGTACAGACCACCGGCGGTTTCGTGACGCATGTTGATGCAGACGTGCCGGACCAGATCCTGCGGATGCACAGGCACGCCGTGCGCCGCGAAGTATCGCGGCGAAGCCACGGCGACTAAGCGCCAGTCCGGGCCGATGCGGACCGCGATCATGTCTTTCTCGACGCTCTCTCCAAGCCGGACACCGGCATCAAAGCCTTCCTCGACAATGTTGCGGAAGGTGCTGTCCAGGATCAGTTCGACGCCAATGTCGGGATAGCCGCTGAGGACCGGCTTAAGCTTCGGCCAGACCACGCTTTCGAGCGCGTGGTCGGACAGGGTCAACCTGATCGAGCCTGACGGCTTTTCGCGGAGCGCCATCAGCGCTGTGATCTCGTCTTCGATTTCACCAATGCGCGGGGTGATCGTCTGTAGCAGCCTTTCGCCCGCAACGGTCGTCGCGACATTACGCGTCGTGCGGGTCAGAAGGCGTATGCCCATGCGTGTTTCGAGCTGCTTGATCGTGTGACTGAGCGTCGATTGCGCGACGCCGAGCTTTGCCGCAGCCTTGGTGAAGCTGCGCTCTTCTGCGACAGCCTGAAACCACGTCAATTGGTTGAGATCGGTTCTGGCCATGAAGTTTCTCTCTCCGTCGCTTGCAGCGAATTATTCGATATAGTCGATAGGTTCATGCCGATTTATACGGGTAATCGCTTTATGGCAAAACCATTAGGTTTGCACTGCAACAATGCATTACCGCGATGTCGGTGATTTGGATGACATGGATGTCGCAAAATGCGGCCGAGGCCGCCGGCAGGCCTGATGGTCGCGGCGATCCAGGCTTCGATCCTTCTGGGCGCGGTAGTCGGAGGGGTGCTGCTGTATGGTCTGACGATCTCCGCGATCTTCATCGGCAGCTTGGTTCTGGCCGGCTTCGCAATCGCGCTGATCGGCAACGGTCGGCGTCTGCTCAAACTCGAAGAGGACTGGCCAAAGTGGCGAGTGGTTCAATTCCAACCCAAACTTACAGGAGATCGGAAATGCCTTTGAATACCCCTGATACGAAAATACCAGCGCGTGAAATCCACCGGCGGGAGCTTTTGAAGCTGACCGGCTCCGGCATCGCCGCCTTCAGTGGGGCGTCACTCTTCAACTTTCCCTTCGCAAAGGCTCAAGATATGTCAAACGGTGCAAACAATTTCTATACAAGCGGTCAGGTGACGCTGGAGAAAGTGACCTTCAAGAGCCAATACCAGATGAATGTTGCGGGAAATCTGCTCGTTCCCAAGAACCTCGACCGCAATGCACGTCATCCGGCCATCGTCGTCGGCCATCCAATGGGCGCGGTGAAAGAGCAAAGCGCGACCCTCTATGCCACCAAGATGGCCGAGCAGGGCTTCATCGCCATGGCGATCGACCTGCCATTCTGGGGCGAGAGCGGGGGCGAAGCCCGACAGATCGTTTCGCCGGATGTCTATGCCGAGGCGTTCAGCGCGGCGGTGGACTTCCTCGGGACACACGCGTTCGTGGACCGCAACCGCATTGGCGCGATTGGTGTCTGCGGCAGCGGCAGCTTCGTCATCAGCGCCGCCAAGATCGACCCGCGCATGCGCGCCATCGCCACGGTCAGCATGTATGACATGGGCGCGGCGAACCGAAACGCACTCAATCACTCGCTAAGCGTCGAGCAACGGAAGCAGATCATCGCGGCGGCCGCCGAACAGCGCTACTCCGAATTCGAAGGCGGCCAAATCCAGTATACGGGCGGCACTGATCTCGAACTGACCGCGTCGACGCATCCCATCCAGCGCGAGTTCTACGATTTCTATCGGACACCCCGCGGAGAGTTTACCCCGGCGGGTGTCTCCGACCAGATAACGACTAAGCCGACGCTGACCAGCAACGTCAAATTCATGAACTTCTACCCGTTCAATGACATCGAGACGATCTCGCCGCGCCCAATGCTGTTCATCAGCGGCGATCAGGCGCATTCGAGGGAATTCAGCGAGGAAGCCTACAGACTGGCAGCCGAGCCCAAGGAACTGGTTTGGGTCCAGGGCGCCGGTCACGTCGATCTCTACGACCGTGTGGACCTGATTCCGTTCGACAGGCTTACCAGCTTCTTCAATCAGCACCTCTCCGCGTGACTGACGAGATGGAGCCTGTGTTTGCTGGGGCGGGCTCCATCTGCCTAGAAAACGGAGGAATGACCCGTGCTGAAATCACTGCTGAGCGCTGGCGTTATTGCATTTGGAATGGTTGGACCCAGGATGGCTCAAGAACGTATTCGCATTTCATCAGACTGGGGCGAGGTCACGGCCGATCTTGCCGATAACGAAGCCGCAAAATCTCTTGCTCAGATGTTGCCGCTTACCATTGAGATGAGCGACCACCTTCGCCAGGAAGAAGACCGGTAAATCTACCGGCTCCATTTCCGGAACAGACACGGCAGCGCGACTTCTCGGTCGGCACGCTCGGGCTGTGGAGTTCCGATCATTTCGTGATCTACTATCGGAATGGTCGCGTCCCGTCGTCCGGCATCGTTGTGCTCGGGAAGGTCGCCGGCGATGTTTCGATCTTTGATCGTCCCGGTTCCGTCACGGTGAGAATTGAACGTGCTGGCTGAGGCGTGTGCAGCGCGGTGGCATCACGGGAAACAGCGGCATGAGCCGGGTGCGGATTTCGACAGCGCCTGCCCCTGCGGTCACAGACGCCACGACCGGCATGGAGCACCTCCTTGCCACCGCGGCGATCCGCTCCCTGATTTCCCTCGTGATCGTACTGATCCCCAGGCCGCGTTCAACACTGCCGCGCGATACCGTCCCTAGCCGACCGTCACGAGCAATCCTCCTCGGCCCGCCGGCAACGAGTAGCGCCTCAGTGCGATCACGGTTACGGTTCGTTTCCTGTGCGCTTGCGGCGAATCCTGGCGTCGTCCGATCGCGAACTCGTAGTTCTCAGCTTCATCTTTCATTTGCCGGACGACATTGCCAGTCGCAAGGCCGACCTGCCATGGAAAGCCGCCTGCCCTAGATTGGACAGCGGCGCGGCAATGTTCTCAATGTAGGCCGCCCAAGCCAATCTGAATTACGGGAATTACGGAATTACGGTGACACTTTTTGCGGCGGCATTCAGGGCCTTTCCGCCGCAAATCTCAAATGCGCTTTTTTAGCCTTCCCTGACCGGCGGCGCCTTTTCACCGGAATCGACCGCCCTATTTTCGCCTCGACAGGTGGGTGGCTGCTTGCTGGACGAGTCCCTGCGACGAGTACGGCATGTGCTTCGAGGTAACCCCCAATGGACTTCCACGATCGGCACCTATTGCGGTTGCGGGTGAACGGAGAGGACCACAGCCTTTCCGATCTCGATCCCCGCGTCACGCTGCTCGACCTGCTGCGCGAGCGGCTTCATCTGACCGGAACGAAAAAGGGATGCAATTTCGGCGAGTGCGGCGCCTGCACCGTGCATCTCGACGAACGGCGTGTGAATGCCTGCATGATACTTGCCGTGTCCTGCGAGGGACGCGAGGTCACGACGATCGAAGGGCTGGCAGACGGCGACGCGCTTCATCCCGTGCAGCAGGCGTTCATCGATCATGATGGTTTCCAGTGCGGATTCTGCACGCCCGGCCAGGTGATGTCGGCGGCGGCGCTGATCGAGGAGGGACATACCGGCTCCGATGCCGAGATCCGCGAATGGATGAGCGGCAATCTGTGCCGCTGCTCCGCCTATCCGCAAATCGCCGAGGCGGTGCGCGCGGCGGCCGGGAGGGTGAGCCAATGACCCCATTCGTCTACGCGCGCGCCGACAGCCTGGGCGACACGATCGCGGCCGGTGCCGCGCCGGACAGCGCCTTTCTCGCCGGCGGCACCGAATTGCTCAATTGGCTGCGCCTTGGAATTGCCGGGCCGGCGCGGATCATCGATATCTCCCGCCTCGATGGGCTGGATCAGATCGAGGCACTGCCCGGCGGCGGCTTGACGATCGGCGCGCTGACGCATCTCAACGATGTCGCGCAGCATCCGCTGGTGATGCGCGATTATCCCGTATTGAGCCAGGCGATCCTCAACGCGGCGTCGCCGCAACTGAGAAATCTCGCAACGATAGGCGGCAATCTGCTGCAGAAGACGCGCTGCGCCTATTTCCGTGCCGAAGAGCAGCTGCCATGCAATAAACGTGAGCTCGGCTCCGGCTGCTCGGCATTGCATGGCATCAACGACAATCACGCAATCTTCGGCTGGACCGAGGATTGCGTCGCCACCCAGCCATCCGACCCGGCGGTGGCGCTGGCAGCACTTGATGCGGTCATCGTCACCGCGCACCGCAGCGGCGGCCGGCGCATTCCGGCAACGGAATTCCACCTGCTTCCCGACACGCGGCCCGAGGCGGACAATGTGTTGCAGCAAGGCGAACTGATTACGGCAATCGAGCTGCCGGCGCCGGCGCCGCGATCTGCCTACCTCAAGGTGCGCGAGCGCGAATCCTACGAATACGCCATCGTCTCCGCCGCCGCTGTACTGGAGATGGACGGCCAAACCATTCGTCGGGCTGCCCTGGCGCTGGGGTCCGTCGCGCTGCGGCCGTGGCGGCTGAGCGCCGCCGAGGAGCAGCTCGCCGGCGCCGAAATCGGCGATCGCGAGGCGTTGAGCACCGCTATCGAGCAATCCTTCGCCGAAGCGCGTCCCTTGTCGCAGAACGCCTACAAGATCGAACTGGCCAAGACCGCCGCTTTGCGGGCGATCGAAAGAGCAGCGAGGATGCCGTCATGATGATCAGCCAGCCTGTTGCCCGCCCTGACGGCGGCGCCAAGGTGACCGGCCGCGCCCGCTATGCGGCCGACTATTTCGCCCCCGACCTGCTCTATGCGGTACTCGTGACCGCGCCCGTTCCGGCCGGCCGCGTGACGTCGATCATGGTCGACGACGCGCTCGCCGAGAAGGGCGTCGTGCGTGTGCTCACGCATGAGGACATGCCAAAATTCGGCCGGTTCGCATCGCCAAGGGCCGAGCCGGATACGCAGATGCAGCAAGCCGAAGGCCCGCCGGCCGCGCAGAGCTTCATGCCCATGCAGGGCAACGAGATACGTCACGAGGGCCAGCCGCTTGCCATTGTGCTGGGCGAGACGCTGGAGGCGGCGGAAGCCGGCGCTCGCCGCGTCGCGTTGCGCTACGAGTTCGCCGAGCCGGAGTTGCCGGCACCGCCGGAGTGGACCGCCATCGACAAGGCTGCTGTCTCGCCGAGGGAGAGCGGCTTCCTGTTCCTGGAGCCGACGTTTACGAAGGGCGAGGTCGACCGCGGGCTTGCTGACGCCGCCGCCACGGTCGAAGCCGTCTATTTGCAGCCGTCGCGTCATCACAACGCGATGGAGCCCTCGGCGACGCTCGCTGAGTGGAATGACGGAGAGCTGACGCTGCACGATGCCACGCAGCACGTCTACGGTGTCCGCCAGGTGCTTGCCGCCCGCATGAATGTCCCGGCCGAGAAGGTCCGCGTGATTTCCCGCCATACCGGCGGCGGCTTCGGCGGCAAGGGCTGGATCTGGCCGCATCAGGTGCTGGCCGCCGCCGCCGCGCGCATCATGCAGCGCCCGGTCAGGCTGGCGCTAAGCCGCGCCAACGCCTATTCCTGTCTCGGCTATCAGCCGCGCATGGCGCAGAAGATCGTGCTGGCGGCGGACAGCTCGGGCAAGCTGACCGCCGTGCAACAGGACGTGATCAACCTGACCACCGTGAGCGACGATTTCGTCGAGTTCGCCACCGAAGCCTCGAAGGGTCTCTACGCCACGCCGGCGATGCGTCTCAGCCAGCGCGTCGAGCGCGCGAACGTCGCCATGCCGACGGCGCTGCGCGCGCCGGTCGAGGGTCCAGGCACCTGGGCCCTCGAAAGCGCGATGGACGAGCTCGCCCACCGCCTGGGCGTCGATCCGCTCGACCTGCGTCTGATCAACCATGCGGACACGGATCCGGCCACCGGCCAGCCCTGGTCATCGAAGAAGCTGCGCGAGGCCTATGAGGAAGGCGCCCGCCTGTTCGGCTGGCGCGAGCGCCCGCGCAAGCCGCAACGCGACGGCGATTGGCTGATCGGCTACGGCATGGCGACCTGTACCATGGGTTGTTTCCGCCACCCGACGCCTGCAGCCGAGGTCAGGCTGCACAGGGACGGCACGGTGCTCATCCGCACCGGCACGCAGGACATAGGGACCGGAACACTCACCATCTTTCCGCAGATCGCAGCCGACGTGCTGGGCCTGCCGATGGAGAAGATCGAGTTGGAAATGGGCGATACGCAGCTGCCGGAGGCGGGACCGACCTATGGTTCGTCATCGACCATGGGGGTGGGCGCGGCGGTGCTTGCCGCCGCCGAAGATGCGCGTTCGCAGCTTGCCCGTCTTGCCAATCTGCTGCCAGACGAGGTGGAGATGCAGGACGGCAAGATTCGCCGCAGGGGCGCTGCCGGCGGTCAGACGATCGCCGATGTGATGAGCCATACCGACATCGGCGAGATCGTCGGCTCCGGCTCGTTCGATCCGGCGCAGCATGGCAAAGGCCTCGCCATGCGCACTTTCGGCGCGATTTTCATGGAGGTCGGCGTCGATCCGGGGCTCGGCCTGCTCAGGCTCCGTCGCGCCGTCGGCAGCTACAGCGCCGGCCGCATCGTCAATCCCCGCACCGCACGCAGCCAGATGACGGGCGGCATCATCTGGGGCTGGGGCATGGCGGCAATGGAGCAGAGCAGGCACGAACCGGTGCTAGGGCGGTTCCTGTCGAAGAACCTTTCCGGGGTCGCCATTCCGGTCAACGCCGACATTCCCGGCGACATCATAATCCACTTCGTCGATGAGGTGGACGAGCATGCCAGCCCGATCGGCGGCAAAGGCATCGGCGAACTCGGCGCCACCGGCGTTGCCGCTGCTGTTGCCAACGCCGTCTTCGACGCCACGGGCAAGCGGATCCGGGGGTTGCCGATCACGCCGGAAAAACTGCTGTAGAAGGATCGGCCCGCGGAAGCGTCTGCTCGACGAGGTTGACGTAATAGCGCATCACCGTCGGCACGATTTCGTCGTTGAAAACGTAGCGGTCGCCGTGCAGGCCTTCGCCCGGGCCGACCTCGCCGGCACCGATCCACGCATAACAGCCGCCGGCGTCGCGGATCATGAAAGCGAAATCCTCGCAGCCGAGACTGGGGCTGAACTCGGTCAAGACATTCTCCCGGCCGACGACGGAGGCGGCGGCCACGACGGCGCGGGCCGTCGCATCGGCCGTATTGATCAGCGGCGGATAGCCCTTCCTGTAGTCGAGCCTGGCCTTGAGCGAATGCGCGGCGGCAATACCTTGTGCGATCTCGCCGATCAGCCTCTCGCAATGGTCGGAAAGGCCGTGCTCGAAGAAGCGGCAGGTGCCTTGCAGCCAGACCTTGCCCGGCACGATGTTGCCGACATTGCCGCCATGGATCTGCGTAATGCTGACGACAAGCGCGCTCTGCGGGTCGACCGAGCGGCTGACGATGCGCTGGACGGCTTGCACGAAGGCGCCGGCGGCCAGGATCGGGTCGTCGCCGAGCTGCGGCATCGCGGCATGCGCGCCAAGACCCTCGAAGGTCAGTTCGAAATTATCGACGGCCGCCATTTGCGCACCAGCGCGGGCGGCGATCGTCCCCAACCTGAAGCCCGGCCAGTTGTGGACCGCATAGACCGCCTTGACCGGAAAGCGCTTGAACAGGCCGTCCTCGATCATGCGCATGCTGCCTCCCTCGTTTTCCTCGGCTGGCTGGAAGATGAAAGTGACGAGGCGCGCGACTCGCTAAGCAATTTGGCGGCGCCGAGCAGCATCGCGGTGTGGCCGTCATGGCCGCAGGCGTGCATTACTCCTTCTTTCCTGGAGGCATAGGCCAAGCCGGTTTTCTCCAGCACCGGAAGCGCGTCGAGCTCGGCGCGAAGGCCGATGGCGCGTGCGCCGCCACCGCTGCGCAGGACACCGACGACGCCGGTGCCGCCGATCCCCTCATGCACCTCGTCGACGCCGAAAGAGCGCAGTTTCTCTGCAACGAAACGGGCCGTTTCGTATTCATTGAATGCGAGCTCCGGATTGGCATGGAGATGGTGCCGCCAGCCTATAACCTCTGGTGTCAGCGCGGCGACGGGGTCATTATGCAACATGGTGCCTCCTTTCCGCCGACAAAAAGCGGCTTGGTTTGCCAGCCATAGAAGGCCCGGCGAGAGGCGTCTTGAACCGGATTGACCATGGCAAGGACAAACGAAGCGGCAGAGACCGGGAAATACTGGCGCCATCCGTGCTTCCCCGACCTTGGCCTGTTCGAGGCGCGCTTCACCCGGCATCGCTATGACTTGCACACGCACCCGACCTATGTGATCGCCCTGATCACCTCTGGCTGCGAGCGCATTCGCATCGGCCGCAAAAGCGTTCTCGCTCCGGCAGGCACCATTGCCGTCGTCAATCCCGAGGAGTGGCATGACGGCGAACGCGGCGCGGACGAAGGCTGGGCCTACCGGACGTTTTATCCTTCGGTGCCGCTGATGACCGCGCTTGCCCGCGAACTCGGCCGGGACGGCGCTCCAATGTTTTCGCGCGCGACGATCGAAGACAGCAGTCTCGCCGCGGCATTGATGGCAGCACACCAGGGCTCGACATCCCCGGAAACAATGACGGCCGAGACGTCCCTGCTCGTGGCGCTGCGACGGCTGATCGTTCGGCATGGCGGCTCGAGCGGACAGGCCGAAGAGATCGAAAGCTCAGGATCGCAGCGGAGGTTTTCGCTCTGTCGCGACCTTATCGAAAGCGAACTTGGTTCGCAGCTCGACCTCAAGCGGCTTGCCGGCGTGGCAGGCGTGACCCGGTTCCAGGTCATCCGCGACTTCAACAAGGCGATCGGCCTGACGCCGGCGGCCTATATCCGGGACCGGCGATTGCGCCGGGCGAGCGCGCTGATCGAACAGGGATCTGGCCTCGCCGACGCCGCTATCGCAGCAGGTTTCGCGGACCAGAGCCATCTGTCCCGTACATTCCGGGCTATGCATGGCATGACGCCAGGCATGTTCAGAAGAGCGGGATAAGGCGCTCCCCAACAGACAAGCTTGCGCACCAATGCGTGCTGCGCGATGCTGACGCAGCCTGGGGGAATCATGCGAAAAATCTTGGCGCCGACGCTGCTGCTCGCGGCTGCACTGTTTGCAAACAACGCCCAGGCGCTGGATGCCGGCGGGACGCCGGTTGTCGTGACCCCGCTTGCCTCTCGCACCGAGACCGCGTCCGGCCAGCCGATCACGCTGCCGCAGAACAACGTCCAGGTCCTGGTCTCGGCCTATCAGATCGCGCCGGGCGCGACCTTGCCGGTCCACAAGCATCCGTTTCCGCGCTATGCCTATGTCGAGGCCGGCACGCTTCAGGTCACCAATGTCGAGACCGGCAAGAGCAACACCTATCAAACAGGTGATTTCATCATCGAGATGATCGGGCAATGGCATCAGGCGACCAATGTCGGCGCCGACCCGGTCAAGCTGCTGGTCATCGACCAGGTCGAAGAAGGCACCAAGAACACCGTGTTGCGCCAGTAGCTGCCAGGTCTGAGAACGGCGTCCGGGGCGGATCCAGCACAGCGCGTAACAGACGTCAGAACGCGAACCCCTCCGGCAAATTGTGATTCCAATAGCCTTCCTCGACCAGTTCACTTATGCGCCAGCCCTCGGACGTGCGTACGACGCGGTCTCGATACCAAAGCCCCTGGAAGAAGACCTGCCTTTTGCCTTCGCCGAGGTCTACCACCATCGGGCATGAACAATGCACGCGCGCGCTGGCCTCGTCCCCTCGGAGATCCAGAAGGATTGTCGAAATGGCGTGCTGCGAGATCAATATCTTGGAAAGGGCGCCTTTCATGTAAGCAACATGCTCATCCACACCGCTCCTGATTCCACCTGTTACAGTGTCGTCAAGCAAGGCATCGGGTGTGAATATTTTGCGATAGGCTTCCCAGTCGCGATCGTCCACCGCATAGCAATAGCGAACAAGCAGCTGTTCGATCTCAAGCCTATCGGAAACCTCCTGCAATGAAAGGGTCATGTCCTGTCTCCGCGGTTGGCGGCACTAATGCCGCATGCGCCAAGCCTGCCCCGACATTTCGATCAATATTCACGTTGCCGATGCTCCGAGCAACCTCGCCGCGCGATTGGGCCTGCGCAAACCCGAACACTCATTTGGCCTTCGCCTTTACCCGGTCGGCCGCAGCGGCCAGAACGGCGCGATCCCCCTCTTCGTACAAGCGGCGGATGGAGATTGCCTTGACGCGCCAACCTTCCGGCGTCCGCACCAGCCGGTGGAGGTAGCTGCCACCGACCGTCCAGAACCGCCCGCCGATCCAGTGGGTTGCGCGGACATGGCTGCGTGCGACCGCGTCATTGCCCGCGCCCTCGACGGTGATGTTGGTTATGAGGTGCTGGGTGGCGTCGAAGCCCGGCAGCAGCCCTTGCCACTGCGCGATCAACGCGTCGCGGCCGCTAGTCGTGACCTCGCCGCCGAAGAGGCTGGTGTAGTCGGTCGTGACACGGGCCGCGAGATAGGATCTGACCCGGTTCCATTCACGCAGATCGGCATAGAGGCCGATCCCGGCAATCGCCTCGGCGATTGCGATCCTGTCTTTGACCGTCAGCGCATCTCCCGGAGCGCTCGAGGCGGGCGCCGAGACGGCGGAAATCATCGCAGCGGAAACCGCCGAGGCCAGGACATGCCGGCGCGTGACGAGGCTCATTGTCCCGCCTCCCCCGCACTGCCCAGCGTCGCGCGGAAGTGCGCGGCGACGGTATCGCTTGCGGCCTTCACCGGCGCGGCACGATCGTAGAAATCGAACTGGGTGACGTTGTCGAGCCACAGCTCCCGCTTGGAACTGGTCAGCCGCGTGTAGAATTTGTGCGCCCCCTGCGGAATGGCAGCCGCCTCGCTGTGCACCATCAAAAAAGGCTGGTGCAGGCGCGGAGCAGCCTGGATGGCGTCGAACGTCAGCCAGCCGCGCCAGAACGCCGGATCGGCCTCGTTGCGCCAGGCCGGGATCATGCCGCGATCGGGCTCGGTGTAATAGGGCACCTTGAACATGACCGCGCGCTCGTCGGTCAGGCTCGCGGCCGGCAAGAACGCTTGCTTGCCGGTGCGGCGATACTCAGCCTCGGCCGCATCGCCCACGGCCTCAAGCCTGACGACGCCATGCCGGCCGCCATAGGCCTGCTCGACCACTTCGGCATCCTGCAACCAGGGCGCAACGAGGGCGACCGATTTGATCGCGGCGTTTTCGGCGGCGGCGGTGACCATATAGCCGGAGCTGGCGCAAATGCCGAGCCCGCCGATGCGGTCCTGATCGGCTTCGGGCCGGCGCGAGAGATAGGCGACCGCCGCTTCGATGTCGGCGATCTTGGCCCTAGGATCCTCGTACTGGCGGCGTAGGCCGCCGCTTTCGCCCCACCCACGAAAATCGAAGGTCAAGGCGACGAAGCCACGATCGGCCATCTCGCGGGCGTAGCGGGCCGGCATCTGTTCCTTCACCGTCATCCAGGCGCCGGTCACGACCAGCGCCGGCCGAGGTTTTGCCTCGTCCAGATCCTCCGGCAGATAGAGCTCGCCGACAAGCTGCTCACCATGCGAAGAGAATGTGACGCGCTCGACGCGCGGTGCGGCGACGGCATTGGAGGCGGCGAGCGCGGCGGTGGTTGCTACGGCAAGGGTCAGGGTTTTAAGCATCGCAAGTCTCCTTTGGCTTGGAGCGAGAAGCGCGGCGCGTTGCGAGAAAGACCGCCGTCTCAGCGCTGGCCGGCCAGTCGGCCGGGCAGCGGCTTCAGCGGGTAATGCGCCCAGTAGAAAGCGTCCGACTGGTACATGTCGGTCAAAAAATTCTGTGCCTCGGCGATCTTGCCGTCCTTGATGCGGAACATCAGCGCGTAGAACTGGTCGATCTCGGGACCTGAGCCGACATTCGACCAGCCGCGATGGACGTCGACAACGAGGTCGCCCTGCGCCTGGAAGAAGATCGGCTCGGCCTTGAACTTGCCGTCGGCCAGGCCGCGGAAGAAGGCGACCACCTCGTCCGGCCCGCGCTTGTCGCCGGCGAGCGGATGATGGCCGGGAATGCGCCACACGATGTTGGGCGCGAGGAAGGGCCGCACGGCCTCGGGATTACCGGTCGCGTAAGCTGCGTAATAGCCTTTGATGAGCTGGATATTGCGGTCTTCCAGTGGCCCGCTGTGCGCCGGGGCGGCAGACACCGCCAGAAGAGTGCCGGCGGCGAGTAAAGCAAGCCTGGTCATCGGTCCTGTCTCCTTGCCTGTTCGAGCCGTTCCCAACACCGAGGCCCGTTCGTCAGACCCAACATGACGCCTTTCGTTCGCCGGAAAAACCGGTAGAATTCGACAGGGCTATTTGGAAAATCCTTACAATGCGCCTCGACCAGTTCAGCGGCATCGTCGCCTTCGTCAAAGTCGCCGAGGCCAAAAGCTTCACCCGCGCCGCCGCCGAGCTCGGCGTCGCTCCGGCCTCGTTAAGCGAGGCGATCAAGGGGCTCGAGGAGCGCCTGGGGGTGCGGCTGCTCAACCGGACGACCCGCAGCGTTGGCTTGACCGAAGCTGGCGCTGAATACCTCGACCACGTGCGCCCGGCAGCCGAAGATATCTGGGCGGCTGGCGCGGCACTGCGCGAAGCTCGCGATCGTCCCGCCGGCACGCTGCGCCTCAGCCTGCCCTGGATCGCCGCGCCGCTGCTGATAGAGCCACTGATGCGGCCGTTCATGGATGCTTATCCCGAAGTGCGGCTTAGTCTGATTTTCGACGACAGCTTCGTCGACATCGCCGCCGAGGGCTTCGATGCCGGCCTGCGCATCGGCGAGCTTCTCGAGAGAGATATGATCGGCGCGCGCCTGGGCGGGCCCCTGCAGATGGTCGTGGTGGGCAGCCCCGATTATCTGGCGCGCAAAGGCACACCGAAGCGGCCGGCCGACCTCGCCGCCCATCGCTGCATCGCATTCGCCCTCACCCGCACGCGCGCGATTTCGCCCTGGGAGTTCACCGTGGATGGACGCGAAGTCGCATTCACGCCGGACGCATGTCTGGTCGTGAACACACTTCCGCTGTGCATTACCGCCGCCGCGCAAGGGCTGGGCCTCGCCTTCGCCGTCGAGGGCCTCGCCGCGCCGCTTCTCGCCTCAGGCGCGCTGGTCAAGGTGCTGGAGCCTTTCTGTCCCGCTTACGAGCCGCTCCACCTCTATTATCCGAGCCGCCGCCTGGTACCGCCGAAGCTGCGGGCCTTCATCGACTTCGTCCGCGCGAATTCGTACAAGCTGCGGATCTGAAGTGGCTTTTCGAGAACCCGGCCCCGTTCAGCCCCAGGCGCCGACCATCTGCCTGGTGGTTGCGTTGAGCCGGTTGAATGCGTTGATCAGGGCAATCTGGACGACCAGGGCGGCAAGCGCCTTTTCGTCATAGTGCCGGGCGGCCTTGTCCCAGACTGCATCCGGCACCGGATCCGGCCGATCGGCCAACCGGGTTGCCGCCTCGGTCAGTGCCAGCGCGGCGCGTTCGGCGTCGGTGAAGTAGGGTGTCTCCCGCCATGCGGACACGGCAAAGATGCGCTCGTCCTTCTCGCCGGCCTTCTTCAATTCGCGCGCATGCATATCGACGCAGAGGCTGCATCCGTTGATCTGGCTGGCGCGTAAATGGACGAGCTTGCGCGTCACATAGGACAGGTCGGCCGTCTCCGTCGACTTGTCCAGCGCGAGCAGTGCCTGCAAGGCGCCGGGAATGAGCATCACCGGGTTTCTCAACCGTGCTTGCATGGTGGTCTCCTTAGGCGTGTTTCTGCCGGCCGCACATTTAGCTTTCGGTCGGCTGTGCTGTTAATCAATCAATAACTCGCTGGCTATGAATCGACATATAGCTGAACGGTTATGGATGTGTCAAGCGGCAAAATTGGAGCACCGCCGGCCGCCCTGTCGCGTGTTGAGCCAACAGTTCCGGCTTTCATCGCACCATGCCCGATGCTACCGCTGGGCAGCTGAAATCATCGACGGATCGCCTATGATCGAGACCGAACGCCCTCGCCTGCCGCTGATCGAGATCTGCGTCGAAGGCATAGACGGCCTGCTGGCCGCGCAAGCCGCCGGCGCCGACCGTGTTGAGCTCTGTGCCAGCCTGATCGAGGGCGGCATCACACCGAGCTTCGGCACGGTGCGCACGGCGCTCGAGCTGGCGACGATCCCCTTCCACGTCATCGTGCGGCCGCGCGGCGGCGATTTTCTCTATGGCGAAGCCGAATATCGTTCGATGCTCGCCGATGTCGGCGCGCTTGCCGAGCTCGGCGTCGCCGGTGTCGTCGTCGGTTGCCTCACTGCCGACGGCACCATCGACGAACAGCGCATGAGCGAATTGGTTAAGGCGGCGGGAAACTTGAACGTCACCTGCCACCGCGCCTTCGACATGACCCGCAACCCGACAGAGGCGCTGGAGACGCTGATCCGCTGCAAGGTCGGCCGCGTGCTGACCAGCGGCCAGCGCGACACGGCGCTCGAGGGCGCGGACCTGCTCGCCGATCTTGTCAGGCAGGCCGGCGACCGCATCATCATCCTCGGCTGCGGCGGGCTTGATCCCGAGAACATCGGCAAGGTGCGGGGGAAAACCGGGTTGAGCGAAATGCACTTCGCCGCGCTCAAGGACGTGCAGAGCGCTATGCGTTACCGCAACCCAAGGGTCGGCATGGGCGGCACCGACCTCGACCGCGAATACCGCAACACCGTGACCGACGAGGCGCTGGTGGCGGCGACCATCGCAGCCGCCCGGCTGTGATCCTGGAAGATCGAACAACATGATCGAAGTGCGTTTGCCGATCGAACGGGTTTCGCCGCGTGATGAGTCCGCAATCCTCGCGCTCAACAACGAGCATGCCGCCGAATTGTCGTGGCTCGAACCCGAGCGCCTGTCCTTCCTGCTCGCCGAAGCGTTTTACACGCGCCGCATCGGTACGCTCGAAGCCTTCATCATGACCTTCGACCAGGACGCCAGCTACGACAGCCCGAACTTCCTGTGGTTTCGCCAGCGTTACCCGCGGTTCGTCTATGTCGATCGCGTCGTGGTCGCCGCCGCAGCGCGCGGGCGCGGCCATGCCCGCCGGCTGTATGAGGATCTGTTCGAGCAGGCGTCACGCGCGGGCCAGGCGATCGTCACCTGCGAAGTCAATGCCGAGCCACCCAATCCGGCTTCGGACGCCTTCCATGCCGCACTCGGCTTTGCGGAAGTGGGCGACGCGGTAATCCACGGCGGCAGGAAACCCGTGCGGTATTATGCAAGACGGATCGCCGGCTGAACGGCGGGCGCCGTACGCCCTACCAATTGCGGTTCAGCCAGGAGCGGGCCGGCTTTTCGATGATGTAGTAGTTGCACAGCGCGCAAGCGAACGCCGCCGCAAGCATCAACCACGGCGAACTGCCTTTTATGTCGACGAATTGATAAAAGGGCTGCTGCCAAAGATAGAGCGAATACGACCACAGCCCCAGCATCGTCATCGGCAGGGACGATAGAAACCCGGTCAGATACCGGCTGCCGAAGTCGAGCGAATTGACGGCGAGTGCCAGCAGCGGCACCGCGACCAGATAGTGGATGGGGGTTGGCACGGCAGCCATGAAAAGGAGCACAGCCACTACTGAGGCCGCCAGGGCGACATGTGGCCCCTTGAACAGCGCCGGCAGCCTGTCGTCGGCCTTGAGCAGGCATATCACCGCCGACAGCAGGATCGAGGCGATGTGCACGTCGGTGCGCCAATAGGTGCCCTCGTAGGCTATTGCGAGCACCCAGTAGGAGATGGCGCCGTTTGCCATGGCCAGCACCGACAATACGCCGAGCAACATGATGACCCGGAATCGCCCCGAGACGACGACGCTGATCAGCGCCAGGATGATATAGGCGTGCTCTTCGACGCAGAGCGACCAGATATGGTCGAGCGCGCCGGCGCGGGTGACGAGAATTCCGGCAT
This sequence comes from Mesorhizobium sp. M0664, assembly GCF_040320565.1. Lineage (NCBI taxonomy): Bacteria > Pseudomonadati > Pseudomonadota > Alphaproteobacteria > Hyphomicrobiales > Phyllobacteriaceae > Mesorhizobium > Mesorhizobium sp. M0664. The sequence goes on from NZ_JAMYPW010000003.1 coordinate 28,609, forward strand.
AGTTGTAGGTGAACGTCAGCGCCGTCAGCGCCGCCTTCCACTTGAAGGCGATGAATGTGCCGGACAAGGCAACCATCGCGGCGACGACAAAAATCAGCAGTGCCGGGTAGATGCGGGAGAACCGGCGCTTGAAGAATTTCTTCAGCGGATAGTATTCGACAAACAGGATCTCGGCCATCAGCCGGCCGCTGAGCACGAAGAAGAATTCGACGCCCAGGACGCCGAGATTGATGCCGGGAACGGGGAAGAAATGGCCGATCAGCACCAGCGCGATCGACAGGCCGCGCCAGCCGTCGAGATAGGCAAGCCTGGTTCTTGCCGAGCTATCGGCCACAGGCCTGGACACGACAAGACGCGTCGCGGAGATGTCCGTCATGCCGGTCCCTTCATTGAACCTGCGAAAGGCGGGCGGAAGGCCGCATTCCTCCAGCTATATTGCAGCGCACCAGAGCTTTGTGCAAGTGCGAGATAACGACACGCCCGAAGTACAGGACGGACCGAAAAGGGGCTCTCACGTCCGTTACTCGAAACCAACGGTCGACAGTCTCAGGCGTTGGCGGCAGGCGCTGCGCGCCATGGCCAGCCTAACGGCAAATGGTACATCTCCATCTTGGCCGGCAGAGCAAAATGTACCGGCGATTTCCGCGGCACCGTGCGGCAGGCCTGCTCTTCCGCCATCCAATGCCTTGCCCGTTTGCCCAAATCGGCCGAATGTGCCGCGGACAGATCCACTGAACAGAGACAGTGCATGACCGGCTTCGTCCTTCCCCTGCCCGCAACCTCGTCGGTGGCCGTGGCCGGCTCGCCGGAGCGTTTTGCGGTGCGCCGGATCTTCTGCGTCGGCCGCAACTACGCCGCTCATGCCCGCGAGCTCGGCAATGACGAGCGCGACCCACCCTTCTTCTTCACCAAGCCAGGCGACGCAGTGGTCGATGCGGCGGTCGGTTCGGGCACGATTATCCCCTACCCGCCGCTGACCCAAAACCTGCATCACGAAATCGAGCTGGTCGTCGCGATCGGCGGAGCCGGCTTCCGCATCCGGCGCGAGCGCGCGCTGGACCATGTCTGGGGCTACGGCGTCGGCGTCGACCTGACTCGCCGCGACCTTCAGGACGAGGCAAAAAAGGCGGCAAGGCCGTGGGACTGGTCGAAAGCCTTCGACCGTTCAGCGCCCTGCGGCCCGCTGGTTCCGGCGCAAAAATCCGGTCATCCCGACAAGGGCCGCATCTGGCTCGCGGTCGACGGCGAGATCAGGCAGGACGGCGACCTCGCCGAACTGATCTGGCCGGTTCCCGACATCGTCTCGATTTGCAGCGAGGCGCTAGAGCTTAAGCCCGGCGACCTGATCTTCACCGGAACACCGGCTGGCGTCGGCGCCGTCGGGCCGGGCGAAAAGATCACCGGTGGCGTCGACGGCATCGGCGAAATCGAACTGACCATCGGCCAACCGATCCGATGAGCGACATCGTCCTCCATAACTACTACCGCTCCTCGACCTCTTACCGGGTGCGGATCGCGCTGGAGATGAAGGGCCTGTCCTACGACTACGTGCCGCATCATTTGCGCCACGGCGAGCATCTCGAACCCGCCTACCTCGCGGTCAATCCGCAAGGGCTGGTGCCGGCACTGGTCCTAGACGACGGCAGGCTACTGACGCAATCGCTGGCGATCATCGAATATCTCGACGAGACCACGCCTGAGCCACCGCTGCTGCCCACGGATGCGCCTGGCCGCGCCCGCGTCAGGATGCTGGCGCAGATGATCGCCTGCGACATCCATCCGGTGAACAATCTGCGCGTGCTGACCTCGCTGCGCACACTGTTCGGCGCCGGCGACCAGGATGTCGTCAACTGGTTCCGGCACTGGGTCAACGAAGGCTTCCAGCCGCTTGAAAAGATTCTGGCTTCCTCGCCCGAGACCAAGACATTCTGCCATGGCGACACGCCGGGGCTGGCCGACATCTGCCTGGTCGCACAGGTCACCAGCAATGCCCGCTTCGGCGTCGACATGACGCCCTACCCGACGATCTCGCGCATCAATGCCGCCTGCACGGCGCTGCCGGCGTTCCAGAAGGCCGCGCCTGAGAACCAGATCGATGCCGAATAGACCGCAAATCGCAGAAGTCATGAGGAACAGCCGATGAAAGCCGTCGTCTTCGAAAAATTCGGCGAGGCGCCGACGATCCAGACCGTGCCGGATCCGACGCCGGCGCCGGAAGGCGTCGTCATCAAGGTTGAGGCCACCGGCCTCTGCCGCAGCGACTGGCATGGCTGGATGGGGCACGACGACGGTATCCGCCTGCCGCATGTGCCTGGCCACGAGCTTGCCGGCGTCGTGGCCGCGGTGGGCAACCAGGTGACCCGCTGGAAGGGCGGCGAGCGCGTCACTGTGCCGTTTGCCGTCGGCTGCGGCCGCTGCTTCGAATGCACGTCGGGCAACCACCAGGTCTGCGAACATCAGTTCCAGCCCGGCTTCAGCGCCTGGGGTTCGTTCGCCGAATATGTCGCCATCGACCATGCCGACACCAATCTCGTACGCTTCCCCGACGAGATGGAATTCGCCACCGCCGCTAGCCTCGGCTGCCGCTTCGTCACCTCGTTCCGCGCCATCGTCGATCAGGGCCGGGTGACGCCCGGCGAATGGGTTGCCGTGCATGGCTGCGGCGGCGTCGGCCTGTCGGCGATCATGATCGCCAGCGCCATGGGCGCCAATGTCGTCGCCATCGACCTCACGGACGAGAAGCTGGACTTTGCCAAAAAGATCGGCGCGGTGGCGACGATCAACGCGGCAAAGACGCCGAACGTGGTCAAGGCGGTCAAGCAGATCACCAATGGCGGCGCGCATATGTCGATGGACGCGCTCGGCCACCCCACAACCTCTTTCAACTCGATCGCGAACCTGCGCCGTCGCGGCCGCCACGTGCAGGTCGGCCTGATGCTCGGCGACCATGCCAGGCCGCAGATACCGATGGACAAGGTGATCGCATTCGAGCTCGAAATCCGCGGCAGCCACGGCATGCAGGCGTTTCGCTACCAGGCGATGATGGAGATGATCCGTACCGGCAAGCTGAAACCCGAACTGCTGGTCGGCAAGAAGATCAGCCTCGAAGAGGCGCCGGCCGCATTGATGGCGATGGGCGGCTTCGAAGGCATAGGCATCGGCGTGGTGACCAGATTCTAGATCACGCCCTGAGTTTGGATCAGCGAAACGACGCGCAGACCTCCCGCACGCAGGCTCGCAGCCAGCGTTGTGCCGGATCGGCATCAAGTCGCGGATGCCACAGCATCGAAATGGTAACCTCCTCGATATCGACCGGCAACGGGAAGCTGTACATGCCCGTGCGCGCGCCCAGCGTGTGCCGTTCGGGGACGCTGGCGATCAGATCGGAGGCGCGCGCCATGGCGAGCGTGGCCGAGAAGCTGGAAACCATGCACACGATCGTCCGCTGGAGACCGAGCAGTTTCAAGGCCTCGTCCATCGGGCCCTTTTCGCGGCCACGCCGCGAAACGCTGATGTGGCGGCCGGCCGCATAGCGTTCCGGCGTCATTGGGCCCTCGCCCAGGCTGTGACCCGTTCGCACCGCACCGATGAAGCGGTCGCGAAACAGCGCCTGAATGCGCATTTCAGGGTTCGTTTCACTGGCAACCCCGATTTCGAGGTCAACCGCCGCGTCACGCAACGACATGTCGTTCTTGTCGGATTTCGGCGCAAAACGCAGCCGCACGCCAGGTGCATCCGCTTCGACACGGGTCAGAAGACGCGGTGCGAACTCCTCGACGAAACTTTCGTTGGCGCGCAGCGTGAAGACCTTGTCGAGAGCAGGGAGGTCGAGGAGCTTGGCCGGGCGCAGCAGCGCTTCCGCATCCTGAACGACGCGGCCTACCTGTTGCTGCAATTCGAGCGCGCGCGGCGTCGCAACCAGGCCACGGCCGGCCCGGACCAACAATGGGTCGCCTGTCGCCTGGCGCAACCGCGCCAACGTCCGGCTCATCGCCGAGGGACTGAGGCGCAGCCGCCCGGCCGCGCGCGCCACACTGCCCTCGCTCAGCAGCACATCGAGGGCGACAAGCAGATTGAGATCGGGTGACGACATGGAAGGACCGTAGCACAGCTCGGCCGCGATGTGGCGTTTCATGCACGAATAAGATGCAAATACTGCGCCTTACGCCACATCATGCGAGGGAATAGCGTCCGACAGCTCCGATTGGGGGCTGCCGGCAAAGGAGTTCACCTTGGCATCGACCGCTGAAAAGACCTGGGACGAAGTTGCCCCGGTGAGCGCACGCTCGACCCGATGGGCATTGGCAAGCCTGTCGCTTTCAACGCTGCTGTCGTCGCTCGCCACCAGCATCGCCAGCGTCGGGCTGCCATCGCTGATGCAGGCATTCGGCGCATCGTTCCAGCTCGTGCAATGGGTCGTCCTGGCCTATCTGCTCGCCATTACTACCTTGATCGTCAGCGTCGGGCGGCTCGCCGACTTATTCGGCCGCCGACCGCTGTTGCTCGGCGGCATTGCCCTGTTCACGTTCGCATCGGTGCTTTGCGGGCTCGCGCCGACGCTCTGGCTGCTGATTGCCGCTCGGGCGGCACAGGGGCTCGGCGCGGCCATTATGATGGCTCTGACGCTGGCCTTTGTCGCCGACACGGTTCCCCGGGATAAAACCGGCAGCGCCATGGGCCTGCTCGGCGCCATGTCGGCGATCGGCACCACGCTTGGCCCCTCCCTTGGCGGACAGTTGATCGCCGGCCTCGGCTGGCGCGCGATCTTCCTCATCAATCTGCCATTGGGGATGCTGGCCTTTGCGCTTGCCTGGCGCTTCCTGCCGGCCGGAAAAAAGACGCCAGGTCGGCGCGGTTTCGACGGGATCGGCACGGCTTTGCTCGCGCTGACGCTAGCCGCCTATGCGCTCGCCATGACCCTTGGGCGTGGCAGTTTTGGTTCTCTCAATGTCGGCTTGCTGATTGCCGCAACCGTGGCTGGCCTGCTGTTTGTCATTGCGCAGACAAGGGTCCAGAACCCTTTGATTCAACCTGCGAGGTTCCGCGACCAGGCGTTGAACGCAAGCCTCGCCATGAACCTGATCGTCGCCACGGTGATGATGGCGACGCTGGTGGTCGCACCATTCTATCTGTCGCGCGCGCTTGGGCTAGACGCGGCCATGGTCGGGCTGGTTCTGTCGACCGGCCCTCTGATTACCGCATTGGCGGCGCTGCCGGCCGGACGCCTGGTCGATCGTTTCGGGGCGAACCGGATGATGATCGTCGGCCTGTTCGATCTCGCTATTGGCACCTTTGCTCTGTCGGGGGCGGAATTCGGTATTGCCGGCTATGTCTTGCCAATCATCATCGTCTGCACCGGCTACAGCCTGTTTCAGACCTCCAACAATTCGGCCGTGATGACGGGCGTCGCATCCGACCAGCGTGGCGTCGTCTCCGGCCTGCTCAATCTGTCGCGCAATCTCGGCCTGATCACCGGTGCGTCGGTGATGGGCGCGGTGTTCGCCTTCGCATCGGCTGGGGAAGGCACTGGCTTGGCAGTGTTGGCACCTGCGGCAGCGGCACGAGGGATGCAGGTCACTTTCCAGGTGGCGACGGGCCTGGTGCTGATGGCGCTGATCCTTGCGGTATTTTCAGCCCGCGCCACTGCCGGGCGAACTGATATCGTTGCCAAGCATCCTTGAGGATTCCACCCGGTTCGCATGCAACTCCGGCAGCCGGCGCATCTATCTCGCATATCTCTTGGCACCGACGACGCAAAGCACGACGGCGGCGGTGACGACGATCATGGCGGGACTGACCTGCTCATGCAGCAGCGCTGCTGCCAGCCCAAGGCCGAAGAAGGGCTGCAGCAGTTGCAACTGCCCGACGGCGGCGATGCCGCCTTGCGCCAGGCCGCGATACCAGAACACGAAACCAATCAGCATGCTGAACAGCGAAACATAGGCCAGACCAATCCAGGCGCCCCTGCCGGCACTTTCGAGCGACGGCGGCAAAGTGATGAACGTCAGCGCCAGCATGAGGGGCAGCGACAGCACCAGCGCCCACGAAATCACCTGCCAACCGCCGAGTTTGCGCGACAGCGCCGCTCCTTCGGCATAGCCCAATCCACACACGATGATGGCGGCCAGCATCAAGATATCGCCGAGCGGCGAGACCGACAGGCCTTGCGTGACTGCAAAACCGGCGACAAGGGCGCTACCGAGGCACGAGAACAGCCAGAACGCCGGCTTCGGGCGATCGCCGCCTCGAACCACGCCGAAGATCGCGGTCGCCAACGGCAACAGGCCGACGAAAATGATGGAGTGAGCCGACGTGATGTGCTTGAGCGCCAGCGCCGTCAGCAGGGGAAAGCCGACCACGACGCCAAGCGCCACGATCGCCAGCGGGAACAGATCTCGCCGCTCCGGACGCTTCTGGCGAAAAACGAGCAGCAGCGCCAGGCCGAGGATGCCCGCCGAAGCCGCACGGGCGACCGTTACGAACACCGGATCGAAATCCATCACCGCCACGCGCGTCGCCGGAAGCGAACCGCTGAAGATCAGCACGCCTATGAACCCGTTGACCCAGCCACTCGCCGCCCAACCCCTCGCCGCCCAACCACTCGCCGCCCAACTACTCGCCACCTTGTCCATCGATGCCCCGCTGATTTCGCCCTCTATCGGGCCGGGCGTCTGGCTCCGCCAGAGACAATCAGGTACAGTTTGACAAAACCGTCATGGTAGGGCGAGCAGTACGGATGGATGAGCAGACGACAACAGATGAGGGCAGCCGGACGCTTGTCGAAAGCGTCATGGCGACGATCAGGCACAGGATCGCCGCGCGCAGCCTCACACCGGGAATGCGGCTGCCTTCGATCCGGGCGTTCGCCAAGGCCATGCAGGTTTCCAAATCCACCGTGGTCGAAGCCTATGAGCGTCTTGCGGCGGAAGGCATGATCCGCTCGCGGCCGGGCTCGGGCTTCTATGCCGCCGGACCGCTGGCTCCGTTGTCGCTGGCCGAGATCGGCCCCAGGCTTGACCGTGCTGTCGACCCGCTCTGGGTCTCGCGCCAATCGCTGGAAGCCGGCGACGGCGTCCTGAAACCGGGTTGCGGCTGGTTGCCGGCGTCATGGATGCCCGAGGCCGGATTGCGTCGCGCGCTGCGGACGATGGCCCGCGCGGACGACGCAGCGCTGACCGATTACGGCACGCCGCTCGGCTTGCCGGCGCTACGCCATCTGCTGGCGCGGCGCATGGCCGAGCACGGTATCGAAGCCTCCCCGGACCAGATCATGCTGGCGGAATCGGGCACTCAGGCGATCGACCTGCTGTGCCGGTTCCTGCTCGAACCGGGTGACACGGTGTTGGTCGACGATCCCTGCTACTTCAACTTCCATGCCCTGTTGCGCGCCCATCGGGCCAAGGTGATCAGCGTCCCCTACACGCGCTCGGGTCCGGACATCGAACGGTTCGCGCAAGCGCTGAACGAGCACCGGCCGCGCCTCTACATCACCAATTCGGCGCTCCACAATCCGACCGGCGCGATATTGTCCCCGGTCGTTGCCCATCGGCTGCTGAAGCTCGCCGACCAGTCGGGGCTGACGATCATCGAGGACGATATCTTCGCCGATTTCGAACACACACCGGCGCCCAGGCTGGCTGCCTTCGACGGCCTCAGCCGGGTCATTCATATCGGAAGCTTTTCCAAGACGCTGTCGGCATCGGTGCGCTGCGGCTTCATCGCCGCTCCTCGCGACTGGATGGAAGGATTGACCGATCTCAAGATCGCCACGTCGTTTGGCAGCGGTCGGCTTGCATCCGAACTGGTACTGACGCTGCTGAAGGACGGCCTCTATCGCAAGCACGTCGATCTGCTGCGCGCGCGGCTCTCGCGCGCCATGGAAGAAACCGGCACCCGCCTCAGGGCGATCGGCATCGTGCCATGGATAGATCAGCCCGCCGGCATGTTTCTATGGTGCAGGCTGCCGGAGGGGATAGATGCCGCGGACGTCGCCCGCCATGCTCTGTCGGCCAATGTCGTGCTTGCGCCCGGCAATGCGTTCAGCCTGTCTCGTTCGGCCAGCCGTTACATGCGCTTCAACGTCGCCCAATCGGGAGACGACCGGGTTTTCAGGGCGCTTGAACAGGCGATGTCGCGTTGATTGCGCTGCCGCAAAACTGAGGCTGAACTCTCAGGCCCCTGCCCGCTTGCGGCGTGCATAAAGCATGACGAGCGTCTCGGCGGTCAGCGCCGGCCTCTGCTCGCCTTCGATCTCGACCGTATTGGCGGCCTTCATCAGATATTGCCCCGGACCTTTGTCTTCCATCGACAACAGCGTGGTGCGCAGCCTGATTCGCGAGCCGACCCTGACCGGCGCCACGAAGCGCACTTTGTCGAAACCGTAGTTGAACGCGGCCTGCGTGTTTTCAGGTACGATCCCCATCTCGAGCGCCAGCGCGCCGATGATCGACAGAGTCAGATAGCCATGCGCGATCGTGGTGCGGAACGGGCTTTGCCGCTTCGCCCGCTCGGGATCGACATGGATCCATTGATGATCGCCCGTGCATTCGGCAAACTGGTCGATGCGGTGCTGATCGACCAGCGTCCAGTCCGAAACGCCCAACTCCTGCCCGGCCATCGCCCTGAGTTGCTCGAAGGTCGGCGGCGTCCTCGGCCGTATCTGCGTCATTCCTGCTTTCCCGATCGCTTGCCTGTTCCGGACCACGACGGGCCGCCCCTGTCAATTCGCCAGTGCGATTCCAGCCCATAATCTTCGGCCGCGAACGCCGGTCTTCGCTGCCGGCAAGCGTGCTGCCGGGGAACAGCTTACCTCTTGTCGTCGCCGGCGCGGATCTCCTCCATCGCCTCCTTGATGCGGCTGCGCAGGATTTCAATTGATTCGGTGCCGGACGCCCTTGCCAGTTCGGCCATCTCGCCGGCATTCTTCAGCGCGGTCTCGAAGGATTTCCTGGCGAACGCCGCCTGCTTCTGCATCATTTCCTGCGGATTGCCGGGTGCTCTGTAGCTTTGTGCCATGTGGGTGATTTCGCGCAGCGTGTCCTGCAGCATCTCGCGTTGCCTTGACAACAGCGCCGACGCTCCGGCGGCGCTCGCCCGTGCCGACTTCTCCAGCGCTTCCAGGTTCCTGGCGTGGTGGGCGAGGATCGCCTCGACATCGACATTCGGCAGCTTCAGGTCGCGGCCGAATTTGCCGAACATGTCGATGAAGGACTCGGACTCCGGTCGTTTTGCCATGCTGGTTCTCTCCCTGTTGCCGCGAACGCCGCCACTGCACGGAAGATAGTGCAGCGAAGCTCAGCGGTCCATTCGGACTAGTCAGCCGACAAGAAACAGCCGTTCGGCAGTGTAGAGCACGAGGCCGGCAAGGCCACCGATGATCATGCCGTTGAAGCGGATATATTGCAGGTCCTTGCCGATGTTCATTTCGATAAGCCTTGTCAGTTGCGCGAGGTCCCAGCGCTTGACCTGGTCGGCGATGAACTTCGACACGCCGCTCTTCTGGCTTTCGACGAAGGAGGCCAGCGCCACGATGAACCCCTGGTTCATGTCGGCCCTGATCTGCGCGTCGTCGGCAAGATGGCGGCCGACCTCGACGAACATGGTGGCGAGATGGTCGCGGATCATCGAATTCGGCGCCTTGGCGTCCTGTTCGATGAACAGCCGCAGGCTGTCCCACATATCGCCGGCCAGCGCGCTGAGCTCCGGCCGGGCAAGGAAATCGCGCTTCAGCTTTTCGGCGCGCCTGGCATATTGTTTGGATGTCCTCAGCCGCTCGACGAAGGTTTCGACGAAAAGGTCGAATTCGGCTCGCATCGGGTGGTGCGGATCGGCCCGCACCTCATCGAGCAGCGAGCCGGCCGACGCAACGATCTTCTTCAACAGATAGGCGTCGGCGCGAAACAGGTTGAACAGCGACGGCAGTTCCTCGCGGATCTTCTCGCGTATCGTCGCCAGCGCCTGCTCGTCGCTCAGGAAGCGGCCGACCACCTTGGTGAACTCGTCGAACAGTTTCTGGTGGCGGCGATCGTCAGTCAGCGCCGACAGCAGCTCGGCGGCGAGCGGCGCCAGCGGCACCTTTTCGATCTGCTCCAGCACACGGCTGGTGACGAAGCCGCGCAGTCCGGATTGCTCGACCGCCGCCAGCGTCTGCGGCACCAGCCGGCCGACGAAGCGCGATAAATCGGCGGCGCGGTTCGGGTCGGCCAGCCAGTCCGCGACCAGCGCCGAAAAGTCGACCTCGGCGAGCTTTTCGCGCACCGGTTCCGGCGCCAGGAAATTCACCTCGATGAAGCGGCCGAGATTGTCGGCGATGCGATTCTGGTTTTCCGGGATGATGGCCGTATGCGGGATCGGCAGGCCAAGTGGCCGCCGAAACAGCGCCACCATCGCATACCAGTCGGCCAGCCCGCCGATCGTCGCCGCCTCGGCGAAAGCGGCGACGAAGCCCAGCCATGCATGCCGGCTCTCGAGCGATTTCGCCACCGCGAAGATCAGCACGCAAAACGCGAGTGCTGCGGCGGCGACGAACTTGGTGCGCCTGAGCGCCGAAAGCTTGGCGTCGGCATCGGCGTCGAACCGGACGGACGCGACGGATGCAAATGCCGGGGCTGGTCGTGACATGATGGGCCGCTCCTGATCGTGTATGCGAACTTATCTAGTGCCGCCTGCCCTAGAAAGCGCGCCGCTGGTTCCGGTGCGCGCAATCGTGCACGCAAACTTGACGCCGGAATTCATCTATTATGCAGCGCCAGTCTGGAATTGTTCCAAACTATAGGCCATATTGACGCCAACCACTGTTATGTGAGGACACAATGCGGCTTACCCGTCAGACCAACTACGCCATGCGCATTCTGATGTATTGCGCCGCCAACACCGAGCGGTTGAGCCGCATCCCCGAGATCGCCGCCGCCTATTCGGTATCGGAACTTTTCCTGTTCAAGATCCTGCAGCCGCTGGTCGAAAACGGCCTGATCGAAACGGTGCGCGGCAGGAATGGCGGCGTCAGGCTCGGCCGCGCGGCCGAATCAATCAGCCTGTTCGATGTCGTGCGGGTGACGGAGGAAAGCTTTGCCATGGCCGAGTGCTTCGAGAACGACGCCGCCGAATGTCCGCTGGTCGACAGCTGCGCGCTGAATTCGGCATTGCGCGAAGCGCTCAACGCCTTCTTCGCCGTGCTGTCGCGCTACACGATCGCCGATCTGGTGGCGGCGCGCCCGAATGTGCGGCACCTGCTCGGCATCGACATGCTGGTGCAAAGGGCGCCGGCCGCCTGATTTTTGGTCGCATCTCAATTGGTGAGGTCTGTTGAGATTCAGGTCAGGCCGAGCCGGAGTCGAAGACGGGCGCGAAGCGACCAAAATGGTGGGTTCCGAGAACCGGAACCGAGCGTACGTTTGGGTACGTGAGTACCGGCCTGCGCCGGCCATAGCCTTAACTGCCGCACCTCTCATGAATGCTTCGGCCGGCGAAGGCCGGAAGCGCAGGAAACCGCCATTTGCAGGCCGGCATCACCTGGATATCAACAGACCGACTGCGGCAATATGAACGGCATGTTTTTGGCCGGCAACACGCCGACCTTCAGCCGGCAATCGAAGACCTTTTCGATCAGCTCGTCGCTGAGCACCTGTTGCGGCGAACCTGTAGCGGCAAGCCTGCCGCGATGCATGACGAAAATCCGGTCGGCATACATCGCCGTCAAATTGAGGTCGTGCAGGATGGCGACCACGCCGCCGCCGCGTCTGGCGAAATCGCGGGCGATGTCCATGATGATCAGCTGGTGCTTGATATCGAGGCTGGACACCGGCTCGTCGAGGAACAGATAGCGCGGCTTGCCGTCGAGCACCGGCGCCCAGACCTGGCAGAGTACGCGGGCAAGCTGCACGCGCTGCTGTTCGCCGCCGGACAGCTCCTGGTAGAAGCGGCCGGCGAAACCGTCGAGGTCGACGCGAGCCAGCGCCCGTTCGGGCAGGCGCTGGTCCTCGCCGGACAGCGCGCCGGAGCGCCCGCCGACCAGGCCCAGCCTGACGATCTCGCGCACGGTGAACGGAAAGGACAGCGTCGTCGCCTGCGGCAGCACCGCGCGCACCGTCGCCGCCTCGACCGGCGTCATCGCCGATAGATTGCGGCCGTTGACGGTGGCCTCTCCCGAATAGCCAAGATCGCCGGACAGTGCTCTGAGGAAGGTCGTCTTGCCCGAACCGTTGGGGCCGACAATGGCCGCGACTTCGCCCGGCCGCGCCTCGAAATCGACGTTCGCGACGATGCGCTTGCCGCCAATCGCCACCGAGACATCGCGCGCTTTGATCATAGGCAAACTCTCACAAGTCGATGACGCCGCGCTTGCGCAGCAGGATCCACAGGAAGAACGGCGCACCGGCGACCGCGGTGACGATGCCGATCGGCAATTCGGCCGGCGCGACGATGGTGCGGGCGACGGCGTCGGCCAACAGCAGCAGCGCCGCACCAAGCAGCGCCGATGCCGGCAGCAGGTAACGGTTATCGGGGCCGATCAGCAGACGCAGCAGATGCGGCACGACGATGCCGACGAAACCGATGCCGCCGCTGACGGCGACCGACGCGCCGACCGCTGCCGAGACGCCGACAATCGCGGTGTATTTCAGCCGCTGCACCGGAATGCCGAGATGGCCGGCCGTGGCCTCGCCGAGCGCCAGCGCGTTGAGGCCACGCGCCAGGAACGGCATTGCCGCCAGCGCCAGCACGATGACCGGCCCGACCGAGCCGATCTTCTGCCAGGTTGCGCCGCCCAGCGAGCCGAGCTGCCAAAAGGTCAGGTCGCGCAATTGCCGGTCGTCGGCCATGAAGATCAGGATGCCGGTCAGCGCCATGGCAAGCGCCGCCAGCGCGATGCCGGCGAGCAGCATGGTGGCGACCGAGGTCTGGCCTTGCCGCGTCGCGACCCGATAGAGCAGCAATGTCGTAGCCAGCCCGCCGCAGAACGCAGCCAGCGGCAAAGCCATCGTGCCGAGCGCCGAAGTCAGCGGCGCCAGCATGGTCGAGCCAAGCACGATGACGGCGACCGCACCGAGGCTCGATCCGGCCGAAACGCCGATCAGGCCGGGGTCGGCCAGCGGATTGCGGAACAACCCCTGCATGACGGCACCAGAGACTGCAAGCGATGCGCCGATCAGCACGCCCATAATGATGCGCGGCAGACGGATGTCATGGATGATCAGGCGGTCGCGGGCGCTCAATGCCGCGTCGCCGGGCAACGCGCCGAACAGCCAGTCATGCATGACGCCGATGGCCGAGGCATCGGATGCGCCGGAGGTCAGCGACAACATCACGGCGATAGTCAACCCGACGCAGAGCAGCACGATGACGAGGCGGGCGCGCCGCGAACGATCACCCTCGGCTGCCGTCGCCATGATGCCCGCCGCACCGGCGATCGAATGATCCGCCATCGCGCTCAATCCGTGACCTGGCCGCCATAGAGCGAGACGGCGAGATCGTGGATGGCGTCGGCCGTGCGCGGGCCGAAGCCGAGCAGGTAGCCGCCGTCCATGCGGATCAGCGTGCGGGCTGCACCCGCCGGCGTCGAAGCCACGGCAGGGTTCGAAAACAATTCGTCATCCGCGGTGGCCGGCCCGGCGTTGTTCATCATCAGGATCACGTCGGGCCTGGCGGTGATGACTGCCTCGTCCGACAATTGCTTGTAGCCGGCAAAGCCGTCGATGGCGTTGATGCCGCCCGAAAGCTTGATGATGCCGTCGGCGGCGGTGTCGCTGCCGGCGGCAAGCAGCTTGCCGCTCTGCATCGACAGCACGAACAGGATGCGCCTGCGCTCCTTGATCGAGGCGGTCTGCTTTTCAGCTGCCTTCAGCTTGGCGTCTATCTCGGCTGCCAAGGCATCGGCCTTGGCGCCGACGCCGAGCGCCTTGCCGACGATGTGGATCTTTTCGAGAATGCCTTGATTGTCATAGCGCTCGGACACCTCGATGAACGGGATGCTCGATTTCTTCAAGACGTCGACGGCTTCCTTCGGTCCGCTGCCGTGCAGCGCCAGTATGCCCGACGGATTGACCGACAGCACACCCTCCGGCGACAGCTGGCGCATGTAGCCGACATCCGGCAATTCCACCGCCGCTTGCGGATAGCGGCTGGTCGAATCACGTGCGACAAGGCGATCCTGTTCGCCGAGCGCGTAGACGATCTCGGTGATCGAGCCACCGATAGCCACGATCCTCGAGCGATCGGCGAAAGTCGCGATGCCCTCGGCGGCTTGAGCCGGCATCAGCGCGGCGAACGCCAGGAAAACAGCCGCCGCAGGACCAGGCGCCGACCTGGAGACCGATGCCAGCCTGGAGAAAAGAACCATCGTCGTTTTCCTCAGGCTGCGGTCGGGCTTGGGATACGCGGCAGGTTTTCGGCCAGAAAGCGCCAGTCTTCGCGCTCGCTTTCGCCTTCATGCCGCTTACCGAAGAACTGGATGATCATCTTGCCGTCGGCGCCATAGATTTCGAGCGACGTGACATGGCCGTCCTTGGTCGGCTTGCGCACGGCCCAGACCTCATCGATGTGGTCGGTCCGCAGGTGCAGATGGAAGTTCTGGTCGAGCACGTTGAGCCATGGTCCCATCGGCTTGATCGAGGCGACCGGGCCGGAATGGATCTGGATGCAGCCGCGATTGCCGACAAAGCACATGATCGGCATGGCGCCGGCAGCGGCGTGGTTGAACATGGCGTTCACCGCATGCTTGTCGACCAGCCAGGCGTAATCCTAGCCGACCATGCGCACCGCCTGTCGGCGGCTGATCTTCAGTGTCTTCAGCATGCCGAAGAACTGGTGCACGTCGGTCAGCCGCTCCAGCGGTCGCGCAGATCGTCGATGCTCGCCGAATTGTCCGCAGTCTCGGTCTCGTCAGCCGTGCCCGCTGAAATCGCCACCGTCGGCTTCTGGTTCGGCGATTCCAGCCCGGCCACCAGTTTCTGATAGGCGTAGAGGTTGGAGGCTGGCCTGAGATGCACCTTGTGTACCGCCTCGCCTGCGGTGTCGAAGAACTGCAGGCTGCGGCGGATGTCGGCGCCATCGCGCTTTTCCACGGCAAAGCCGTGCGCCCAAACTTTTGGGAAAATACGCAGGTCGATATTTTCGCCGAGCACCATGGCATTGTGATTACCGGTGACAACCTTGTCGTAGACGCCGATCTTCTCGTGCACCGCGCTTTCGTTGCGGGTCAGCGCCATCACCTCACCGACAGCTTCGAGGCCAGTCAAAAGGTCGTTGACACGCGGCTCGACGCGCACGACGCCGTCGCCGCAATGCGCGGCGACCAGTTCGGCCTCCGAAATACCGAGCTGGGCGGCGAGGTCGCGCTCGCGCATTTTCGGATTGTCTGCCCGTGCCCGCCGGATCTCGTGCGGGGCGGGTTTTACGCGCTGGTCCATTTCTGCCACCTACTTGTTGAGGATGAGCTTGCCCTGCCGGGTGATCTTCAGCCGGTACAGCGCACCATGATGCTCGATGCCGATCTCGTGCTCGCCCTGGAACAGCGTGTTGCTGGACAGCGTTCTCACGGCCGATTGGACCCGGTCGAAATGGACGGAATTTTCGTCGGAACGGCGGACGCGATAGCGAAAGTCGCTGGGATTGTGCGTGTTCATTGGTTCGATCCCTTTCCTGTGCCGGGCATCTGGCGCGGCGCCTGCGTGAAATGCCGATTCAATTCTTGACTCGAATGATCATGTTATCTAGCAGTGCAATACCGGAGTAAATGAGTCAACATTTAAGACGCCGGACACGATGAAAAATGCCAGCGAGCCCCAAGCCAGCCAGCATCGAACATGGATTCTTGGAGCTGCAGCATGGGGTTGGCGAATTGGGGACGGCTGGCGGGCAGCGGCCTGACACATTGTTCTATGACAAGCAAAATGGCCGCGTTGCTGGCCGGCGCGGCGGCGATCCCGCTGCTTGCCACACCGGCCGGCGCCCAGCAGGCCGCCCAACCGGCAGCCGACCAGCAGCAGACTGACCCGTCTCAACAGCCCGAAAAGGTAAAGCCGGCCCCGGCGGGTGCCACACTGCTCGACAAGATCCTGATCCTCAGCCGTACCGGCGAGACGGCGATCGAGTCGCTTGCTTCAGCCAGCCATGTCGACGAGGAACAGCTCGAGCGCCGCATGGCGACGACGCCCAACGAAATGCTGTTCGGTGTGCCGGGTGTCGCCGTCCAGGCCGACACAAGGCGTGTCAGTTCCAGCATCAACATCCGCGGCCTGCAGGACTTCGGCCGCGTCTCCGTCATCGTCGACGGCGCCCGCCAGAATTTCCAGCGCTCGGATCATGGCACGCAATCGACCTTCTACATCGATCCCGAATTGATCAAATCCGTCGATGTGATCCGCGGTCCGGTCGCCAACACCTATGGCTCCGGGGCGATCGGCGGCGTCGTATTTTTCGACACCAAGGATGCGCAGGATTTCCTCAAGCCCGACGAGACCTGGGCGGCATCCGCGACCGGGCGCTACGAAACCAACGGCGAAGGCTGGACCACCAGCGCCACCGGCGCCTATCGGATCAACGAGAACTGGGACGTGCTCGGCAATATCGTCTACCGCGACTATGACGACTACAAGCATGGCGGCGGCGACACTGTGGCGGGCACTGGCTTCGACGTCTTTAGCGGCCTCCTCAAGACGACCATCCGCCCCAGCGAAAACAGCGAGCTGAAGCTGGGCTGGATCGGCTCGAACGACGGATGGACCGAGACCAGCGGCAGCGCGCCGGTGAACGACGCCGACCTGAAGGCGAATACGTTCACGGCCCGCTACAACATCACCGACGAAGACAAGAGCTGGCTCGACCTCCACATCAACGCATCCTACAACAAGACCAAGCTCGATCTGACGACCCTTGTGGCGCAAAACCGGTTTGATCCGGTCACCGGTCTGCCCGTGGTTTTGCCGGCGGGTTCGAAATCGACGTTCGACATCGGCACCTCCGGCATCGACATTTGGAACACGTCGAGATTCGAGACCGTTGGAATCGCGCATGAGCTGACCTATGGCGGCGACTGGGTTGGCGACGATGTCGAGACAGGCGGCACGGCGGGCGGCGACAGCTTCTATACGCCCTCGGGCAACAGGAACGTCTCCGGCGCTTACGTTCAGGACAAGCTCACCTGGGACTGGCTCGAGATCATCGCCGGGCTGCGCTACGACAGCTACAAGCTTGACAGCGATGTCGGCGAAACCTCTGGCGACCGGCTGTCGCCACGCATCACAGTGGGCATTTCGCCCTTCGAGAGCGCCAGCCTTTCCGGGCTGCAATTCTACGGCACCTACGCTGAAGGCTATCGTTCTCCGTCGCTGTCGGAGACCCTGATCAGCGGCAATCATCCGGCCGGCGTCAGCTTCCCGTTCCTCCCCAATCCCAATCTCAAGCCCGAAACCGGCAAGACCGTGGAATTCGGCGTCAATTACAGCACCAACGGCGTCATCCAGGCCGACGACGCGCTGCGGCTGAAGGCGGCCTATTTCAACAACAATGTTGACGATTACATCGATGGCGTAACGCTATCGGCGTTCGACCCGACCAGCGGCTGCCCGTTCGGTCCGGGCATACCGATCTGCTTCCAGTATCAGAATTTCGCCAAGGCCAAGATTCACGGCTTCGAGATGGAGGGCGTCTATGATGCCGCCTGGGGCTTTGCCGGGCTTTCGGCGTCGTTCACCGACGGCCACACGATTTCCTATGAAGGCGAACGGGCGGACCTTGTCACCGTCCCCTCCTCACAGATCACCGGGCAACTCGGCTTTCGCTTCCTCGAGGACAGGCTGACCATCGGCGGCGAGGTGCAATACAACGGCAAGCCGCAGGGCAACCCGGTGGCCAGGGACTACACGCTGGTCAATGCCTTCGCCAGCTACCAGGCGACCGACAATTTCAAGGTCGATTTCCGCGCCGACAATCTGTTCGACGTCAAATACGCCAACCCGCTGAACGCATCGACCACCAGTGTTGTCTACGAGCCAGGCGTCACCCTGAAGCTGGCGGCGACCATGAGGTTTGGAGGCTGAGACAATGAAAGGCATGACGGCATCCCTTCGTCTGTTCGCCGCGGTGCTGGCAATATTGCTTGCGGCGGCTCCAGCGTGGACACAACAGCAAGCACCGGCGCTGATCCTCGAGCTCAACGGCGCGCAGCCCTCCGACAAGGGCTGCCGCCTGACCTTCGTGGTCACCAACAATCTCGGCGCCGGTCTTTCCAAGGCGGCGTTCGAGATCGCGCTGTTCAACGAGGCCGGCGTCGTCGACCGGCTGACCGTGCTCGATTTCAAGGAGCTGCCGGCAGGCAAGACCAAGGTGACGCGTTTCGACCTTGCCGGCACGGATTGCGGCAAGGTCAGCCGCGTGTTGATCAACAGCGCCACGGAATGCGCCGGCGCCGAGCCGAATGCCTGCATGCGCGGGCTGAAGACGCAGACCAGGACCGGCATCGCCTTCGGGGTCTGAATTTTGGGACCGGAACCCGCATTCGCACGAAACCCCGTCGCGTGGCCATTGGCCGGTTTCCTGCCGCCGGAACCGGACGATCCGGATTTCACCATCCCGCGCGGGGCGCTGCGTGTTTCGCCGCGCGACAGGCCGGAAGACAGTTACATCGCCGATGCCGACGGCGACTTGACTGCGGTACCTATGGAGCCATTGCGGCAGGCACGACAGACGCGGCGGCGCCGCAACTGGACGGTGGCGATCGCCTGCTCTTGCGCATTCCACGTGGCGGTGGCGCTGGCCTTCCTCACGCTGCCGGACGACCGGCCAAGCATCGAAGGTGCCGACCAGCAAGGCGAAATGCTGCTCGGCGCCGACCCGCAGCAGGCGGCCGGCGATGTCGGAGACGATCCGGAAGTGGCCAACGTGACGATGGTGACCATGCTCGACGCCAAGCCGGTCGAAACGGTCGAGGCGCAGGCGGCCGCGGCAGAGGAGACGCTCCAGCCGGTCACCGATGCGGCGGAGACATCGGACAAAGAAGTGGTTGAGCCGGTCAACGAGGCCGCCACGGAAACTGCTGCGCCTGCCGATCGCACCGAACCAGCACCTGCGCAGCCGGCGCGCCAGGACCCATCGCCCGACGTTCTTGCAACCGACAGGCTGGTGCCTGCCGACGACAATGCCGTGCCGCCAGTCAGCGCGGTCGAAACGGCCGAACCTGCCGAGACGAGTGCGCCGGCACCAGCCGACCCGGCGCCGGCCGAAACGGTTCAGACGACCGAGACAGTCGGCGCGGCGGAAGAACCGAAGCCGGACAGGCCGGAGCCCAAGCAGCCGAAGAAGGCAACCGCAAAGAACAAGCCGGTCAGGAAGGCCGAACCAAACGAGCCTGAAAAGCCGGCCCTGCGCAGGAAGGCGAGCAAGGCACTTGCGAAAGCCGATTCCAAGAAGAAAAAGACCGGCTCCGGCGGCCGTGACGAAACGGATGTCGCGCGCGGCATGGCCGACGGCAGGAAGGACGGCAAGATCCTGACCGCCAGCAGAGGCGGCAAATCAGGCATCGGCAATGCAGCCGTCACGAACTATCCCGGCAAGATCAGATCAAAACTGGTGCGGGCCTTCAATTCGACACGCACACGCGCCACCGGCACAGCAACCGTTGCCTTTACCGTCGGCTCGAACGGCAGCGTCCGGTCGGCTAGGCTGACGGGCAGTTCGGGTGTTGCCGCGCTGGACAAAGCCGCACTCGACGCAGTCCGCCGGGCTTCTCCGTTTCCTCCTATTCCGGAAGGAGCCGGTCGCTCGGCCTGGCAGTTCGAAGTGCCGCTCGGTATCAGGTAACGATCGTCCTCATGCGGATACCAAAGTCGGCGCCACCCCTGCCCCGCGATGCGCGAACCCTGGCGAAACCTACGCAGCGGCCAGCAGGCTGGCATTGCCGCCCGCCGCCGTGGTGTCGACGCAGACGGCGCGCTCGTGGGCGTAGGCGGCCGGATAATAGACTTCGCTGATCAGCGGCACGATCGGGCCGGCGCGCTCGGCGATGACCTTGCGCACGATGCGCGCGGCCTCGGGCGTGCCGGAAAAGGCCACGACATCGACCCGCAGCGAGCGCGCTTCGACCGGGTCCGGCCGGCCGTCGATGGCCGCCAGCGGCAGGCCCTTGCCGGTCAGCGCCGACAGCGCTGCCGGCGCGCCGGGTGCGACGGCGAGCACGGCATTGCCGGCGGCCAGCGCCTGGATCGTCTGCGCAAGCAGCGTATCCGCGTCGGGACCGAGGCACAGCACGCGCCCGCGCGGCGACAGCGACAGCGTGTTGGCCTCGCCGGTCGGCCCGGGCAGGTCGACCTGGCCGAAATCGATGGCGGCGGCGGTGCCGATGGCGGCGGCACCCTTGCCGCGCAGATGTTTCCTCAGGATGGCGACACGATCCGGACGCGTCGACCAGCCGCCAAGCGCCGGGTCCGGCAGATTGCCGGCGAGCTCGGTCGCAGTCACCTTGCGGCCTTCGGCAAGATGGGTGCCGGCCTCCGGTCCCTTGCGGAAGCGTCGAAGATAATGTGGGCCGCCGGCCTTCGGCCCGGTGCCGGAAAGGCTCTCGCCGCCGAACGGCTGCGCGCCGACGACGGCGCCGATCTGGTTGCGGTTGACGTAGATGTTGCCGGCATGGATGCCATCGACGAAATGCTGGGCGCGGCCTTCGATGCGGGTGTGCAGGCCGAAGGTCAGGCCATAGCCCTTGCGGTTGATCGCCGCGATCACCGCATCAATCTCGTCGGCATCGAAGGTGGCGACATGCAGCACCGGCCCGAACACCTCGCGCTCCAACTCCTCGATGCCCTTGACCCGAAAGACGTGCGGCGCAACGAAGCGGCCGTCCTTCGGCGCTTCGAGCTTGGCGATCAGCCGGCCCTGCAGGCCCATTTTGGTGCAATAGTCACGGATCGACGCTTGCGCCTCGTCATCGATGACCGGACCGACATCGGTCGATATCCGCCACGGGTCGCCGAGGCTGAGCGCTTCCATCGCGCCTTTCAGCATCTCAAGCATCTTCTTCTCGACGTCCTTCTGCACGTAGAGAATGCGCAATGCCGAGCAGCGCTGGCCGGCACTCTGGAAGGCGGAGGCCAGGATGTCGCGCACCGCCTGTTCGGGCAGCGCAGTGGAATCGACAATCATGGCGTTCAGGCCGCCGGTCTCGGCGATCAGCATGGCGTCGGGCGCGGCGGTGTCGGCGAGCTGCTTTTCGATCAGCTTGGCGACCTCGGTCGAGCCGGTGAAGCAGACGCCGGCAATGCGCGGGTCAGCGGTCAGCGGGCCGCCGACCGAGGGGCCGTCGCCGGGCAGAAGCTGGATGACATCCTCCGGCACGCCGGCCTCGCGCAGCAACTGGACAGCGCGGAAGGCGATCAGCGGCGTCTGTTCGGCCGGCTTGGCGATCACCGAATTACCGGTGACGAGTGCCGCCGCGATCTGCCCGGTGAAGATGGCGAGCGGAAAATTCCACGGCGAGATGCAGGCGATGGCGCCGCGCGCCTCGGTGCCCGCCTCGGCATTGGCGGCCTCAGCCGCATAGTAGCGCAGGAAATCGACCGCCTCGCGCACTTCGGCGACGCCGTCGGCGAGCGATTTGCCGGCCTCGCGGGCGGAGAGTGCAAAGAACTCGACGGCGTTTGCTTCGTAGAGATCGGCCGCCCGGTTGAGGATGGCAGCGCGCTCGGCGACCGGCCGTCTTGCCCATGCCGGTTGTGCCTCGACGGCGATGCGCACGGCGGTCTCGACCTGCTTGGCGCCGGCCTCGCTGACCGTGCCGACCACTTCCGAAGGTTTTGCTGGATTGACGACCGGACGCTGCTTGCCGTAGCCGGCCGCGCGGCTGACCGGCTTGGCGTGCCAGCGCTCCGGCCCGGCGAACTCGGCCCTCGCCTTGTCGATCGCAGCCAGCGTCAGCGTGTCGGTGATATCGAAGCCCTTGGAATTGCGCCGGCCTGGACCGAAGATTGCCGACGGCGGCACGATCGCTGGATTGGCGGCGGGACCTTGTTTCTCCACCGTTTCGAGCGGGTCGCGGGCAATGTCCTCGGGCTCGACTTCCTCGTCGGTGAGCTGGTGGACAAAGGAGGAATTGGCGCCGTTTTCGAGCAGCCGGCGGACCAGATAGGCGAGCAGGTCGGAATGAGCACCGACCGGCGCATAGATGCGGCAGCGCGTGCCTTCGGCCCGCCGCACCGTCTCATGCAGCGCCTCGCCCATGCCATGCAGCCGCTGGAACTCGAACGTATCGCGCTCCGTCGTCATCGACAGAATCGCGGCGACGGTGTGGGCGTTGTGGGTGGCGAATTGCGGATAGATGCGGTCGGTCATCGCCAACAGCTTCTTGGCGCAGGCCAGGTAGGAGACGTCGGTGTTGGCCTTGCGGGTAAAAACCGGATAGCCGTCGAGCCCGAGCGTCTGCGCCCGCTTGATCTCGGTGTCCCAATAGGCACCCTTGACCAGCCGCACCATGATGCTGCGGTCGTATTTCCTCGCCAGCTCGTAGAGCCAGTCGATGACGAAGGCCGCGCGCGGGCCATAGGCCTGCACGACGACGCCAAAACCGTTCCAGCCGGTAAGCTCCGGTTCGGCCAGCACCCGCTCGATGACGTCGAGCGACAAATCGAGGCGGTCGGCTTCCTCGGCGTCGATGTTGAGGCCCATGCGCGAATGGCGCGCCGCCAGCGCCAGCGACAACAGCCGCTCGGCCATGACGGGCAGCATCTTTTCCTTCTGCGTCACTTCATAGCGCGGATGCAGCGCAGACAGTTTTACCGAGATGCCGTGGTTCTGGCGGATGTCGGGGCCGTTGGCGCCGGCATCGAGCGAAGAGATGGCATCGGCATATGCCTTGAGGTAGCGCAGCGCGTCGGCCTCGGTGCGGGCCGCCTCGCCCAGCATGTCGAAAGAATAGAGATAGCCCTTCTGCATCATCGGTCGGCCGCGCCTGACCGCCTCGGCAATGGTACGGCCGAGCACGAACTGCTCGCCCATTTCGCGCATGGCGGCGGCGACGGCCTTGCGGATGACCGGCTCGCCAAGCCGGCGCACCATGGCGCGCAGCGTGCCTTCGATGCCGCCCTCGCCCTCGTCGAGCACGCGGCCGGTCAGCATCAGCGCCCAGGTCGACGCATTGATGAAGATCGAGCTCGAGCCGCCCGCATGCGCCGACCAGTCGTGCGGCGCGATCTTGTCGGCGATAAGGTCGTCCATCGTCTCGGTGTCTGGCACGCGCAGCAGCGCCTCGGCCAGGCACATCAGCGCCACGCCCTCCTTGGTCGACAGGCCATAGGCGGACAGGAACACCTCCATCAGCCGCGGATCGGACGAGCCGCGCACCGCGCGCACCAGATCGGCGGCACGCGCCGAAATCGCCTTGCGGTCTTGCGCGGACAGCCCGGCCGCCTCGGCCAGCCGCTTCACCGCCTGGTCTTCGTCGGGCAAATAATTGGCACGGATCTGCTGGCGGATGGTATCGAGCGCTGGCATGGCGGTCCTGTAGAGCGAGCATAAGGGAGCGGGCCGACGGTCACCGGACCGAACGGCGCAAGCTAACATAAGTAGGGATTGCAGTCGGTCCAAAGAAGTCGACAGAACAGATCGATCGATCTATCATTAGGACTGATCACCTCCAATTCGACCAGGAATTCAGTGACGGAAGACCAATTGGACCGCATCGACAGGAACATCCTGTCGGCTCTGGGCAGCAATGGCCGGCTTTCCATGTCGGAACTGGCGGCGAAAGTCGGCCTGTCGAAGACGCCGGTGCAGGCACGAGTCAAACGGCTGGAGAAGGACGGCTTCATCAGGGGCTACCAGGCGATCATCGACCGTGAGCGCATGGGCGAAGGCCATGTCGCCTTCGTCCAGGTGAAACTGTCCGACACCCGCTCGGCCGCGCTCGACGCCTTCAACCGCGCCGTGCAGGCGGTGCCGGAGATCGAGCAGTGCCACATGATGGCATCGAGCTTCGACTACCTGCTGAAGGTCCGCACCACCGACATCGCCGCCTACCGCCGCGTACTCGGCGAGCGCATCTCCGCCCTGCCGCACGTTGCCCAGACCTCGACGTTTGTCGCGATGGAGACGGTGAAGGATCGGTAGGAGAGCGCTGTTGTTGTCCCGCCACCCTCACTCCGCCAGTGTCTTCAAAAACGCCACCAGCGCCGCGCGTTCGCGGTCCGAAAGCTGCAGCGGGTGGATCTCGGATGTGCCCTCGACGCTTGCCGGTGCCTTCGAATAATGCGCCACCACCTCGTCGAGGGAGGAAAACTGCCCGGCGTGCATGTAGGGCGGCCGGGTGGCGGCACCCCGCAGCGACGGCGTCTTGTAGGCGCGGACGAGTTCCGGCCCGGTCTTGACCATGAAGCGCAACTCGCGGCAGGCGCTGGCATCGCCGTCGCGAAAGGCGCCGAAACAGTTGAACGGATCGGCCTCGACCTGCGCCACCGCGTCGACGCGGCCGCGATCCGGCGGCAGGCCCGCGACCGGCGGCACGCCGGTGTTGTGGAAGCTGCCGTCGGTAAAACGCGGGCCGTTATGGCAGGTCACGCAATTGGCCTTGCCGATGAACAGCTTCAGGCCGAGGATTTCCTCCGGCGAAAAGGCGGCGTCGCCTTTCGGCTCGGCGCCCGCAGCCAGGTCGATGGCGAAGCGGTCGAAGCGTGTCTGCGGCGGCGCGATCGAGCGCTCGAAGGCGGCGATCGCCTTGCCGATGTTGGCAAAGACGCGGTTGACCTCCTCGGCTTGACTGGCGGGCATGGCGTTCCAGGCCGCCTTCTCGGCATCGGTGCCGAGCGGGCCGGCATTGGCCGGCACGCCCGAAAGGTCCGGCAGCGGCCCGAAGATGCGCTCGTAGCGCTCGCCGAAGCGGGCCTTGATGTAATGCGCGAAGGCGGCGCGGTTGCCGGCCTGCTCCAGCGGATTTTCGAGCGGTGTCAGCGCTTGCGCCCACAGGCTGTCGCGCCGCCCGTCCCAGAAGAACCAGGGATCATGCGCGACGCCGGCCAACGGCATGGTACGACGGTTGGTGCGGCCGACGGCGACCGCTTGCGGCAAGTCGTCCTGGAATTGGCGGTCGATCTTGTGGCAGGTCGAGCACGATACCGTGCCGTCGCCGCTCATCCCGGTGTCGAAGAACAGCGTCGAGCCGAGTGCCGCGGCGGCCGGCACATCGGCGAAGCGATTGGTGGTGTCGGGCTTCAGCGGCGGCAGCTTGGATAGTGCCAGCGAGGCGATGGTCTGCTTTTCGGCATCGGAAAACTCCGGTCTGCCGCAGCCGGCAAGCAGGGCCACCACCACCAACGCGAGAAGACTGGGAAACCGGCTCATCAGTGGCTCACAGCACCACATTGAAGACGACAGTGTCCGAACCGGCCGCAGCGGAAATGGCAAAATGCAATTGCCACCACCCGCTCATCGTGAATTTGACGCCGTCGATGCGATAGCGCCCCGCGCCGAGGTAATCGGTCGCCTGCGGGCTGGTCGGCAGACCGTGCTTGTGCTGCGGCATGCCGCCGGAAATCGTTATCGCAGCACCTTCCACCGGCGCACCCTCGACGGTTTTGAGCGTGAGCAGCCAGGATTCCAGTTCGCCCTGCCGGATGACGCCTTTCTCGGGCTCGAAAGTCGCCACGAACAGCTTGTTCGCCGTCGTCTTGGAACGGCCGACGTCCGAACTTGGTTGGGGTGCATGCGGCGCCGTCAGATAGACGATTGCCAGCACGCCGGCGAGCAAGGCAGCCAGGCCGAGGCCTCCAAGAAGATAACGCCATAACGATGCCAAACCCATTCCTGTTCTGCGGATAACGTTTCGCTGGGCAGATCGCGTCCCACGCCCCTGTGGGAAATCGAGCCCAGTGCAAGAATCCGCCGTCGCCAAGCATGGCGCTGCCGGCTGCAAAAAGCTACAGCACCGCAATTGCAGGATGGAGGAGTGCTTCATGGCAGGAAACGGCATCGCCTCGATCGGCGAGTGCATGCTCGAGCTTTCGGGCCAGGCCGGGCCGAACTGGCGCATGGGCTTTGCCGGCGACACGTTCAACACGTTATGGGCGCTGCATGCCTTGAGCGGCGAGCGGCCGGCGACCTATGTGTCGGCCTTCGGCGACGACCCGTTCTCACGCGACCAGATCAAGTTCCTGGCCGAGAACGGCATCGGCATCGGCGCCAGCCCGGTGATAGCGGGCGCGCGCCCCGGCCTCTATGCGATCACGCTGACCGGCGCCGAACGTTCTTTCACCTATTGGCGGGCCGATGCGGCCGCAAGGCAGTT
This sequence comes from Mesorhizobium sp. M0664, assembly GCF_040320565.1. Lineage (NCBI taxonomy): Bacteria > Pseudomonadati > Pseudomonadota > Alphaproteobacteria > Hyphomicrobiales > Phyllobacteriaceae > Mesorhizobium > Mesorhizobium sp. M0664. The sequence continues at coordinate 54,869 of NZ_JAMYPW010000003.1, forward strand.
GGCTTCGGACCCAGTCGCATTGCAGAAAAGCCTTGAAAACCAAGCGCTTGTCTATTTTTCCGGTATAACTTTGGCAATCCTCGACGAGGCTCCACGCAAGGTACTGCTGACGGCCGTGGCCAAGGCGCGCGCGGCCGGCTCGCTGATTGCCTTCGACCCCAATTACCGGCCGAGGCTGTGGCGCCAAAGCGAGGAAGCGCAGGCCGCGATCCTCGAGGCGCTCGCCGTCGCCGACATCGCGCTACCGACCTTTCCCGACGAGCAGATGCTGTTTGGTGATACAACACCGCAGAAAACAGCTGAACGGCTGCGAAAGCTGGTCGGCGAAGTCGTCGTCAAGAACGGCGAGGAACCGGCGCTGATCGCGCAAAACGGAACCTCGCAATCGGTGCCGGCGGTACACGTCGCCACCCCGGTCGACACCACCGGCGCCGGCGACTCCTTCAACGGCGCCTACCTCGCCGCCCGCCTTGCCGGCCATGCCCCGGCAAAAGCCGTGCTGCGCGCTCATCGCGTCGCCGCCGCCGTCGTGCAGGTGCGCGGCGCCCTGGCGCCGTTCGAGAGGCTCAAGGCTGCGTTCGAGGCACCCGCTATCTGACCTTGATGACGACCTTGCCCTTGGCGCGTCCTGTTTCGACATAGGCCAGGGCGTCATTGGTCGCTTCGAATGGAAAGACCCGATCCACAACCGGGCGGATCGCGCCGGCTTCGATGAGAGCGGTGATTTTGCTCAGCTGATCGCCCTGCGCCCACATGAACAGGAACGAAAACTGCACGCCGCGGCGCTTGGCTTTGGCCCGAATTCCGCGACTCAGGAAGCGCAGCACCAGCCTCAGCATCAAGTTCAGTCCCTTTTCCCTGGCAAATTCGGCATCCGGTGGACCGGAGATGGAGATGAGCTTGCCACCCGGTTTCAGCACCCTCAGGGATTTTTCCAGTGTCTTGGCGTCCTGGCTGTTCAAGACGACATCGTAGCCCGACAGAACTTTCTCGAAGTCGTCTTTCCTGTAGTCGACGACGACATCGGCGCCGAGACTTTTGACCAGATCGGCACTTGCCGCGCTCGCGGTTGTCGCAACGGTCGCGCCGAGGTGCTTGGCCAACTGAATAGCAAATGTCCCGACGCCGCCGGAACCAGCCTGAATGAAGACCTTCTGTCCCTTCTTCAGGTTTGCCCGTTCGATGAGCGTCTGCCAGGCGGTGAGACCGACCAGGGGAATCGACGCCGCCTCTTCCATACTGAGATTCTCGGGCTTCAACGCTACGTCGGCCTCATTCACGGCAATGAATTCGGCGAATGTCCCAATCCGGCCGTCGCGCGGCCGCGCATAGACCTCGTCGCCGGCCTTGAACTTGCTGACTTGCGATCCTACGCGGATAACCTTCCCAGCCACGTCGTGGCCCAGGATGAAGGGCCGGCGGTAGGGCAGGATGAGCTTGAATTCTCCGGTTTTGACCTTGGAATCGAGCAGGTTCACCCCTGCGGCATGGACCTCGACCAAGACATCGCTGTCCTGGAGCTCCGGCTCCGGCATTTCGGCCAGCCGCAGGGCGCCCTTTTTATTATACTTATCGACAACGAATGCCTTCATGGCAGTTACTTTCCAAGAATGTCTGTTGCTGTTCGGGACGAAACAAGCCGAACGTTTTCAGCTGCATGGCCGCCCTGCGGCAAGGCCTCAGCCTCGAGGAAGGACAGCGCCTTCGGGACAAAAGCGGCGTGGTTCTGAAATACCCCGCCATGCCCGGCATCCGGATAGATGACCAGATGCGCCCCCGGGATACGCCCGGCGAGATCGTAGGTATTGCTGCTCGGCACCATCCTGTCCTGGTCGCCATTCGCAACCAAAGTGGGAATGCGGATGGTGCTCAGGTCTTGTGGCGCCTGGAGTCCGTAGGCCTTGATCGCCTTGAGTTGCGCGCCAAACGCGCTCAGCGATATCGCCTTGTCCCGGTTATTCCGGCGCTCCTTCAGCCGTTGCAGAAATGCGTTTGCGGCGCGGCGCCCATTCGGCGTTCTTGTGAAGAAGAGATAGTACTTCGGATCCCGAAAAGTCAGCGCGCCCTTGATCATGTCCACGATCGTCAGCGGCGTCACCTTGTCGATGCCTTGCCCACCGGCCGGCCCCGTGCCAGCCAGGATGAGTTTGCGCACAAGCTTGGGCTCGGTCAGCACAATCTCTTGCGCCACGAAGCCGCCAAGTGAAAAGCCGAAGAGATCGACTTCTTCGAACCCCAGCGCCCGGACAAAGGCGACCGCATCCCGCGCCATGCCGGAAATGGTCGACGGAGTTTTGCCACCCGAAGCACCGATGCCGCGATTGTCGAAGGCAATCACCCGCCGGGTCGCAGCGAGGCCATCGACGATGCGCGGATCAAAATTGTCCAGCTGAGCAGCCAGATGGTTGAGCAGGATCACCGGCACGCCCGCCCTGGGCCCGAGTTCCCTGTAAGCAAAGGCTGTGCCGCCGACGTCGATCGAGAGCGTTGGCACGTCCTGGAACAACGCCGGTGAACGCGGCAACCGATTGGATCTATGTGTCATGCTTGGCGCCTCCGTTTCGTAGGGCCTGGCCAAATGTGTCGTAGTTGCTAGTCGCATGTGCGTGAAATCCTCTGGCTCGCCGTTGTTCAGACCGGCAGTCGGAACTGCTTGCGCAGGCTCTTGTCGAAAATCCCCGCGGGGGCAAAGCGGCGCAGCAGGCTGACCTGGCGCGCTGCGTTGCCAGCGGTACAGCGCCGTCGCGGGCGGGCATCGGTCGCTGCCTTGACAACCACATCCGCCACCACTTCCGGCCGATCGGCTTTGGGCATCACATCGCCCAGCAGCGCCTTGAGCCCGGCTCGAGCCCGATCGTATTCCTTCAACAGCGAATCCGGCTCGATGCCGTTCTGGTCGAAGACGGTGCGGACGAATGCCGGCTCGATGACGGAAACGCGGACGTTGAAGGCGCGCACCTCGTGGTCGAGCGATTCCGAATAGCCTTCGAGCGCGTGCTTGACCGCCGAGTAATGAGCTGAGTATGGCGCGGGTACCAGTCCCAGAATGGAGCCGATATTGATGATGCGCCCTTCGCCGCGCCGCCGCATCGACGGCAACACCGCATTGGTCATTCGCATGACGCCGAACAGATTGACGTCGAACAGGGCTTGTACCTGTGCGACCGAGGATTCCTCGGCGCCTCCTAGCAGACCGACACCGGCATTGTTGACCAGGAGGTCGATCCGGCCGGTCTGCGCGAGCACGTTGGCAACGAGCGCATTGACGGCCGCATCATCGGTCACGTCGCATGCCAGCATGGTCACTCCGCCCGGACCATTACTGGTCTTGCGGCGACTTGTCCCGAAGACAGTGAAACCCGCCCGCGCCAAGGCCTCGGCGCTGGCGCGGCCGATGCCCGAGGAGGCCCCGGTCACGATTGCGGTCTTTTCAGAATTCCCATTCATTTTGATGTTCCAGGTTCGAGAGGTCTAGCTTATTTCCACGAATTGACTTATGATCGTAATATCAGATTATGAGCATAATGCAATAGCAGGACAGGAAAGAAAGACCATGCGCTACGAAAAGGGCCGAAAAGACGCGTCACGCAGCCGGATCATGGAGGTCGCCGCCGAACGTTTTCGATCTGACGGCATCGCGGCGTCCGGGCTGGCAACCATTATGAGCGACGCCGGGCTGACGAACGGCGCCTTCTATCCGCACTTCCAGTCGAAGGCGGAGCTCGTCCGTGAAAGCGTGGCGGCGGCCTTGGACGCGCAGTCGCATGAAGTGCAGGAAGCATTGGCCGCCGGCGGTCCGGAAATGGCCATAGAGACGTATCTATCGGCCGAGCACCGGGACAATCCTGGAAAGGGTTGCGCTTCGGCCGCGTTGTTGCCGGAAATCGCGCGGCAGCCGCCTGAAACGCGAGCCCTCTATGCCAAGCGCGCTCAATCCCTGGTGCGCCAGATAGCTGAAGCTCTGCCGCAGACGAACGATCCCGAGGGCGCTGCGTTGGGCATGTTTGCAACGCTCATCGGCGCGCTTCAACTCGCGCGCGCCGTGGAAGGAACGGAATTATCGGATCGTATCCTGGCGGCGGGAGCAGCTGCCGCAAAGGCGCTGATCCGGCCGGTTCAAGACGAGGCGGCCTCCTGAGGGCAGCCCGGATTATTCGGCCGGCTCGAATCTGCCTTGCACCAAGACTGTCTCCACCGGCCCGAGCGGATTGATGATCCGGCTCTCCAGGACTTCGATAAGTTTGCGTCCAACACCCGCCATATCCACGGAATGAACTCCGATCTTTGCCGGCAGGAAGCGTGCCAGCCGCGTGCTGTCACGGGTGACGATGTGGACGTCGCGGCCTGGTGTGAGACCCCACTTGCCGAGAGCGTGCAACGCTCCCAGAAGGCCCAGTTCGTTGGCGCACGCCAAGCCCGTTGGCGGATCTGATGACGCCAGCAAGCGATCGAACCAGCCTGCGCTCGATTCCATGGTGAACATGCCATGACCGATCAACGATGGGTCGATCGGAATGCCAGCCTCGGCCATTGCCCTTCCATACCCGGAAAGACGCGTGGCACTCGCCTGGTCCTCCGGAACGAGAAGTTGCAGCGCAATACGTCGACAGCCCTTATCCATGAGCCGCCGGGTCGCCTCATAGGCAATCTGTTCATTGTCGACATCGACGTAAGGATACGCGATATCCAGGTCGGTTCTTCCAAACGCGACGAACGGCATGCGTCTATCCAGCAGCAGCTTGACGCGCGGATCAGCCGACACCAGGCGCGTGATGACCAGGCCGTCTGCGCTGTGCGCCTGAAGCTGCCGCTGCACACTCTCAACGGGATCGTCGTCGGGAGTGGTGGAATAGATGGACAGACTATAACCGGCTTGCCGCGCCGCCAGCGTCATGCCTTCGATTAAAGGAAGCTTCAACAGATCGGACAGATGGTCTCGTGTTTCCATCGGGAGTACTGCCGTCAGCGTCTGCGTTCGACCGGTTTTGAGCGCGCGACCATGATGATTTGGTAAATAGCCGACCCGCTTAGCCGCCTCCTTGACGCGGGCTATGGTCGAGGGCTGCACTTCCGGTCCATCTTTCAGAGCGCGGGAAACCGTGGTCACCGAGAGGGAAAGTTCCGCGGCGATCTGCTTTAGATTGGCCATTGTTCGCCCGACTTCATTTGCGAAAGCGCCGGCTGATTTGCTGACCGCCATAACGTTACCGAATTCGACATCCCGGTCAATCGAAACTCCCGTAGGAAGCAGCTTGACTCCAGTGCATTGAGATGCAATCGTAACGTTACGATTACAAAATAATGGCTCTTTTGAGCGATGTTTGATAAAGTTGGGGAGGAGAACCTATGTCCTGGCTACGCATTTCCTTAACAGCATTCGCAATCTCGGCTGCCCTGCCCGTTCATGCGCAGACGGTCACCATCACGACCGCAGGTGGCGATTATGGTAACGCCATGAAGGAGGCCATGTGGGGCCCGGCTGCAAAAGAGCTTGGCTATGACGTCCGCGAGGAGACCCTAAGCGACGGCCTGGCCGCCTTGAAGATGCAGGTCACCTCGGGTGCGGTCACGACCGACGTCATTCACCTGGGCTCACCGGAAGGTGCCCAGGCGGCCGCACAATCGCTGCTGGAGCCACTCGACTACAAGATCATCGATCCGAAATCCGTGCCGGAGGGTGCAAAGTCCGACTACTGCTATCCGTTTGACTCCTATGGCACCGTCATGTCGTGGAACACCAAGACCTATGGCGAGAACCCGCCGAAGACGTGGGCGGAATTCTGGGATGTTGCCAAATTTTCTGGCCGTCGCGCGTTGCGCGCCAATGCGCAAGACTCGATCGAGATCGCGCTGCTCTCCGATGGCGTGGCACCGGCGGACGTCTATTCCGTGCTCAGCACCCCGGAAGGGCTAGAGCGCGCCATCAAGCGGCTTGAAGCGATCAAACCAGATGTCGCCGTGTGGTGGACCTCGGGCGCCCAGTCCGCGCAGTTGCTGAAAGACGGTGAGGCGGATTTGGTCATTACCTGGAACGGACGCGCCCAAACCGTGAAAGCAGATGGCGGCGCGGCTGACTACACGTTCAAGGGTTCGGTCATCGGCACGGACTGTCTTGGGGTGCCGAAGGGAGCGCCGAACAAGGAAGCCGCGATGAAGCTCATCGCAGCGATGACGCAGCCCGCGCGGGTTGCCAAGCTGACCGATTTCATTGCCTACGGCCCAGTCAATCCTGCGGCATATGAGGGTGGCCTTATTCCCGAGGACCGTCTGAAGACCCTTGCGACCGCGCCTGAAAATGCTGGCACTTCGGTGTTTTCCAATTCAGAATGGTGGGTCAAGAATGGCGAGGCTGCCCAAAGAGCCTTCGATGAAATGATGGCTCGCTGACTCTCAGCTCTGACGCATGTCGCGCAAAAATGTGCAGCGCGACAACGACATGCATGAAAACAAGAAACCTAAAGCGCGTCGCGTGAAGCCAGTCGAACGCGACGCGCTTTAAGGCTGGAGCACATGATGAAGTCGCTCGCGATCACCGTCGAAAGCGTGCACAAGGCTTATGGGTCCTACGTCGCACTGGATGATGTTTCGCTCGACATTCAGGCTGGCGAATTCCTCACGCTGCTAGGGCCATCGGGATCGGGCAAGACCACGTTACTCATGGCTCTGGCTGGTTTTGTCCGGCCGGATTCCGGTAAACTTTTCTTGGGCGATCGAGACATCACCCGCCTGCCGCCCAACAAACGAGACATCGGCATAGTATTCCAGAATTACGCCTTGTTTCCCCACATGAATGTCCTGGCGAACGTCGCGTATCCGCTGGTGCTGCGCAAGGTACCGAGAGCGGAGGCACGTCAGCGGGCGCTCGATACCTTGGCCCGGGTGAAGCTGGATGGCCTGGCGGAGCGCAATGTTGCCGCACTATCCGGCGGCCAACGTCAACGGGTGGCGTTGGCGCGGGCTATCGTCTTCGAACCGCGCGTGATGTTGATGGACGAGCCGCTGTCGGCGCTCGACAAGAATCTGCGCGAGACCATGCAGTATGAGATCCGGCGTCTGCATGATCATCTACGGATCACCACGATCTATGTGACGCACGACCAGCGCGAAGCGCTGATTATGTCTGACCGGATTGCGGTGATGAACTCTGGCCGCATCCAGCAGATAGATACGCCGCAGCGGATTTATGATCGTCCATCGACCCGCTTCGTCGCTGAGTTCATGGGCGAGGCTAACATTGTTGCCCCAGGCTCAGCGCGCAGAATCGACGGCGCCGAAGCATCACGCGAAACTCTGATGATCCGCGCCGAAAGCTTCCATCTCGATGCGAAACTCGTCGGCGGAGACGGAGTGGCTCTCGAAGGAATACTGCGCGCCAAAGCGTTCCGCGGCGAGAACTGGCTTTTGACGCTGGCGCTTGACGGCGGGCAAGAGGTTCTTGTCTGCATTCCGGCAGCGCTGGCCGGCGGCTGCGCCGAGCTTGCCGCCGGTCAGCGGATGACCGCATATGCACCAGCAGCGAAGGTTCACGCGATACCGGGAGCGATGGCGTGACCGTCGTCCGGGACCCGGCGCTCGCGGCGGATGCGCGGCGCGAGCGGCGGTTTTTTCTTTCACTTTCGCTCCCGGCGCTGTTCATCGTTGGGTTGGCGGCGATACTGCCCATCCTTTGGATCATCCGGCAGTCCTTCCTGACCACCGGGGGCGAGTACACCGTCGGCAACTACGAGAAGGTCCTTTCGAGCGGACTGACATGGTCGGCCCTCGTCACGACCCTCGAACTGTCCTTGGGTACGCTGGCGGCCTGCATTGTTCTCGGCACCCCTCTGGCGCTGGCTCTGGCCAGCGTCAGACCAAGGCTGGCCAACGTGCTCATGGCGTTCGTCATGCTGCCGCTGTGGACCTCCATTCTGGTGCGTACCTATGGTTGGCTCGTTCTCTTGCGGCGCGACGGCCTGATCAACGCGGCTTTGACCGGTTCAGGCCTGACGGCGGAGCCATTGCCGCTGGTCTACAACTTCACGGGAACGCTCATTGGCATGGTTCACTACATGCTGCCGCTCTTTCTGCTGCCTGTTTATGCTGCGATGCGCGATATCGACCCAAATCTCATTCGCGCGGCAGCGAGCATGGGGGCCACTCTCAGGCAGGTCGTCCGCACAGTCATTATGCCGCTTTCGGCGGGCGGCATCTTCTCGGGTTCGATTATCGTCCTCATCTACGCCATAGGTTTTTTCATCACGCCGGCGGTGCTTGGCGGCGGCAAGGTAAATCCTCTCTCTACCCGGATCGAGCGTACACTATCGACCTTTCAGGACTGGGGGTCGGCGAGCGTCCTGGGCATTCTGCTCCTCGTTCTTATGGCGCTGATCGGTGTGATGTTGCTGGCGGCACGCCGCCTGGTGGCCCAGAACACCGTGGAAGCCTCCCATGCTTGAAGCCTATCCGCAAAACAGGCTCGCCCGCATCTTGCTCTGGAGCTTTGCCGCTCTTGTCATGGCATTTCTGATGCTGCCGACGCTCGTGGTGGTGCCGCTTTCCTTTTCGGCGTCGAATCTCCTCGAGTTTCCGCCGCACGCCTACTCGTTGCGCTGGTACGAGAACTTCTTCGGCTCGGCAACGTGGATGGCCGCGCTCAGAACGAGTTTGATCCTTGGCACATTAACGGCGTTGATCGCGGTGCCATTTGCGCTGCTCGCCTGCATTTCAATGAATCGGCTGGGCGGAAAGACCGCTGCGGCCATCCAGAGCGTCCTGCTGACCCCCTCGATCACCCCAGGAATCCTGCTTGCGATCGGTCTCTTCTTCGTGTTGGCCGCACAACATCTGATCGGAACGCTATTCGGTGTGCTGGTCGGACATGTGGTGCTGGCCGTTCCGGTCGCCTGCATCGTGTTGCTACCCGCTCTCGCTCGCTTTGACTGGAACCAGGTTCAGGCGGCGCGCAGCCTCGGTGCAAACTGGGCCAGGGCCATTGGCGGAATAATCGTTCCGCAACTTCGGATCAGCTTGCTGTCAGCGACATTGATGGCGTTCCTGACTTCGCTCGACGAGTCTGTGATTTCGATCTTCATCGCAAGCGGTCGCAACAGCACGATGCCGAAGCTTATGTTCCTGTCGCTGCGCGATCAGATCGATCCGACCATTGCGGCGATCTCGACATTGTGGACCGTCATCGTCGTGGCCGTGGTCCTGATTGTGACCCTTCGCCAAAAATCCTGACCGAGACTGGAAACATGCCCACCAATCACCACGCGGCCGACGATCTGACGGATCATTCGACGGACATCCCTCAGGTAGGGTTGGCCATCATCACCGGATCGGCAAACTGGGGGCTTGCCTTCCCGGAAGATATCGAATTCGATGGTGTGCGCACCTTGCGGCGCGACATGAGTTTTGAAACACCTTTCGGTCGCACCGACAACTGGAAGCTGCTCGAGTTCGATGCGTCGATCACAGCCGAAGGGAGAGCAAAACGCGCGCTGTGCATGTATTCGCACGGCAATCCCCGCGACCGTATCGACCATTCCTGCCATCGCCGCGCGTTCTGGGTATTGATGCGGGCGGGTGTACGGCAAGTTCTCGCCTGCTCGACCGTAGGCGCCGTCAACAAGGCGATCCAGCCGGGCGACATGGTGGTGACTGCCGATATCATCGAACTGACGCAGACCCCGTTTTCACTGCTTCCTGACCGCCAGAGCTTTGACTGTTCGGGCAAGCAAATCGTGTGTCCAAGATGTGCGGCGGTTCTGGTCGAAACGGCCCGCCGTCATTGGCCAGCCGAATGCCGCGTTTATGGCATCGAACAGCAGTTGGTGGCTGCCCATTGTTATGGGCCGCGGCTGACAACGCCTGCCGAAGCCTTGGCGTATCGGGGCATGGGGGCGGATGTACTCAACCATTCCATCGCCCCTGAGGCGACCTTGTCGCGCGAGATCGGCGCGTGTTTCGTGCCTTGCGCGTTCGTGACGGCGGGCTTCAACGACTACATGGATCGCAATCGCCAGAAATTGCTGCAGGAGGACGTGCTGCCCAGTCTCTCCATGACAGCCTCGCGGGTCGCGCTGGAGACCGCCGCGCGACTTCCCGCTGATCCGGAATGCTCCTGTCACGGCTTGAAGTCGCCTCAGCCGAAAGAACGCTCCAGCCGGTTCTGAGACGACCTTGGTGCGCCGGATAGCTGAAGCTCTGCCACCGACCAACAATCCCGAGGGCGCTGCATTGGGCGTGTTTGCGACGTTCGAAACGTTGAGGGCGGCGTTTGAGGATTAGGGTCAAAACTCAATCAGACTGGCTGCCGCCAATGGCCCAGATGGGCGGAACTTGCCGTTTGAATTAGTCGGCGGGAATCAGCACAGAGCGCCATGAGCGGAAGCTTAGCAGGGGTCACGCCAGCGCCCAGTTAACGCTACGAAGCAGACCTTCAGCCTGTGCCGGAAGCGAGGCCCGGCTTACCAAGTGGCATATCCAGGAAGCGCGTCCCCCTCCTCAGCTAGGCACCGTTTTCGGCTCTACGCTATGCCTGCGCGACGAGCCCCTTCCTTAATCGCAGCGAGGGCCAGAGGATTGGTGACGGGATAGGTTCGGATGAAGTTCTCGACGGTGAACCTTGGAAACTCGACGGCAATCCGCCTGGCGATCGACTGCGCCTGCGCCGACTCTTCGAGCAGCGCGTGGCACAGGGCACGGAACATCAGAGTGACGGGAATATCCGGCGGACTTTGGCACAGCGACGACAGACTGTCGGCATAGCGACCGGCGACGAACCGCGCCCGGGCGAGCTGCGCGTAGTACCAACTCGGAGCCTGCGGATTGAGGCGAAACGCCCGTTCGGCGAGAGCACAGCCTTCTTCCGGATTTCCACACACGAGAGCTCGGCTTGAGGCGAGCATCGACAGCACATCGGCGTCATTGGGTGCCAGGGCCAGCGCCCGGTCGTATTCCTCTGCGGCCCCGCTGATATCGCCGTCAATGGCGCGGAGAGCGCCCATGTAAAGGCGCGTCATCGGATCGGTAGGGTCGAGCGCCAGAGCCTTTTCCACGCATTCTCGCCAGCGCTCGACCGAAGCGGCTGAATCTGGCGTGAAGGCATTGAAGGCATCGACCGCATGTGCCAATCCCAACGTCATCCAGGCCCGCGCGAAGCCGGGGTCGAGTTCCACGGCGCGGGACAGCATGCGTATGGCTTCTGCCCTCGCATCGGTCGTGAATCTGTCGTGCAGTTCCACCCCGAGTAGATAGCAGTCGTAAGCACCCAGGCTCGAGGGAGGCTTCCGCCGAGCCACCTCACGCCCGAGATTGGCGAGCTTGCCGAAAGTGCCTGCCAGGGCGTTGATAACGTTCTGTGTGATGCTGTCCTGCATGAGAAAAAAATCATCGGTCGACTCGTCGAACCGCGCCGACCAAAGGTTGGCTCCGGTCCGGGTGTCGACCAGCTGCACCGCGACGCGGACACGCTGTCCGATCGCCTGGAGGGTGCCTTCCAGCAGGTAATCGGCGTTCAGTTCCCGTCCGACCGAGCGTGTGTCGCTCGCCCGTCCCCGATAGGACTGCATGGTCTGGCGCGAAATGACCGCAAGGTCGGGATAGCGCGCTAGGTCGCCGATCATGTCGGCCGACAGGCCGTCTGCCAGCCGCGTCCAGCCGTCGTCGGCGCTCAGGTTTTCGAACGGCAAAACCGCAATTACCGGCGGCTTACTGTCGTCGCCGGAAGAAAGGCGTGGTTTGGCACCGACGATCTTGCCCGCAGTAGCAGGGTCGATCAAGACGCGGTACACGCGAACCGGTTCGGCGATACTTTTCATTTTCTGCACGCCGAGTGAGGCAAAGCCGATCGGCACCTTTCCCCTCACATGGTCGCAGGCGGTGGCGGAAATCGCGATTCCTCCAGGTTCCGCCAGCCCTTGCAGCCGATCGGCGATGTTCACCGCGTCACCGTGGATGTCGTCACCCTCAACGATAACATCGCCCAGATTGATGCCGATGCGGAAATCAAGCCGCCGTTCTGGCTGCGTGAAAACGTTCACCTCCGCCTTCTGTTGCTGGATTTCGACCGCGCAGCGTAGGGCGTCGACCACACTGTGGAACTCGACCAACATCCCATCTCCCATGGTTTTCACCAGTCGACCATGGTGCGCAGCGATCCTTGGCTTGAATACTTCGTTCAGGTCGGTTCGGAAAAGCGCACGCGTACCCTCGTCGTCGATCTGGCTCAAGCGGCCATAGCCGACGACATCGGCAATCAGGACGGCTGCGAGATGACGTTCCATCCCCCAATCCTTCGCGGATTGTTACCCGCTTTCCAAGCTTACAGCAGGTCGCAGGTTGATGCCATTGCCGCCGCCCCTGAAAGACAGCTTTTCAGGTCTGTGTACTTTGCTGCATGAGAGCCCGAATGTCGGATAAGGGTCAACTTGCGTCGTCAGGGCTCTCGGCGTCAAAGGTCCAAGAGAGTTCGAAGTCGGTCGTTCAGAGTGATTGCGTTTTGACTCCAGTGCGCCGCGCGTCATTGGACGCGCAAAGGACGCTATAACACTTTGAATTTTGCATGACCCTTTCCGAACCGGAGGTCAGCGCAGCAAAACCATGCCGGTTTCCGGGGGGTCCCGCCCTAAGGCAGCCTGAACCGGTATTCGGTCACGTGATGGTAGATCTGCCCGGGCCACAGCGTGGCTTGCGGGAAATACGGCCGGTTCGGCGCATCCGGCCAGATTTGCGGCTCCAGGCAAAAGCCCGAAAACGCCTTGTAATGGCGTCCGCCCAGTCCAGGCGAGGACGGCGCCAGATACTGGCCGGTATAGAGCTGGACGCCCGGCTCGGTCGTCCAGAGCTCCATCTCGACGCCGGAATTCGCGCCTTGCGCCCACGACGCCTGCTTCAGCGGCCCGCGCGTTGAGGCGAGGCAGAAATTCTGGTCATAGGGGAGCTGTTCGCCCTCGGTCTCCATGCGCAGCGGCCGCGCCTGGCGAAAGTCGAAAGGCGTGCCGTCGACCGGCTTTACCGTGCCTGTCGGAATGAGATCCGCGTCGACCGGCAGATAGGCGCCGGCATTCAGCATCAGCCGGTGATCGAGAATGTCGCCGGCGCCGCCGTCATCCAGGTTGAAATAGGAATGCTGGGTGAGGTTGCAGAACGTCGGCTCCTCGCAGGTGGCGGTCAGTTCGACGCTGAGCGTGCCGGGGATCTTGAGCCGGTAGGTGCAGGTCACGTCGAGCGCGCCGGGAAAGCCCATCGTGCCGTCGGGGTCGTGCAGGGTCAGCGTGACAAAATCCCTGCCATGCAGCGAAACCGCCCAGGCCCGGCGCGAAAAACCTTGCGAACCGCCATGCAGCGTGTGCTTTTCGAGGAAATTGCGCTCGGTCTGATAGCGTTTGCCGGCAAGCGTGAAGCGGCCGTCGCGGATACGGTTGGCATAGCGCCCGACGACGGTGCCGAAGAAGGCGGTGTCCGTCTCATAGTGCTCGAAACGATCATAGCCGAGCACCAGCGGCGCGTCGTGCCCGGCCAGACGCAGATCCTGGATGATCGCACCCAGCCCGATGATGTTGGCGGTGAGGCCGCCTCCACGGATGGTGAAGCGGCGGACGGCCTCGCCCGCCTGCGTCGTGCCGAAAACCTCGCCGTCCTTCATTGCCATGCTCGCAAGTTCATTGATCGATGCCAGCCTGGCCTTTCGAAGCGGCCCAGGATCGTTTTCGGTATTACCGCATCAGGCTTCTAGAGACCAAGTCCGCCGATGCAGACATATTTGGTGTCGAGATAATCCTCGATGCCCTGATGGCCGCCTTCCTTGCCGAGGCCCGATTCCTTGACGCCGCCGAACGGCGCTTCAGGGGTGGTGATGAGCCCTTCATTGACGCCGACCATGCCGTATTTCAGCCCTTCCATGACCCGGAAGGCGCGGCCGAGATCGCCGGTGTAGAAGTAGCAGGCCAGCCCGAACTCGGTGTCGTTGGCGAGTGCCACGGCCTCTTCCTCGGTTTCGAACTTGAATACCGGCGCCACCGGGCCGAAGATTTCTTCCTTCATGAAGCGCATCTTCGGCGTCGCATTGGCGATCACCGTCGGCTGGAAGAACGAGCCGCCGAGCGCGTGGCGCTTGCCGCCGGCGACGACCTTGCCGCCCTTGGCAGTAGCGTCGGCAATCAGCTCCTCGACCTTCTCCACCGCCTTTTCGTCGATCAGCGGTCCCTGCTGGACGCCTTCCTCGAGGCCGGAACCGACCTTCAGCCCGTTGCTCGCAGCAGCCAGCTTTTCGACAAACTGGTCGTAGATGCCGGCCTGCACCAGGAAGCGGTTGGTGCAGACGCAGGTCTGGCCGGAATTGCGGTACTTGGCGGTGATGGCGCCGGCGACGGCCCGCTCGAGATCGGCGTCATCGAAGACGATGAACGGCGCGTTGCCGCCGAGCTCCATCGACACTTTCTTGACCGTCACCGACGACTTCTGGATCAGGATCTTGCCGACCTCCGTCGAGCCGGTGAAGGTGATCTTCTTGACCAGCGGGTTGGCGCAGATCTCGTCGCCGATCTCACCGGCGGCGCCGGTCAGGATATTGATTACGCCTTTAGGGAAGCCGACTTCCTCGGCAAGCGCGCCCCAGGCAAGGCCGGAGTAAGGCGTCTGCGACGCCGGCTTGACCACGGCGGTACAGCCGGCGGCAAGCGCCGGACCGAGCTTGCGGGCCAGCATCGAGGACGGGAAATTCCATGGCGTGATGGCGGCGATGACGCCGACCGGCTCCTTGGTCACCAGGATACGGCGGTCCGCCCAAGGCGACGGCACGACGTCGCCATAGGTGCGGCGGCCTTCTTCGGCGAACCACAATATGTAGGACGCGGCCGAGCCGATCTCGCCCTTCGATTCGAACAGCGACTTGCCCTGCTCGATGGTCAGCAGTTCGGCCAACACGTCCTGATTATCCATCATCGCGTCGTGCAGCTTGCGCAACAGCTTCGAGCGTTCGAGCGCGGTGGTCTTGCGCCATGTCTGGAAGGCCGCGTCGGCGGCTTCGATGGCGCGGCGGGTCTCGGCCTTGCCCGACTTCGGCACCGTGCCGATCTTGAGGCCGGTGGCAGGATTGTTGACGTCGACCGTCTGGCCTGAATCGGCCTGCACCCATTCGCCATTGATGAGATTGGCCTGCCGCATGAAATGGCTGGTTTTCTGAAGCATGATCTCGCCTCCGTTCGGCACCTGGCGGGCCGGTCGCTGATTTCGTGAATGGACGTGCGCGATAGCATCGCTAGAGCCACTGCTCTTAGCCCAGGGCAAGCCCCGCAAGCAATCACAAGATGGCATATAGGGTTTGGGCCAGCCAAAGCGAGAGGCGATGCAGCCGGGTTCTTATCCAAAAACCCGGATTCTTATCCAAAAAACCCGGGTTCTTATCCAAAAACCCGAGTTCTTATCCAAAAACATGGACGACCACTGTCAGCCAAAACGCAGTGGTCACGACCGCACAGGCGGTGGCGATGGTCATCTGGTTCGACGCCAGCGCCTGGCCGGTGTTGAACTGCACCGCGATGAGATAGGAATTGATGCCGGACGGCAACGCCGCAACCATGACCGCCACCTTGGCCGTCAATGGCGGCAGGCCGATCAGCCAGACCAGGCCGAGAACCAGCGCCGGCATCAGGAACAGTTTCAGCGCCGACAGCGCCAGCGCCGGCCTTACATTGCCGGAAATGCCGAAACGGCGCAGGCTGAGCCCCATGGCGAACAGCGCCACCGGAGCGGCGGTGCCGGCCAGCGCGTCGCTCAGCCGCGTCGCAAGCACCGGCAGCGGCGCACCGGTGAAGCGCCACGCCAGCCCGGCCAGTATGCCGATGATCAGCGGATTGATGAATACCCGCCTGAGAAAGCTCCTGACGACGCGGAGCGGATGCACCGGCTCGCTGCCGCCGCGGCCGAACATCTCGAACAGGATGATCGAGGCCATCATCATCACCGGCAGGTGAATGGAGACGAGCAGTGACAGCACTTCGAACCCGGCCGGCCCGAACACGCCGATGATGAAGGGCGCGCCGAGCAGGACAACGTTGGAGTAGGACGATGACACGCCGCCGACGACGCCGGCGCGGGCGTCCCGCCCGAAGATACGCGTAATGACCAGATGGCCGGCAGCCCAGGTAAGCGCCACCGCCGCGAAATAGGCGCCCCACAGCGACCACGGAGCCACGCCGTGGAAATCAGCCTTTACCATGGTCTGGAACAGCAAAAGCGGCATTGCCACGTTGATGGCGAATTCGGATACGCCCTCGCCGCTCGCCGGCTTCAAATAGCTGGTCAACCCGGCAAGATAGCCGAGCCCGACAAGACTGAAAACGAAGAGGACGGTTTCGGTAAGCGGAGACATTTTTCCCGTGATAGGCGAGGCTCGGCGGCGGCGCAATCGCCCTTCCCTCGCGAATGTACCGGCCAACAATCCGGGCGCTCGGATCTTGCCCGAATTTGCTCATGGTTGGATGCCGGCGCTATACAGGGTTGTTGGGGGAAACGCGGCGAATGGGCCTTGTCGGAAATCAGCACTTCTTCAAGCAGGCGTGGCTGACGGCTTTCGTCGGCGCCCTGCTTTGCCTCGTGGTGACCTCGGCTCATGCCGTGGAGCCGGCGAGCCTCAAGGGCGTGGCGCTGATTGTCGGCCAGTCGAAATACCAGCACATAGCGGCTCTTCCCAACCCCGCCAACGACGCCCGCGACATCGCCAAGATGCTGACCGATCTCGGCTTCGACGCGCGCAGCGTCACCGACCGCGACACGGCAAAGCTGAAGCGCGACCTCGAGCGTTTCGCCGAGGATGCAGAGGACGCCGACGTCGCCTTGATCTACTATTCCGGCCACGGCATCGAGGCCGGCGGCGAAAACTATCTGGTGCCGGTCGACGCCGACGTTTCTTCATTGAAGGACGCCGATCAGGCCCTGGTGCCGATCTCCGCCGTCATGGACGAATTGAAGACGACCGTGCCGGTAACGATCATGCTGCTCGATGCCTGCCGCACCAACCCGTTTCCGGCGGATGCGGTGCTGCGCCGGGCGCCGACGGCCTCGGCCTCGCCGATTGGCGCCGGCGGCCTGGAGCCGGTGCGCGGCGCCAGGGCACTGGCGAACGCGACCGCGACGGAAAATCTGGGAACGGTGATCGGCTTTGCCGCCGAGCCGGGGCGGCCGGCACTCGATGGCATCGTCGGCGAAAACAGCCCCTACGCAGCGGCACTTCTGCGCCATCTCGCGGCGATGAAGGGCACCGAGTTCGGCTCGGTCATGCGCATGGTGACAGAGGAGGTCTATCTCGACACCAAGGCAAAGCAGCGGCCATGGGTCAATGAAAGCCTGCGCCGGCTGCTCTATTTCGGCGTTGCACCGCAGGAGCCGACCGGCGACGACGGCCTGATCACCGGCGAGCGGCGGCAATTGCTGCTGACGATCGCCGAGTTGCCTGACCCCAAGCGGGTACAGGTCGAACTGGCCTCGCTGCAGGACGGCGTCCCGCTCGACGCGCTTTATGGCGTGCTGAAGGCGCTCGGCACCGAAAACATGCCGGAGGACCCCACCGACCTGCAAAAGCTGCTCGACGCCCAGGCCGAGCGCCTGAAGAAGATGATCTCCGAGCGCGACGCGCTGCGCACCGACGACCCCGAGATCAGCCGCCTCGTCGCCTCGGCCGACAAGGCGATCGGCCAGGGCGCCATCGTCACCGCGCGCAACTTCCTCGACCAGGCGGTGGGCCGGGTCGAGCAGGCCAGCGGCGTGGTCGATCGGGCAGAGGATCTGGTCAGGCAGAAGCGTCTTGCCGACGCGGCGATCTATGCCAGGCGCGCCGACGCTTCGGCGCTGGTCTTCGACTATCTGTCGGCCGCCAACGATTACGGCAAGGCCTTCTCGCTGGTCGAGAAATGGGACGACAGGCTGCGCTGGAACTACAAGAACCAGGAGGCGGAAGCGCTTAACGCGCATGGCAACGCCACCGGCGACAGGCAAGCGCTGCAGCACGCCATCGACGCCTACCGCGTCATCCTGAACTTCATCCCCAATGGCGAGCAGAACCGCGACTGGGCGATCACCCGCAACAACATGGCTGTGGTGCTGCAGACGATCGGCGAGCGCGAGCGCCAAATCGACCGGCTGGAAGAGGCAGCGAACATCTTTCGCGATTCGATTGCCGTGTTCGAGCGCGAGAAGGACGACATCAACTGGGCGGCCGCCCAGAATAACCTGGCCAATGTGCTGTTGAAGATCGGCGAACGCGAGAGCGACCCGAAACGCCTGAACGAAGCAGTGGTGGCGATGCGCGCCACGCTGGAGAAGCGGCCGCGCGACAAAGTCCCGCTGGACTGGGCCGCCTCGCAAAGCAACCTTGGCCTTGCGCTTTACGCGCTTTCGGAACGCGAACCCGGCGGCGCGCGCCTGACCGAGGCCGAGGCCGCCTACCGGCTGGCGCTTGAAGAATACACGCGCGAAAAGGCGCCCGTTCAGTGGGCGATGGTCCAGAACAATCTCGGCAATACGCTGGTGTCTCTCGGCACGCAACGCAACGACAAGGCGAAAATCGACGAGGCAGCCGCGGCATTCCGCGCCGCGCTCGAAATCCGCACACGCGACACCTTCCCGCTCTCCTGGGCGAGCAGCCGTCTCAATCTGGGTAACGCGCTGAGCAGTGCTGCCCGTTTCGATCTCGGCACCGGCCTGCTCGAAGAGGCGGTTGCTGCCTATGGCGACGCGCTGACCATATTCACACGCCAACGTTTTCCGACGGATTGGGCTTCGGCGGAGAACAATCTCGGCTCGATCTACCAGACGCTCGGCCAGCGCACGCGCGATCCTGCCAGGCTTGAGCAATCGGCTGCTGCATACCGGGCGGCACGGCGCGTCTATACCAAAAAGGAGTTTCCGCTCGACTGGGCAATGACCCACTACAATCTCGGCAACACGCTGCAACTGCTCGGCGGCGTGACCGACAAGCCGGTGCATTACGAGGCGGCGATCGAGGCCTATCGCGATGCACTGCGCGAATACAAGCGCGAGACGACGCCGCGGCAATGGGCACTGGCGCAGGCCGGCCTCGGCTCGGCGCTGCAATGGCTGAGCATGAGCGAGGCCGACCCCGGCAAACTGGCCGCATCGATCGCCGCGCGCCGGGCGGCGCTGGAGGTGCTGACCTTCGAGACCTCGCCCGTCGACTGGGCAAACGCGCAGAACGGCATCGGCATGAGCCTGACCAATCTCGGCAATCTCGAACGCACCGGCAAATATCTGGATGAAGCCGAAGCCGCCTTCGAGGCGACACTCAAGGTCTTCACCCGCGAAAGCCAGCCGATGCAATGGGCCTTCGAGCAGAACAATCTCGGCGACGTCCACTGGAACCGCGGCAGCTATGGCGGTGGCAATGCCGAATACCAAAAGGCGATCGAATTCTTCGAAAACGCCAAGCAGGGCTTTACCGAAGCCGGCTACACACTCCCGATCCCGCTGACCGACCGCAAGATCGATCTGGTGAAGAAGCAGATAGCGAAGAAATAGGCGTTTCGGCCGCAGGTTGCACTCGGCTTGTCTTTCAGCCGGCTTTGCCGTCCCTATATGCCGGTCACCGGGGACCTGCCTGCCGGTCACCCGAAAAGGATGTCTGATGCTTCGATTTGTGCTGGCGCTGCTGTTGCTTGCCGTTTCCGCCACAGCCCATGCGACGGAAGCCGGCTGGGCGCTGCTGCGCGACGGCGGGCATGTGGTCCTGCTTCGCCATGCCATGGTCACAGGCACCACCGATGCGGCCAATTTCGATCTCGGCAAATGCGCCACCCAGGTCAATCTCTCTGAGCGCGGCAAGCAACAGGCACGCAAGATCGGCGCGCTGTTTGGCGCCCGCGCCGCACCGGTCGAGCGCGTGCTGTCCAGCCGCTATTGCCGCTGCCTCGAGACCGCCCGCATTGCTTTCGAAAGCGAACCGGAGCCGTTCGCACCGCTTGACCTGCTGAAGACCGACGAAAAGGAGAAGGCCGCCCAGATCGCTGCGATCCTGGCCGAGATCCGCGGCTATTCCGGGTCCGACAATCTGGTCATGGTCACGCATCTCGAAAACATCAAGGAATTGACCGGCATCTCGCCGCGCGAAGGCGAGGCCGTGGTCGTCGAGCCGCAAGGCGACGGCCTGCGAGTACTCGGCCGCGTCACTTTCTGACTGCGCCGGCGCCGGTTGAAGCGTTCGCTAGTAGTGAAATCTAGCGTTTGGTATCTTAAGCGGAATACCGGTTCCGACCCGCGATGAGGTCTTGATCGAGTCGAAGGTCGACATTGACCCATTGACCCTTAGTCAGGACCAACGGGCGCTTTCAACGAAAGCGAATGCGATGGTACCGTCTCATCAGGACTTCCGAGCCGTGACAACGGGCGAGGTTTTCGTCCTCTACTTGGCCGGCCGGAGCCTCAGCGGCCGAAAAAACGCCCGGATGTCCTCGACCAGGAGTTCGGGTTGCTCAATCGCCGCGAAATGTCCTCCTTTCGGCATGTCGGTCCAGCGCTCGACACGGAAGACTCGCTCGACCCAGGAGCGAGGTGGCATAGGAAGCTCTCGGGGGAAGACTGCAACGCCGAGGGGCGGTGTTATTCGCTCTCTTGGCCCGAAGATCAGGGGGCAGAGCCGGTTCTCTTTGTAAATCCGGAGCGAGGCCTCGATCGTGTTACCGAACCAGTAGAGCGAGATGTCGGTAAGCAGCGTGTCTAGAGGGATGGCGCGTTCGAGTTCGCCTTCGCAGTCGCTCCAACTGCGGAACTTCTCGGCAATCCATGCGGCTAGCCCGATTGGGGAATCTGTCAGTGCAAAGGCTAGCGTCTGGGGCTTGGTCCCCTGCAGAAAAGCGTAGGCTCCCTCCGTTGCAGCGAAATTCGCCGCACTGTCGAGGAATGCCTTCTCCTCCGGCGTGACAGGTGGGTCGTCGCGACCAAGGGTCGGGCGGAAACTGCCTGGAATGTAATTCAGGTGCAATCCGATAAGGTCGTCCGGGTAAAGCCGAGCGAGCCAGGTCGAGACGCCTGCGCCGATGTCGCCACCTTGTGCGGCGAAGCGATCATATCCCAGTTCGCGCATCAGCCCCCGCCACAGCTTCGCGACACGCTTTGAGCTAACGCCGGCCTGATGCGGCGGGGACGAGAAGCCGAAACCCGGAAGCGACGGTGCGACGACATCGAAGGCGTCCTCGGCATCCCCGCCGTATTTGGCAGGATCCGTGAGCAGCGGAATGACGTGCTCGAACTCGGCGAAGGAGCCGGGCCAGCCATGAGTGAGGATCAACGGCAAGGGTGCTGACCCCTTTCCTTTCTGATGAACGAAATGGATGTCGCACCCGTCTATCGTGACCCTAAACTGAGGCAACAGGTTCAGACGTTTTTCGTGATCGCGCCACCTGAAATCGTATTCCCAGTAACGTGAAAGCTTTCTGAGGAAATCAACGTCAGTACCGTCGTCCCATCCGTATGCGAAGATCGACGACGGCCATCTTGTCGATTGGATACGACGCTGTAGGTACTCGATCTGTTCATCCGGGATGTGGATGTGGAAGGAATGCATGGCCACGGGTGTTGCTCCGATCAGCGGCGAAGAATTGTCCCATCATCAAGGCACAGAACGCAGGAAACTTCACTGAGCGACCGCTTTGTCCGCTACTTGCTCGTTCCCATCTACGAGACGAAGGTAACATTCCACCCTTAGTGGCAATTCGTTTAAGTTACTTGGCGTCAGATTTTCACCGCTACCAGCCAAGCGTCGACACGGAGCTTCCATCCCTCGATCATGTCCGCGAACGCGTCCTCTGTAAGTTCGGACAGATAGGATGCTCCTGCCGGGCTCCAAGGCCGTGAACGCATAGGTAATCGACGCCTCCGTGCCTCCGTTAGTGGTCGGTCGGCAGGCCACCTCGACAAATCCGAAACGCGAATCCGCGTAACGCGAACATAGCGGATGCGATACGCCAGCCGTCCACCCACAGGGTCTCTCCGATCGGCGTGAACAGCGGGAAGCCGCGGTCGATCGGCCCCGAAAGCACGATGCTGTGGCTGCGCTCAAGATGGCTCGTCATCCGCCCTCGCCGCCGGTTTCCGCCAGACCGTGGCTGTCCGCTGCGGCAAGCTCCATTTCGTAGATGCGCTTCAATTGGCCGATTGTTTCCAGGGTCGCCGCGGAGAACGGTGTCCGGCCTTCGAAAGCATGCAGCAGGATGCCCTCGATGAGGTCACCCAGGCTCATGTCGCGATGCTCAGCCAAGGCCTTGAGCACCTTCACCAATCGTTTTTCCAGGCGCACCCCGGTCTGCACGCGTTCTATGGTCATAGATCTTTGTACCATGGTACATTGGTACACCCAATGGTCAGAGATGGGGCGGTTTCGGCATATCGCCGGGGGTTACCAGCGACCCCTATTGCTCTGCCTGGGCAGCAATCCCATCTGCGCGCGGCGTATCAGGCCTTTTCCTGCCCGGAAAAACCGATTAGACAGCCCAAAACACATGCGGACAGATTCCGCCCGCAATCGAAGGAAAAGCCCTTGTCCACCACGTTCGACAAAGTCGCCAAGATCATCGCCGACACCAGCGAGATCGACATCGAGACGATCACGCCCGAAAGCCACACCATCGACGATCTCGGCATCGACAGCCTCGACTTCCTCGACATCGTCTTTGCCATCGACAAGGAATTCGGCATCAAGGTGCCGTTGGAAAAGTGGACGCAGGAAGTCAATGACGGCAAGGCTTCGACCGACGACTATTTCGTCATGAAGAACCTGTGCGCCAAGATCGACGCGCTCGTCGCCGCCAAGAACGCCACGTGAACACAGCGCCTGACGCGCCCGACCCACAACAGCCTCCCATGAACCCCCACGACGTCGTCATATCAGGCATCGGCCTTGTCTCGTCACTGGGCGAGGGTCCGGATGCGCATTGGCAAAAGCTCCTCCAGCCACGGCTTGAGCCGGTTCTGGAGGCCTCGCGCTTCTCGCCCTATACGGTCCATCCTCTGCCCGAGATCGACTGGAACCTGCAGATCGCCAAGCGTGGCGACCAGCGGCAGATGGAAACCTGGCAGAGGCTCGGCACCTATGCGGCCGGCCTTGCGCTCGACGATGCCGGCATCAAGGGTAATGACGAACTCTGCGCGACCATGGACATGGTGGTGGCCGCCGGCGGCGGCGAGCGCGACGAGGCGGTCGATGCGGCCATTCTCGCGGCATCGGAAAGCCGCAATGACCGCGACGTGCTGCTCAACGAGAAGCTGACCACCGAATTGCGTCCGACGCTGTTTCTGGCACAGCTTTCCAACCTGCTCGCCGGCAACATCTCGATCGTCCACAAGGTGACGGGGTCGTCGCGCACCTTCATGGGCGAGGAAGGTGCCGGCGTTGCCGCTGTCGAGACCGCGGCCGCGCGCATCCGCTCCGGCCAGTCGACGCATATACTGGTCGGCGGCGCTTTCCAGACCGAACATTCCGACATGCTGCTCGGCTATGAACTGGCCGGCTACCTGCATCGCGGTCCGTGGCGGCCGGTCTGGCAGAGGCAAGGTGCCGAAGGCGGCGGCGTGGTGACCGGATCCGGCGGCGCGTTTCTCGTCCTGGAGCAGCGCGAGCATGCGGAAAGCCGTGGCCGGAAGATCTATGCGGAACTCGGCCCGGTCCTGTCCGGTCGCGCCAGGCGCCGGCGGGACGAACTCGACGGCGAGATCGCCGTGCTGTTGAAGCAAGCCGCATTGCCGAATGGCGAGCTGCTCGCGATCTCCGGCGCTTCGGGCGCCCATGCCGCGACCGCCGCCGAGAAATCGGCGCTCGACGCCAATCCGGCGATCGCCGCACGCGGCTTTTCGACGCTGACTGGCCACATGAAGGAAGCGCAGTTCCCCTTTGCCGTGGCGCTGGCGGCGCTGGCTGTCGACCGCAAGGCCGCCTATCCTGTCTTCGACGCCACAGTCGAAAAACCGTTTGCCGGTGTCCCGAAGACCGTCCTTGCAACGGCGATCGGCTATCACCAATTCGAGGGCATGGCGCTGATCAAAGCCGCCTAGAGCATCGGACCGAAAAGTGTGGCGCGGTTTCGGGCGATCCGACGCTCCAAGAGAAACAGGTTTTTGGACAACAAATGGCCAATCTGAACGACCACATGGGCAGGCCCATCGTCGCCGTCACCGGCATCGGCGTGGTGACGTCGCTCGGTGTTGGCAAAACCGACAATTGGGCGGCACTTACCTCAGGCAAGTCCGGCATCCATCCGATCACCCGCTTCCCGGTCGATCATCTCAACACCCGCATCTCCGGCATGGTCGATTTCCTGCCGTCGAGTTCCAAGGGCGCCAGTCTCCTCACCTATGAGCTTGCCGAAACCGCCGCCCAGGAAGCGATGTCGGAGGCCGGCCTCGATGCCGGCGATTTCGGCGGACCGCTGTTCCTCGCTTCGCCGCCGGTCGAGCTCGACTGGAGCGAGCGCTTTTCGCTCTACAATTTCGACGCGCCCAATAATTCAGACAGGCACGACACCGGTGCCGAGAGGCTGCTGCGGGTAGCGCGCGGCCTCAGGGAACTCGACATCTTCGAGACCACCCAGTTCGGCTCGATTGCCGACCGGCTTGCCGACCGTTTCGGCACACGCGGCCTGCCGATCACGCTGTCGACAGCCTGCGCTTCGGGCGCCACCGCGATCCAGCTCGGCGTCGAGGCGATCCGCCGCGGCGAATGCGACAGGGCGCTGTCGATCGGCGCCGACGGCTCGGCGACCGCCGAGGCGCTGATCCGCTTCTCGCTTCTGTCGGCGCTCTCCACCCATAACGACATCCCCGAAAAGGCCTCAAAACCCTTCTCCAAGGATCGCGACGGCTTCGTGCTGGCCGAAGGTTCGGGCGCCCTTGTGCTGGAATCGCTGGAGGCAGCACTTGCCCGCGGCGCCACCGTTCTCGGCATATTGCGCGGCTGCGGCGAAAAGGCCGACGACTTCCATCGCACCCGCTCCAAGCCGGACGGTTCGCCGGCGATCGCGGCGGTGCGCGCCGCTCTTGCCGATGCCGGCCTGAGCGAGGACGGGATCGATTATGTCAACGCCCATGGCACCTCGACGCCCGAAAACGACAAGATGGAGCATTTGTCGCTGTCGACGGTATTCGGCGAGCGGATCTCGTCAATGCCGGTCTCGTCGAACAAGTCGATGATCGGCCATACCCTATCGGCTGCCGGTGCTGTCGAGGCCGCATTTTCGCTGATGACGATGCGCGAAAGCATCATTCCGCCGACCATCAACTACGACAATCCCGACCCGGCAATCGTGCTCGACGTGGTGCCGAACACCAAGCGCAACGCCGAGGTCGGCACCGTCCTGTCGAACTCCTTCGGCTTTGGCGGCCAGAACACCTGCCTTGTCATGGCGCGGGAACCGGTCTAAGCGACCTTTTTCAGCCAGACTGAACCGACAGGCACCATGCGCGCATTGCAACTTATCGAGGACCGCCGCCTTGAAACGGTGGACCTGCCGCCCCCGCCGCAACCTGCGCTCGGCGAGGTGACGCTGCGCATCAAGGCCGTGGCGCTGAACCACATCGACGTCTGGGGCTGGCGCGGCATGGCTTTTGCCAAGCGCAAGCTGCCGCTGGTCGTCGGCGCCGAGGCTTCCGGCGAGGTCGAGGCGGTCGGCCCCGGCGTTTCCAGCCTTGTGCCCGGGCAATTGGTGTCGATCTATGGCGCCCGCACCTGCGGTCTTTGCCGCGCCTGCCGCGAAGGCCGCGACAATCTCTGCGAGCATGTTTCGGGCGTGCACGGCTTCCATCTCGACGGCTTTGCGCAGGAAAAGATCAACCTGCCGGCGCGCCTTCTGGTCCCAGCTCCGCCCGGCGTGAGCGAAATCGGCGCGGCGGTGGCGCCTGTCACCTTCGGCACGGTCGAGCACATGCTGTTCGACAATGCCCGGCTGCAACCCGGCGAGACGATACTGGTCCATGCCGGCGGCTCCGGCATCGGCTCCGCCGCTATTCAGCTGGCCAAGAAGATGGGCTGCACGGTCATCACCACCGTCGGCTCGAACGACAAGATCGACAAGGCCAAGGCGCTCGGCGCCGACCACGTAATCAATTATCGCGACGACCGCTTCGAAGGCATCGTGCGCAAGCTGACCAAGAAGAAGGGCGTCGACGTGGTGTTCGAGCATGTCGGGACCGACACCTTTGCCGCCTCGATGCTGTGCCTGAAGCGCGGCGGCCGGCTGGTCACCTGCGGCTCGACCTCCGGCGTGTCGACACAGATCAATTTGATGCAGTTGTTCCAGCAGCAGTTGAAGCTGCTCGGCTCGTTCGGCTGCCGCATGGAAAATATGGCCGACGCCATGCAGAAGATGGCCGCGGGCCTGGTCGCGCCGGTGATCGACACCGAGGTCGGCTTCGACGGCATCGATGCGGCGCTGAAGCGCATGGAAGGCCGCGACGTCTTCGGCAAGATCATCCTGCGCGTCGGCTGAAATGATCGGCAACGCCTTCAGGAAGATCCGCAGGGACCTGGGATTCCGCTATGGCAGGCGGCTTCGCCAGTTCAACTACTGGCTGGTCGCGCGGGTCGCTATGATCATCATCTCCGCGCTGCGCCTGCTGCCGCCCGACAGCGCGCTCAATTTCGCCGACCGCGCTGCCCGCCGCATCGGCCCCTGGGTAGCGCGCCATCAGGTCGCCGTCGACAATCTGCGCAAGGCCTATCCGGAAAAGAGCGATGCCGAGATCGAGGCGATCGCTTCCGACATGTGGGGCAACATGGCCCGCCTGGCCGCCGAATACATCTTTCTCGATGCTTTGTTCGACTACGATCCCGCTGCGACGAAGCCAGTCCGTGTCGAGGTCAAGGGCGTGGAGCATTTCGTGCGCATTGCCGGCGAGGACAAGCCGCATATCGTCTTCACCGGGCATCTCGGGAATTTCGAGCTGCTGCCAGTGGCGGCGGCGACCTTCGGCATGAACATCACGGCGCTGTTTCGCCCGCCCAACAACCCTTATCTCGCCGATTACATCCTCTCGACCCGCCGCTCGAGCATGGGATCGCTGCTGCCGTCTTCGACCGGTGCCTCGTTTGCGCTTGCGGCCATCCTGGAGAAAGGCGGCAATATCGGCGTGCTGGTCGACCAAAAATTCACCGGCGGGCTCGAGACGACATTCTTCGGCCGCCCCTGCGAGAGCAACCGGGTTCTCGGCACCCTGGCGCGGCACTACGATTGCGATGTCTACCCGGCGCGCTGCGTACGCCTGCCGAACAACCGTTTCCGGCTCGAGATCGAGGACAAGCTCACCTTGCCGCGCACCGCCGGCGGCAGTGTCGACGTCCGCGCCACCACCCAGCTTCTCAACGACGTGGTCGAGCGCTGGGTGCGCGAAGACCCCGGCCAGTGGATGTGGTTCCACAAGCGCTGGGAGATCAGCGGCCGCAAAAAGCGTCGGCCAGCGACAATGCGCGACAAACCCGCCTGAGCGCACCATCTTTTTTGGGTGCAAGCCTTATTTTGTTCTTGCTTTGTGCCGGCAGCTATGCTACTAATTTCGGTATGGTGCTATTTGGCCCCAACGAACCCGCCGCTCCGGCGGGTTTTTTATTGCGGGCCGAGGAGCAGGCCCTAATTCGTCACGAGAATCCGCGTATTGCCGAAGCCGGCTTCGCGCACCATCGAATAGAACGCGGCGGCGTTGCTGGGGTGGAGGCGCACACAGCCATGCGATGCCGGGCGCCCCAATTGCCGGATCGCGCCGGTGCCGTGGATGGCATAGCCGCCGCGGAAGAACACCGAATAGGGCATTGGCGACATGTCGTATTTGCGCGAATACCACATCCGGGCCGTCCGCTGTGGCCGGTAACTGCCGCGCGGCGTGATGTAGCCCTTGCGGGCGGTGGAAACGCTCCACCGATAATACGAAAGCCCGTATCTTACCGTCATCGTCTGTGAGGATATGTCGATGTTCGCGACCAGGCTGGCCGCCCGGCTCTCGAACGACGAACCGAACAGCATCGCCATCAATGCCGCTGCCATGAGAACAGTGTTTTTCATGCAATCAAACCCCTTTGATGCCCCTTGCCTGCCTGCCGTCACGCTGTTCTCCAGCGTTTTGATGGCAAGCCAGCGAGCTAACACCTACTCCCTGACGATTTCACCAATCCAAAGCAGCGAATTTGAACGATTTCCCGCAATAGTTGCCGTAACGACACGCAATCGCCTGGCAATTCGCCATCGGGCTTGCAAAACCCCCTCATCCGCTGCTCAATTCGCCGAATGAACGAACCGAACGAACGGCTCCTCAAGGCTATCGATGACCGGGCCGATGATCTGGTTGCACTGACTGCGGATCTGATCCGCTTTCCGACCATCAATCCGCCCGGCGAAGCCTATCGGCCATGTGCCGAATATATCGGCGCGCGGCTGAAGAAGCGTGGTTTTGAGATCGAATTCATCCGTGCCGAGGGCACGCCTGGCGACACTGACCGTTACCCGCGCGTCAACGTCGTCGCCCGCTTCGATGGCCGGGCGCCGGGTGCTTGCGTGCACTTCAATTCGCACATCGACGTCGTCGAGCCCGGCGACGGCTGGAGCCTCGATCCGTTCGCCGGCATCGTCAGGGATGGCAAGGTCTATGGCCGCGGCGCATGCGACATGAAAGGCGGGCTTGCCGCCTCGATCATCGCCGCTGAAGCCTTCATGGAGGTGTTTCCCGATTTTCCCGGCGCCATCGAGATTTCGGGGACGGTCGACGAGGAGTCCGGCGGCTTTGGCGGCGTCGCGCATCTGGCCAAGCTCGGCTATTTCTCCAGGCCGAAGGTCGACCACGTCATCATTCCCGAGCCGCTCAACAAGGATCGCATCTGCCTTGGCCATCGCGGCGTCTGGTGGGCGGAGATCGAGACCAAGGGCGAGATCGCGCACGGCTCGATGCCGTTCCTCGGCGACAATGCGGTGCGCCATATGGGCGCCGTGCTGCGGGCCTTCGAGGATGAATTGTTTCCGGCGCTCGACAGCAAGATGACGCGCATGCCGGTCGTGCCCGAAGGCGCAAAACGCTCGACCATGAACATCAACTCGATCCATGGCGGCCAGACGGAGGATTTCCGGCCCGGCCTGCCCTCGCCCAACGTGCCCGATTCCTGCCGGCTGACCATCGACCGCCGCTTCCTGCTCGAAGAGGATCTCGCTGCGGTCAAGAGCGAGGTGACCGATATCCTCGAACGGCTGAAGCGCGAGCGCAAAAAGTTCGATTACGAAATCCGCGATCTGATGGAGGTGCTGCCGCTGATGACCGAGCGCGACGCGCCGGTGGTTAAGGCGGTCGCGCAAGGCATCATGGAGATATTCGACCGCGAACCGGATTACGTGATTTCGCCCGGCACCTACGACCAGAAGCACATCGCCCGTATCGGCCACATCTATGACTGCATCGCCTATGGCCCGGGCATCCTCGATCTCGCCCATCGGCCCGATGAATGGGTCGGCATTGCCGACATGCTGGACTCGGCAAAGGTGATGGCGATCGGCCTCGGCGTGCTGCTGAGGGGCGCCGGCCCGCCATGATCCGGCCATGGGCGGAAAAACATTCCTCCCGGCGTCGGCACACGGTACGAAACGCAATTTACTCGGGGGCGAATTCACGCTTCTATCCGCCCGGGTTTGAGCACGTGTTTTAGACATGGGGAGTTGCACGATGAAATTGTGGAAAACCATTCTGGCCGCCGCGGCGCTGGCGTTGGCCGCCGGGACCTCAGCGATGGCCGCGCGCACCGACCTGGTCATCGGCATTACGCTCGAACCCCCGCATCTCGACCCGACCGCGGGTGCCGCCGCGGCAATCGACGAGGTACTCTATGCCAATGTCTTCGAGGGCCTGACCCGCATCGGCCCGAACGGCGAGGTGCTGCCCGATCTCGCGCAAAGCTGGAGCATTTCCGACGACGGCAAGGTCTACACTTTCAAGCTGCATACAGGCGTGAAATTCCATGACGGCACCGACTTCAACGCCGACGACGTGAAATTCTCGCTCGACCGTGCCCGCGCCGACAATTCCGTCAACGCGCAAAAGGCCCTGTTTGCCGCCATCGACAAGGTCGAGGTCGTCGATCCCGCGACGGTGAAGGTCACGCTGAAGAACCCGCAAGGCTCGTTCCTCTACAATATGGGCTGGGGCGACGCGGTGATCGTGGCGCCTGAGACAGCCGACACCAACAAGGAAAAACCGATCGGCACCGGCCCGTTCAAGTTCCAGAACTGGGCCAAGGGCTCATCGATCACGCTGGTCAAGTCGGACAATTACTGGGGCGCCCCGGTGTTCCTCGACAAGGCCGAGTTCCGCATCATTCCGGATGCCGCCGCCGCCGTTCCGGCGCTGCTTTCCGGCGACGTTCAGGCCTTTCCGTTCTTCGACCCCGACAGCGTCGCCCAGGTCAAGGACGATCCGCGCTTCAAGGTGGTGATCGGCTCGACCGAGGGTGAAACCATCCTGTCGATCAACAACAAGAAGCCGCCCTTCGACAAGCTGCAGGTCAGGCAGGCGATTTCCTTTGCGCTCGATCGCAAGGCGATCATCGACGGCGCCTCGGCCGGCCTCGGCGTGCCGATCGGCTCGCACATGTCGCCCGCCAGCAAGGCCTATGTCGACTTGACCGGCCTCTATCCGCACAATGTGGAGAAGGCCAAGGAATTGCTGAAGGAAGCCGGCCTGGAGAATGGCTTCAAGGCGACGCTGAAGCTGCCGCCGCCCTCCTATGCGCGGCTTGGTGGCGAGATCATCGCCTCCGAGCTTCGCGAAATCGGCATCGATCTCGAGATTATCCCGGTCGAATGGGCGCAATGGCTGGACCAGGTCTTCACCAAGAAGGATTACGACCTGACCATCGTTTCCCACACCGAGCCCAATGACATCGATATCTATTCGCGCAAGGACTATTACTTCAACTATGACAATCCGGCCTTCGATAAGATCATCGACGAATTGAACCTTACCTCCGACGAGGCCAAGCGCACGACGCTGCTCGGCGAGGCGCAGAAGGTCCTGGCCGATGACGCCGTGGTCGGCTTCCTCTACGAATTGCCGAAGGTCGGCGTCTGGGACGCCAAACTGCAGGGCCTGTGGGAAAATGCCCCGATCCAGGCCAACGACCTGACCAAGGTGAAGTGGACGGATTGAGCGGGTCGCTGACAGAAGGGCGAAAGTTGCACTCCGTCCCACCCCCCTCTGCCCTGCCGGGCATCTCCCCCTCAAGGGGGGAGATTGAGCCCTCACCGCCGCTTTCGCTAACCACTAGCGTTGCAGGGACAGTGCCGGCGTGGAAACTGCCAATCTCCCCCCTTGAGGGGGAGATGTCCGGCAGGACAGAGGGGGGTGGGCGGGAACGCAAGCTTCGCCCAGTGCTTGCACCGGTCTCCTCATGACCGCCTACCTCCTCAAGCGCCTCGCCATCGCCGTCGTCACGCTGGTTCTGGCCTCGATGGTGGTCTTTGCCGTGCTGGAGATCATTCCCGGCGACCCGGCGCGGCTGATGCTTGGCCTGAACGCCAGCGCCGACCAGATCGAATTGCTGCGCAACCAGATGGGTCTCAACGCTCCCGTCGTGCTGCGCTATCTGCATTGGGCCGGCGGCTTGCTGAGCCTCGATTTCGGCCGTTCCTATACCTATTCGGTGCCGGTCATCGATCTGGTCCGTGAGCGTCTCGTCGTCTCGCTGCCGCTGGCGCTGATGGCGCTGGCGCTGTCCACAGTCATTGCCATCCCGGTCGGGCTGTTTTCCGCCAGCCGGCGCGGCCGGGCCGGCGACACGGTTGCGATGGGCGCCGCCCAGCTTGGCGTCGCCGTGCCCAATTTCTGGTTTGCGCTGATGCTGATCTATCTGTTCGCCGTCTGGCTGCGGCTGGTGCCGGGCGGCGGTTTTCCCGGCTGGGGCGCCGGCGTCTGGCCGGCGCTGAAGTCGCTGCTCCTGCCGGCGGTCGCCCTCGCTCTGCCGCAGGCGGCGATCCTCGCCCGGGTCACCCGCTCGGCGCTGATTGAAGTGCTGAATGAGGATTACATCCGCACCGCCCGCGCCAAGGGCCTGCCCTATCGTCTTGTCTTGTGGCGGCATGCGCTGCGCAACGCCTTGATCCCGGTGGTCACCATTCTAGGCCTGCAATTCGCCTTCCTGCTTGCCGGCACCATCATCATCGAGAACGTCTTCTATTTGCCCGGCCTCGGCCGGCTGGTGTTCCAGGCAATCAACCAGCGTGACCTGATCGTGGTCGAGAGCGTCGTCATGCTGCTGGTTGCCGCCGTCATCATCGTCAATTTCGTTGTCGATCTCTCCTATGCGGTGGTCGATCCGCGCCTGAGAGGCAGGCAATGACGCTGCACATCGACATCCCCGACGAGAACCTTGCAGGCATCCTGGCCAAGGCGTTTCGAAACCGTTCGTTCCTCGCCGGCTTCGTCGTCACCGCACTGGTGGCTGCGGTCGCGATCCTCTCCTTCGAGTGGACGCCTTACGACGTCACCAGGCTGGTCATTTCCGACAAGACCCAGGCGCCGTCGCTGGCGCACTGGTTCGGCACCGACCATTTCGGTCGCGACATCCTGTCGATGATCATGGTTGGCGCCCGCAACTCGATTGCCGTGGCGCTGGTGGCGGTCGGCATCGGCATGGGCGTCGGCGTGCCGCTCGGCGCCTTTGCCGCGGCGCGTGGCGGCATCGCCGACGACGTGCTGATGCGGCTGAACGACCTGGTCTTCGCCTTTCCGGCGCTGCTTTCGGCAATCATGATCACCGCCATCTTCGGGCCCGGCGCGTTCAACGCCATCATTGCCATCGGCATCTTCAACATCCCGGTGTTCGCGCGCGTCGCCCGCGCCGGCGCCCTGGCGATCTGGCCGCGCGAATTCATCCTCGCCGCCCGCGCCGCCGGCAAAAGCAGGACGCTGATCAGCATCGAACATGTGCTGCCCAACATCGCCACGCTGCTGCTGGTGCAAGGCACCATCCAGTTCGCGCTGGGCATACTGGCCGAAGCCGGGCTTTCCTATGTCGGGCTGGGTACGCAGCCGCCGATGCCGAGCTGGGGCCGCATGCTGTTCGACGCCCAGACCCGCATGGTGGTGGCGCCGTGGATGGCGATCTTTCCCGGGATGGCGATCGTCGTCACCGTGCTTGGCCTGAACCTGCTTGGCGACGGCATTGCCGACATTCTCGATCCGAAGTCGCGGCGGCAGCGATGAGCCTGCTCGAAATCGAGAAGCTGTCGCTGGCCATCGGCGGCACGCCCATCCTCAGGGACATCGAGCTGTCCGTGGCGCCCGGCGAAGTGATGGGGCTGGTCGGCGAATCCGGCTCCGGCAAGTCGATGACTGCGCTCACCGTGATGCAGCTCTTGCCCTGGGCGGCACGCGCCACGGGACGCGTTACCTTCGACGGCATCGACATCCTGGCGGCGAGCGAGGACCAGATGTGCGCGCTGCGCGGCGACGACATCGGCATGGTGTTCCAGGAGCCGATGACGGCGCTCAACCCGGTCAAGACCATCGGCGAGCAGGTCGCCGAGGGTATTCGCTGGCACACCAGGGCGCGCCGCGCTGACGCCGAGCAACGGGCGCGAAAAATGCTCGACCGGGTCGGCTTGCCGGCAGCGCAGTTCCCGCTGTCGCGTTATCCGCATGAGCTGTCCGGCGGCCAGCGCCAGCGCGTCGTCATCGCCATCGCCTGTGCGCTGAAGCCCAAGCTGCTGATCGCCGACGAGCCGACGACCGCGCTCGACGTGGAGCTGCAGGCGCAGATCCTCGACCTGCTGCGCGACCTGGTTGCGGAAAACCGCATGGGGCTGCTGCTTATCTCGCACGACCTCGCCGTGGTGACCGAGATGGCGGATCGCATCACCATCCTGCGCCATGGCGAGGTGATGGAAGCCGGCGACACGGCGCGCATTCTGTCCGGACAGCTTCATCCCTATACGCGCCAGCTGGCGCAGGCCTCGATGCATGTGCCCGCGCGCGCCAGAACGCATGAGGTCGGCCAAGGCAAGCCCCTGCTCGAGGTAATGAGCGTGACGCGCGACTATCCGGCACGGCGCATTTCGCTTTTCAAGCGAGGGGCTCCCATCCGCGCCGTCGACGATGTTTCCTTCTCGATGGCGCCCGGCCAGTCGGTGGCGCTGGTCGGGCGCTCCGGTTGCGGCAAGTCGACGCTTGCCCGCATGGTCCTGGCGCTGGACAGGCCGACATCAGGTACGATCCGCTTCCGCGGCGATACCCTCACCGGCAAGAGCGAGGCGGAGCTGAAACCGGCACGGCGCGACATGCAGGTCGTGTTCCAGGACCCCTATGGCTCGTTCGACCCACGCCAGAAGGTCGAGAGACTGGTGGCCGAGCCGCTGCATGTGCTGGAGAAGAAGCCGTCGCCCGCCGCGCGGCGCGAGATGGTGGCGTATGCGCTGCACGAGGTCGGCCTCTCACCAGGCGACATGGACAAGTATCCGCATGAGTTTTCGGGCGGCCAGCGCCAGCGCCTTTCGATCGCCCGCGCCATCATCACCCGGCCGAAACTGGTCGTCGCCGACGAGCCGGTCTCGGCGCTCGATGTCTCGATCCGCGCCCAGATCCTCGATCTGTTCGCCGACCTCAACCAGAAGCTCGGCATCGCCTATCTGTTCATCACCCATGATCTGACCGTCGCCCGCGCCATCACCGACGAGGTGATGGTCATGCATGACGGCAAGATCGTCGAGCGCGGCAGGACGAGCGAAGTACTCGACCACCCGCAGTCCGAGGCGGCCAAGGCGCTGGTCACTGCTGCTCCAGACCTGCACCGGGCGATTGCAAAACGGCTGCACGAACAGGGGTAAGCAGCCGGTTCGCAAAGCGAGTTCATCGTGCCGGTGGCACAATGAAAGGCCAGCGAACGCCGGGACGCTGCGGAGCAGCGGGGACCCGGCTGTGTCGCTTCGTGGCACGGCTTAACCTTATTCGTTTGGCGCACGGGCGGGAGAATGGCCATTGACAGCAAACGGTTATGAAAGGCGCGACGGGCCGGAGCCTGATCGGGTTCCTCCGCTGGGCCTGGGCGGCTCCGCTGCTCTGTTCGGCGCGGGTGCTCTGCTGCTGTTCCTGACAACGCGGGTAGCCGTCCCGGCATTCGTCTCCGCCACCGGGGCAGAGCCTGTGGTGATGTGGTTCCTGGCCGCAAGCATCGTCCTTTTTGGCCCCCTGCTTCTCACGGCTGCCCTGCTGTTGTATCGGGAACGGCGTTCAGGAAGGCCGGGGTGGTTGGGCGCGCGGCTATGGCTTCGCCCGATGAATGGCGGCGACTGGCTCTGGGCTGTTGGAGGGCTGGCGGCCGTCGGCGTGTTGACCGGCGGCATCGGCGCCGCGCTCCGGATGCTGCAAGACGGGATGAATTTTAATCCCTCGTTCATGGCTTTCGAGCCGCTCGGTCCCGGCCGATACTGGATTCTCGGCGCGTGGCTTCCGTTTTTTGTGCTGAACATCGTTGGGGAAGAGTTTGTCTGGCGGGGTTTCGCGCTACCGCGGCAAGAGATTGCCTTCGGCAGGCGGGCTTGGCTGGTCAACGGGATCCCGTGGTTGCTGTTCCACGCTGCCTTCCCCTGGCAAGTCCTGTTGACCCTTGTGCCGATCACATTGCTGCTGCCCTATGTCGTCCAGCGGCGTCGCAGCACATGGGCCGGGATGGTTATCCACGCCGGGTTCGGAGCGATGGGCTTCCTGGTCCTGGCGTTCGGGCTTGCATGAATGCCGCACGAAGTGAAGGGCTTGACGCCGAGCGGAGCAAAGCTGCCTGACCAAGGAAACGACGAATCTGAGAATGATGAACCCGACAAACCCGAGTGGGGCAAGTAACCCAAGGGATGCTAAGTATGGAGACGGGCAATACTTTACAGATATTGTACCAAAGACGAAAACTGGAGAGTTTCTATCACAGAAACTCGTTATTAATTCACGTCAGGCCGGATGGTCCTGTCACTACGGGGACGACGGCGACGTTGGCGGGTGTGTGGAGAGGCTTTGATTTTGGTGGGCGTGTTGACCTGTCGCCCGATCCTGTGGGGAGCGAAAGATGGTGACGATACTGAAGTGGATT
Organism: Mesorhizobium sp. M0664; assembly: GCF_040320565.1. Classification (NCBI taxonomy): domain Bacteria; kingdom Pseudomonadati; phylum Pseudomonadota; class Alphaproteobacteria; order Hyphomicrobiales; family Phyllobacteriaceae; genus Mesorhizobium; species Mesorhizobium sp. M0664. The sequence goes on from NZ_JAMYPW010000003.1 coordinate 90,951, forward strand.
GCCATCGCTGTACTTGGGCTGCTGGCATTGATGCATGCGGCACTGACTGCTTCACTGATCTGGCACATGTTCCGCTACGATGTACCCGGAGCTTGGATAGGGGAGCCCGAATTAGTCAGGCAATACCTGATTCCGCTGGCTTCCATTTTTGGTCTCTTGATACTGATGCGATACGCCAAGCCGACCGAAAGAAAGGCGTGCATCGCAGTTCTCGCTGCCGTTACTGTGTCCTTTGCGCTGTTTCTATTGTTGCATTTAACCGGTCGATTGACGATCAAATAGAGGGGACACTTGGGGCCCGCGCAGCGATTTTTGGCTGTTCTGCATGCTGATTTTTGCCTCTGATAGTGCTTCGCGCGGGTAGAATTTTGCGTTCGCGGCCTGTAAATTTTGTCATCGAATCCGGTTTGCGCGCACGAAATTTGGGCTCTCGCGGACAGTGGATTTTGCTCTTTCTCCGCTGCTTTTTTGTGTCGCTGTTTTGCTGCCCTGAGTGAACTTCCGTGCAGTCCTCAGTACACGGATCAAGTGGAGGGGGAACGGCAAGATAAAAGGACTGACGGCAGGTTGGGGTGGAAGTGGTTGAAGCGATTGGATCGGGGTAACGTCCACGCGGCTTGGATGAAAAGCGGTGACATCCATTAGCCGGCCTCTCGTCAAGGGCGCGCGGAACTTTTTTGGCGGCGTCAGCCGCCAATTTGCATCTTTTTTTCTTTCCCTTAGCGGCAGGTTTTGAACCGCACCCGTTTCTTCGCGCTTGGCTGCGAGAACGATCGCGCCACGACAAGGCCGACCGGCTGACGTCGAGCGACAATCTTGGCAACAACACGCTCGACGAGACGTTCATCTGTGCCGCCAACGACAATCTGACCTCGCGCACGCGCGTTGCAGGCACCTATGTTTACCCGGCGGCGACAGCGCCGCGTCCGCACGCGCCAACAGCGATCGGCGTCAAGACGCTCGCCTATGACGCCAACGGCAACATGACCTCCGACGGCACCAGGACGCTCGCCTGGGACGAGGCCAACCGCCTGAAGACGGTGACCCAGGCCGCCAGCACCGTCTCGCTGTTCTACGGTCCAGACGGGGCGCGAGCCAAAAAGACCTCATCCGTCGCCACCACGCTCTATCCCGACGCCTCCGTCGAGATCAATCCGGCGACACCCGGAGCAGAGACCTACACCCGCTATCCCCATCCCGACATCAAGGTGGTGGGCACGGTAAAAACCTTCCTGCACCGCGATCATTTAGCGTCTGTGCGCATGGTCACCGATGCAACAGGCGCCGTAGCCGAAGCCACTAACTACGCGACCTACGGAGAACGCCTCAACACCGGCTTCCAGACGCAGAAGAGCTACATCGGCGAACGCTTCGATCCCGAGACCGGACTGCTCTACCTCAATGCCAGATATATGGACCCGCTGCTGGGGCGGTTCATCTCACCGGATAATTGGGACCCGACGCTGGCGGGGGTTGGGACAAACCGGTATGCCTATGCCGGAAATGATCCGGTGAACCAGAGTGATGCGAATGGGCACTCCTATGGATCACAAGATCCTGGCGGCACGCCTGACAACATTAATGGAAAGGAAAGCACGAAGGAAAACGAACGCCAGAAAGCTGAAAAAGAAATAAGAGATAAGCTAAACGCTAATCCCGATGACAAAATTGGTCTACTCAATATCTATCCAGCTAACAGTAAGAAAGGCTTCAATTTGTAGCAACTTATGGTTCAAAGTTTGGCACCAAACATGTCAGTGGACAATTTAACACGACGACCACTTTTGATGATAATGTAATTGCGCCCGGTAAATACAATTTATCTGCCAGACCGCATATTACTCAAAAGACTGGATTTGCTGGAATAAAGCAGATGATTGGCTCCTTGTTAAGTGGTAATTCTAGCATGAACGTGAATAAGCATGAGGGGCAATACGAAATTGATAACACTGGTGATCCTGGCTGGACGTTGGAAGCTGATGGAACGTTAGTATCTGGGCGGACCATTCATCCGGGGAGGAGCCCCACGACTGGTGAAGGAGGGATGTCACTGGGTTGTTTGGTGGCAAACACTAAAGACTATAACTCGCTTATGAATGTAATCGGCCCGAACAAGGTGAGTAGTGCGAGTTTACAGGTAAATGATTTCCCAATTGGTCCGTGATGAGTTGACATCATGCATTTTAAAATAGCATTGCAAATTGCCGGATTTGTTGCAATTTGGTTTTTCGGAGGATCGACCCAGATGCAGGCCGGCGGTACTGTGCCATCAACTCCTGAGATACTGAACTGTTCCATTGGAATCTTTGCCGATAATTGGCCCTTCACTTGGCGAGGAGTTGAAGAGCAATGTATATCACGCGTAACCTCGCAAACTGCGAAGGAGTTTATAGACTGGGATACGAAAGCTGAAGAATTTAATGAGGATACTGGTGCACTTTACCTTTTTATATGGGCAAGATTGATTGATAAGAATCTTGCGACTCCATTGCAATTGGACGAGAGAACTAAAGATTTTGATCAAATAACTCGATCGCTTACGGACTCTTATGTTGGCATTTACGACGGTATTGAAAAGTTGCAGGAAGAATTGAAAATGTCTTTGGCCCAAACAGGGGGTGGGTATGCGAATTCGCTCTATGCGATAAGGCTTTTAGGTTTAGCCCCAATTGAGCACGCGCGGCCCACCATCTTGTTCCTGAAGAGTCTGGTTGATCTTGACACCAACACCATTAAGGTCACGGGACAATACGGGGAAGAGATTGTAGAAATGCAAGAGTTGTTGGATTATCGAGCCAGTGCACAAGGTCGTTAGTTGCCATTCACAGATCCTAATTATGACGCGGGTCATTACTTAGTGGCCGCTATTGTGCGGCAGGAATTGGAGAGAATTTCGCAATTTCGGTGCACTTTTATCGCGTTCGTCCGGCTATCATTGCACGTAGATTGACCACATGGCCCGCCTCGCATGCATAGCGGCGGCCGGCAATTACAATGTGGCCAGCTCACCACCTCCACCAACCCTGCCGCAACTCAAGGCAACAAGTATGACGGCTTTGGCAAGCTCGCCCGCCAGGACGTCACGCTGGGAACGCTGACCCACACCACGACCAGCGTGCGCGATGCCTCTGGCCAGACGCTGCGCACCCAGTATTTGCCGGTGCAGCTCGACTCGGCACGGCGGCCGCCCCGCTGCAATACACAGTGAACTCATGAGCGCCCAGAATGGCCTTGCCGAGAGCAGGAAGGGCTCTCACATTAATCTTGAATTACCATGACTCAGAAGTCAGCCGATGCCTCAGCCTTCCTGCTTCACCACATCGGCCGGGCTGATATCGAGCAGGTCGAGCGTGCGGCGCAACAGCTGCATTTCGCTCCCGGCGAGTTGCGAATCGGCCTTGGCGATTTCGGCCATGTGGCGGGCGAGCAGCTTGCGCCGTTCGACGTCGAGGTCGCGAAACTGCGCGATTGCCTGCGAGCTGTTGGTCTCGTAGCCGAAATCGTTGAGGTATTCGATGACACTGTCGACGCTGGTTTCGGGTATGCCGAAGGCGTCCCGGCAGATACGCCTGAAGGCGGTCATCTCGCTTTCGCTGACCGAACCGTCGGCCAGGATCATGCGGAACAGCATGAGCAGCTCCGCCGACAGCACAGGATCGTCCGCGACCTTGCGCACGCCGGGGTCGCCGTCGAAGATCGAGCGTATCTGGTCCAGCAATCCCATCGCCATCAGCCCCTTCCGATTCGTCGGGAAGGTAGCGCGGAATCGGCTTGGCGCAAACGGGGTGCGATGGTGGAAAAGCCGCCTGCGTGCACTCATTGGTGTGTGACCGCGCGACTGATAGTATGCCGTTGTACGAATCATGTTGAGGAGGGACCGAACATGAATCTCAGTGCGCCTACCCAGCTTATTTTCATTATATCCCTTGTTATCGCCATTATCGGCGTTCTCGCCGCGCTTGGCGTCCTTGCGTTCATCCCTTTGGCTGCTGTGTGGATTGTCGTCATCGCTTACATCGTGCTGGCCGCCGGCTGCCTGATGCGCGGCGCCTAAACACGTCCAGACAATTCAGAATCTCAGGCAACTCGGAGCGCCCGGCCAAAAGCGGGGCGCTTTTGATTCCGACGAATGGTCTGTTAAAGTCGCGTGGCGGAAGGAAAGCGCATGCCCGACAGCGAAGACGGCAGCCGCCACGAAAGCCCAGGCCTCGATCGGTTCGAGATGGTGCGGCGCGCGCCGAGCCATCGGCTTCAGGGCGTCGTCACCGACATGTGCGGCTTTCGCGAAACCATGCCAGGCCATTTCCGCGCCGTCGAATATGCCTCGCTGACCGTGCCGCTGGTCATCAGCTTTGCCGAACCCTTTGCCATTGGGCTCGGCCAGGACCCGGGCGACAATGACCGCTTCACCAGTTTTGCCTCCGGCCTTTATGCCGGGCCGGTAGTGATCGAATCCTGCGGCGGCACCTGCTGTGTGCAGATCAATTTCACCCCGCTCGGCGCTCGTCGCTTCTTCGGCCGGCCGATGAGCGAACTGACCGACCGCATGGTCGGCCTGGATGACGTGCTCGGCGTCGAAGGCATCGCGCTTCGCGAAAGGCTCGGCAATGCGCCGGATTGGAGCACACGCTTTGCCATCGCCGAAGCCTTCGTCGGTGATCGGTTGGCAACCGCGGACCGCACTCAGGCCGAAATGGTCTGGGTCTATGAGACGATCGTCTCGACGCGTGGGCGGATCCGCATCTCGACGCTGGCCGAAAAGCTTGGCTGGAGCCGCAAGCATCTTACCGGAAAATTTTCGGACGCTATCGGCACCGGCCCAAAAACGCTCTCGCGCATCGTCCGCTTCAATCATGCGCTTGGCCTGTCGAGACAGGCCAACAGCGCTTGGGCCGACATCGCCGCCGACTGCGGCTATGCCGACCAGGCGCATCTGGTACGCGAGTTTCGCGACCTGGCAGGCGTCGCGCCGACGGCGCTTGCCGCGAGGTAACATTTCTTCAAGACGCGCAACCGGCCGTCGCGCAGACTGGGTTGATCGACCAACCCGCTGAAGGAGATCAGCCATGCCGAACACCCCCGAACCACCGCTGCTTTATCCGGCGCTGCGCTACAGGAATGCCGGCAAGATGATCGACTGGCTGTGCGAGGCCTTCGGCTTCAGCGTTCGCGCCCGCTATGGCGAAGGCGACGTGGTGCACCACGCCGAACTCGCTTTCGGCTCTTCGATCGTCATGCTCGGCACGGCGCGCGACGACGCCTATGGCAAGATGGTCGGCGCGCCGGGTTCGGGTGGCGGCAAGTCGATCTACGTTGCGGTCGCTGACGCAGACGCGGCATACGCGCGAGCAAAGACCGCCGGCGCCGAGATTCTGGAAGAACTCACCGACCGCGACTATGGCAGCCGCGAATTCATCTGCCGCGATCCGGAAGGCAACGTCTGGTCGTTCGGCACCTACTGGCCGAAGGCTGACGAGAAAGCATGATCCCGAAAAGTGGAGACCGGTTTTCGGACAAGATCATGCTCAGGCAAAGTATCTAACGCGCCAGCCCAAAAATCGTGTCGCAGTCGAGGTGGGTTTCCAGTTCGGCTGCGATCTCGTCCAGTGCCCGTTCGACCTCGGCGCGGTAGTCGATGCCGCCGCCCTTGACGCCGAGGCTTTCGAGGAATTTCGCCCGGAAGGCGTCGGCGGAAAACAGCCCGTGCATATAGGTGCCCAGCACCTTGCCGTCGGCCGAGATAGCGCCGTCATCGATGCCGTTGATAACGGCGGACGGCCGCAGCGTGTCCGGACCGGTGGTGCGGCCGAGATGGATCTCGTAGCCCTCGAGCGGCAGATCGAATTGCACCGAGCGCGCGCTGACATTGCGCACCGTCTTTTCCGGCTCCATCACCGTTTCGACGTCGAGCAGGCCAAGCCCTTGCGTTTCTGTAACGCTGCCCTCGATGCCGTCGGGATCGCGCACGATATGACCAAGCATCTGGAAGCCGCCGCAAATGCCGACGATATGACCACCGCGTTTCCTATGCGCGGCAAGGTCGCGGTCCCAGCCGTTCTCGCGAAATTTCAGGAGATCGCCGATCGTCGACTTCGAGCCGGGAATGACCACCAGACCCGCATCTTCGGGCAAGCGCTCACCAGGCGGCACGAACACCACCTCAACCTGCGGTTCGGCCTTGAGCGGGTCGAGATCGTCGAAATTGGCGATGCGCGAGAGCACCGGCACGGCGATCTTCAGCGCTCGCTTCTCGCCGGACGCCAGTCGCTCGAGCACGACGGAATCTTCCGATGGCAGCCGCGCCGCCGCCTTCAGCCACGGCACGACGCCAAAACAGCGCCAGCCGGTGAATTTTTCGATCGCCTCGATGCCGTCTTCGAACAGCGAGACATCGCCGCGGAACTTGTTGATGAGGTAGCCGACGATCATGCGCCGGTCCTCCTCCGGCAGGATCAGATGGGTGCCGGCGACCGAGGCGATAACGCCGCCGCGATCGATATCGCCGACCAGGATCACCGGCACGCCGGCGCGCGTCGCAAAGCCCATATTGGCAATGTCGCGGCTCCTGAGATTGATCTCGGCCGGCGACCCGGCGCCCTCGACAATGACCAGATCGGCGCCCTCGCCGACCTTTGCCCAGGAGTCCAGCACCGCATCCATCAGCCGGCCCTTCAGCGCCTGGTAGTCGCGCGCCCGCGCCTCGCCGAACACCTTGCCCTGCACGACGACTTGAGCGCCGACATCGGTCTGCGGCTTGAGCAGCACCGGGTTCATGTGGACGGTCGGCGCTGCGCCGCAGGCGATCGCCTGCAGCCATTGGGCGCGGCCGATCTCGCCGCCGCCTGAATCGCCTGGAATATCGGCGACAGCGGCGTTGTTCGACATGTTCTGCGGCTTGAACGGCCGCACTTTCAAGCCGCGCTTCTTCGCCGCGCGGCACAGACCGGCGACGAGCACCGTCTTGCCGACATCCGAACCCGTGCCCTGCAGCATGATCGCCTTGGCCATATCAGTCCCTGCCCTGCGCAACGGTTGCGGTGATCGTCGACTTGGCCGCCAGTGGCCCGCCACGCCAGAGATAGAGCGCCAGCAGCGGCTCCTTGCCGGTGCGCATGGCGTGGTTGATGTCAGAGGCATGGTGGATCACTTCGCCCGCCGCTCGAAGGCGAAAACCGCCGTCGCCCATGCGCCATTCGGTGCCGCCGGTCAGCGGGATGTAGATCTCCTCCGCGACATGGTGGTGATCGGGGTAGACAATGTCGGGCCCAAGGATCAGCAGGCCGCCCGCGACCTCGTCATTGACGAAATGGCCGCGTGTGCCGAACACCTCCAGCCAGCCGTAATTGTCGATGAAAACCGTGCCGAAATCCGCCTCGCCATAGGTCTGGCCCCAGTGCAGATCGCCGCGACGCTCCGCAACCAGCCGCGCCAGCGACTTGGCCGCAGCGGGAGCGAGTTCGACGATCCGGCCGAGTTGGACGAGACAAGGCAGTGCATGCGGTTCGAGCGGCCGGCCCGGCATGTCCCAGTCGATTCGGGCCATGGCGTCGCGCACCAGCGCATCATCGAACGTCTGGAGATAGGCATGGAAGCATCCAAGCAGTTCGTCGAAAGTTGTCGTCACACTTTGCTCCAAAGCGCATTCGCACACAGCCGCTGCCCAGATGGTTGGATGGAGACGATCGGGTTGCGCGGCGGCATCATTGGTCTAGATTGGACGGCGCGCAAAGCCAAAAACGATCAGGCCAGCAGGCCGGAAACATCAGGGAGCACGTCATGGACGCCGCTGTCGATGCGAGCACCAGCCAGTTCGAACTCAACGAGGACCAGCGCGCCATCCAGGAGATGGCGCAAGCCTTCGCCGCCGACCGTGTGGCGCCGAACGCACTCGACTGGGATCGCAACAAGTATTTCCCCGCCGATGTGATCCGCGAGACAGGTCCGCTCGGCCTTGGCGGCATCTATGTCCGCGACGACGTCGGCGGCTCGGGGCTCGGCCGGCTCGACGCCGTGCTGATCTTCGAGGCGCTTTCGCGGGCCGATCCGGCGTTTTCCGCCTTCATCTCGATCCACAACATGGCGGCATCGATGATCGACCGCTTCGGCAGCGACGAGCAGCGCCGGCGTTTCCTGCCGAAGCTGACCTCGATGGAATGGCTGGCAAGCTACTGCCTGACCGAGCCCGGCTCGGGCTCCGATGCCGCGGCGCTGAAGACGCGTGCGGTCAAAAGCGGCGGCGACTATGTGCTGAACGGCGCCAAGCAGTTTATCTCCGGTGCCGGCGACAGCGACCTCTATGTCGTCATGGCGCGCACCGGCGCCGACGGGCCGAAAGGCATTTCCACCTTCGTCGTGCCGAACGATGCGCCCGGCCTTTCCTTCGGCGCCAACGAGCACAAGATGGGCTGGCACATGCAGTCGACGCGCCAGGTCGTCTTCGAGGACTGCAAGGTGCCGGCCGAAAACCTGCTGTCGGTCGAGGGCGCCGGCTTCGGCATCGCCATGGCCGGGTTGGACGGCGGCCGGTTGAACATCGCCGCCTGCTCGCTCGGCGGCGCGCAATCGGCACTCGACAAGGCGCTCGCCTACACCGCCGAGCGCAAGGCTTTCGGCTCGAGGATCAACCAGTTCCAGGCGCTGCAGTTCAAGCTTGCCGACATGGAGACCGAACTGCAGGCAGCGCGCGTCTTCCTCTATACCGCCGCCTCGAAGCTCGACCGCAACGCGCCGGAGGCCTCGAAATGGTCGGCGATGGCCAAGCGCTTCGTTACCGACGCCGGCTTCAATGTCGCCAACGACGCCCTGCAGCTGCACGGCGGCTATGGTTATCTGCACGATTACGGCATCGAGAAGCTGGTGCGCGACCTGCGTGTCCACCAGATACTCGAAGGCACCAACGAGATCATGCGCGTCATCATCGCTCGCGCGCTGATCGGACGGTAAGGCAGTAGGCAGTAGGCAGTAGGCAGTAGGCAGTAGGCAGTAGGCAGTAGGCAGTAGGCAGTAGGCAGTAGGCAGAAAGATGACCGGCAAGATCAATTCGTACAAGGATCTTATCGTATGGCAGCAGGCGATGGATCTGGCCGTCACCACCTACTCCCTGACCAAGGCATGGCCAAAAGAGGAATTGTATGGGTTGACCAGCCAAATCCGCCGCTCAGCAACCTCTATTCCTGCAAACATCGCGGAAGGTTACGGCCGAGACAACAGAGGCTCCTATCAGCAATTTCTCAGGATTGCCCAGGGATCGCTGAAGGAGTTCGAGACACACCTCCAGATCGCCGAACGCATTGGCCTTGCTACGTATGATCAAGCTTATCACGTGCTTTTAGCGACCGAGGGCATCGGGAAAATGCTTCGCCAACTTATTAGCAAACTTGCGCCCGAATAGGTCGCTTACTGCCTACTGCCTACCCAAACCACGGAGCGCCATTATGACCACCATCGCCTTCATCGGCCTCGGCAATATGGGCAATCCGATGGCCTCCAACCTGGTCAAGGCCGGGTACGCCGTGCACGGCTTCGACCTGGTGCCGGAGAATCTCGTCATCGCCAGGGAACACGGCGTCGTCATCATGGCCAACGCCGTTGCGGCGGTGAAAGACGCCGATGCGGTCATCACCATGCTGCCAGCCGGTAAGCATGTTCTGTCGGTTTACGCAGACATAGTATCCAGGGCAAAAAAAGGCGCGCTGTTCATCGATTCCTCTACCATCGATGTCGAGTCGGCTCGAAAGGCCCATGCCATCGCCGCCAAGCACGGGTTGCTGTCGATCGACGCGCCGGTCTCCGGCGGCACGGGCGGTGCGGCGGCCGGCACGCTGACCTTCATGGCCGGCGGTTCGAAGGATGCCTTCGCCAAGGCCGAACCAATGCTCAAGCCGATGGCAGGCCGCATCGTTCATTGCGGCGACGACGGCGCCGGACAGGCGGCGAAGATCTGCAACAACATGATTTTGGGCATTTCGATGATCGGCGTTGCCGAGGCCTTCGTGCTGGCAGAAAAGCTCGGCCTGTCGCACCAGGCGCTGTTCGACGTCGCCTCGACCTCGTCCGGCCAGTGCTGGTCGCTGACCACCTATTGCCCGGTGCCCGGCCCGGTGCCGACATCGCCCGCCAACAATGGCTATAAGCCTGGCTTCGCGGCGGCACTGATGCTGAAGGACCTGAAACTGTCGCAGGAGGCCGCACAGAGCGTCGGTGCAGCAACGCCGCTCGGCGCCGAGGCAGCCCAGCTTTATGCGCTGTTCAACGCACAAGGGAATGCCGGCGCGGATTTTTCCGGCATCATTAATTTCCTCCGTGGTGACCCGGCGTAAGCTCCAGGTTCACAGGTTTTCGATCTGCCCAATGCGGAAAGCCGGCAAATTTAGGTTTGCTTAAGCTCTTGCTAACCCTGCAGTAACGATATGCGTTTAAAACGGATTGCGAGGCGGACATCCGCCCGGCGCTCCGGATCAGGTCTCGCGTACCGGAGCCCGTAAGTTTCGCCGTAAGTTTCGCAAGTGTATTGTTGGCGAAGCGCCATGCGTATCTGGCAAAGCCGCGTTCCGATGGAGCGCGGTTTTTGCGTTTCGCATTCTTCAAGGACAATGAGGCGATCGCCCTGGCGTGTCTCCAGATGATCGTCGGCGTCGTGGCTGCTGTCCTGAGCTACGTCGACCCACAGGTGGTCGCGCCCCAATCCCCCAGCGCGTCGGTGCCATGGCTCATCGGTCAGCTACGCTACTTGCGTGCGAGCACGACGTGGGCCTCTTGGGGGAACATCAGCTCCCCTTCAGTTGAATAGATTGCCAGCGAAAAATCTAGATCACCGGTGATCGCTGCGATGACTGCTTCCCGATGCCCGGCATCAATTCTGCTGACCAGCCCGGCCTGCGGAGTCGCTGCCAGCTGTAGTCGCACATATTCCCTAGACGAGGGAAATCGGATGTTTTGTGTCGTCGTGTGGATGGTCACCTGACGAAATCCCGCCTCGGCCACCAATCGGTAAAGCTCGTCCGCATCGGCGAGTGAATGCTCAGACCTTTTCGTTGCCGAAGCGCCTGGACCGAGGTGTCGATCCAAGGCATCCGCCAGCGCGTTCGCCGCAGGAGTGTGCTCAATAGCGCTGAAAACGTTTAAAGCCAGTCGGCCGTCAGGCACCAGAACCCGGAACATCTCACGGAGCGCACTAGATCGATCCGGAAAAAACTGCAGTCCGAGCTGGCAAAGAACCAGATCGAAGGCGGAGTCAGGGAACGGCATTTCGAGCGCGCTTCCCTCGTGCCAGTCGATACGCGCTCCAGCGCCTCTCGGGAGCGACCGAGCAACGGCGAGCATGCCCGTATTGATGTCGAGGCCGACGACCTGCCCACTTCCCATACGCTCGGCCGCCGAGCGTGCCACCACGCCGGTGCCGCAAGCTACGTCCAAAATCCGCTCACCAGATTGAGGCGCAGCACGATCCATCAGGTCCGCAGCCCACAGGGCTGTGATTGCCGGGACCAGGTAGCGCTCGTAGAGGTCCGCGGCGCTGCCTTCCAGCTGCCACTGCTCCTGCTGGGCCATAGTGTCCCTCCCGCACAACGATCTCGGGCAACGGGCCCGATCGGCGCTTCCGCAGCCATCATAAAGCGCGTGTCTGTCGACTAGCAACCGGGCAATGGAAACCGGCAGGGTGCTATTCTTCGCGTTCCGTATCACAACGGTCTTTGCACCATCCGCCCCAAGTAGAATCAAACTCGCATTCTACTGTGCACTCCACGCGCGGCATCTCGCCAATATTTACGAGGCCGACATCCACGAGTTTGTAGCGAGCGATCGCCTTTGGATATTTCCTGAAAACACCCTCAATTTCCGCCACGAAGTCCTTGTGCTCTTCTGGAGCCGGCCTTTTGAAAGGTGTTTTGGCGTCCTGCGCAAGAGATACAGTGATGACCGATTGCATAACCAAGGCTAGGATCAAAGAAATGGTGCGCATCAACTGTCTCCAATACGCCTTACGTGGAGAGATGTTTTGATGGTGGATGGCCGCAACTCCGGAACGGGGGGAAGGCCGTATCGAGGGTAGTCTGCGTCAAACATGGCCCACCATCGCCCGTGTAATCGTTGCACGGGCAGTTGCCGTGCGCCTCTATGTGCGCGTTGCAAGGGTTCCCGAACCCAAACCCATCATCAGGTAAAGTTACTCCCGCCCGCGCCAGTAGGGCCGCGGCTTCTTTCCGCGCGCTGATGATCAAGAACGCGGCCTTTTCCAGGGCTTCCGATTGTTCGCGCGTGAGACCCTCCCGAGACAGATATTTAAACATGTGTCACTCCCTCAGATTTGGATTCGCCAAATGCCTCAATTGGGAAAGCAAGCATGCTTCAATTTGCACACCGCTCGACTTGTTCGCTCTTCAACGTGGCGCTATTCGTTGCGACGTGGCGCTAAGGACAGCTAGTCGCCCATTTTGGTCTCCTTGAACGAATGATCCCTTGCTGAAGTTGATCAGGCGAAGTTGACAGGACCGGACTTACGGATGGCTTACGGAAGTCACGCTGATCGGCGGCAGGTGACAAGACGGGCGCCGTTCGCACGCTTGCCGCGCTCGGCATGGACGAGTTTTGCCAGCCGGGGAGTGAGGTAGGCTTGGCGCGCCAAAGCTGAATAGTCGGCAGTGCCTGGATGGGGCGCGTTTCCACCCGCAGCCGAATTCGAACTGACTTTGTCCACGTCCTCGATCATCTGCTCGGCGATCGACGCAGCGATCGCCGAGCGTCCGACTGCAGGACGCCCGGCGATAGTTCTACCTTACCCCTTGCGCAAATCCGCTTGCGCCAGATCGAGCGCCGTGGCGATGCGGTCGCAGGCCATGTCGATCGTCTCGCGCGTCCAGATCAGCGGCGGCGACAGGATCATCGTGTCGCCGGTAGCGCGCAGCATCATGCCCTGGACAATCGCGTGGTCGCGAACCATCACCGCCGCGCTGCCGGCAGGCAGGAAGCGCTCCTTGGTCACCTTGTCCTTGACGATCTCGATCGCCCCCATCAGCCCGAACGAGCGCACCTCGCCGACCAGATCGTGCCCACCGAGACGTTCCTGCAGCGCCCTGGCGAAGTAAGGCCCGGTGTCGTTCCTCACGCGCTCGACCAGGCCTTCGCGCTCGATGATCTCGAGGTTCTTCAGCGCCACCGCGCAGGCCACCGGATGCCCGGCATAGGTGTAGCCGTGATAGAATTCGCCGCCCTTCTCGACCAGCGTCGCCGCGATGCGGTCGCCGACCAGCAGCGCCGACAGCGGCTGATAGCCAGAGGTCAGCGCCTTGGCCGTGGTGATGGTGTCGGGCTCGACATCGAAGGCTTGTGCGGCGAACCACTCGCCAGTGCGGCCATATCCGGTGATGACCTCGTCCAGCATCAGCAGGACATCGTATTTGCGGCAGATGCGCTGCACCTCCGGCCAATAGCTCATCGGCGGGATCTTCACCCCGCCTGCCCCCATCACCGGCTCGCCGATGAAGGCGGCCACCTTGTCGGCGCCGGCTTCGAGGATGGCGTCCTCGACCGCTTTTGCCGCGCGCAGGCCGAAATCATGGTCGCTTTCGCCGGGCAGTGCGAGCTCATAGGCATAGGGCATCATCACATGGACGATGTTGGGCACGGCGCCTCCGAGCTGCTTGTGCATCAAATCCATGCCGCCGAGCGAGGCGCCGGCGATGGTCGAGCCGTGATAGCCCATCTTGCGTGAGATGATGCGGTTCTTCTCGGGCCTGCCTTCCAGCACCCAATAGTGACGGACCAGGCGCAGCGCCGTGTCGTTGGCCTCCGAACCGGACGAGCCGTAGAACACCTGGTTGATGTGCCTTGGCGCGATCTCCGCCAGCTTTCTCGACAGCAGAACCGGCGTCGGCGTCGAGCATTTGAAGAAAGAGTTGTAGTAGGGCAACTCCTTCATCTGGGCGTAGGCGGCGTCGGCAAGCTCGTCGCGGCCATAGCCGACATTGACGCACCACAGCCCAGCCATGCCGTCGAGGATTTCCGTCCCTTCGGCATCATAGATGAACGGCCCGTTGGCGTGGGTGATGATGCGCGAGCCGGTCTCGCGCATCTCTTTGTGGTCGGTGAACGGATGAAGGTGATGCGCGGCATCGATCTGCTGAAGCTGCTTCAGCGAATAATTCTGGTAGGTCATGTCTGGTCTTTCCTCTTGAACCAATCCGGCAGCTTTCGCGCCGGGGCGGATTCGTCAGAGGACAGCGGGCGGCGAATAGCCGATGCGAGCGCAGAGCCGCAACAGCTCGGCGCGTAGCGTGCGCGACGACGGCGTCACCGCCACCCCAAATGCGCAACCCGATTTCGCCAGCCGAGCCATGCATGTACCTTAGGCTGCCTCGAGCCCTCAGTTCAAGCCGTGCCGGTCAAGCGACGCCGGTCAATTGGTGCCAGTCAATTGGTGCCAGTCAGGGCCCGCTGCAGGAAGACGTACTTCATCGCCGCCTGTGCGGCCTGCGGCCGCCGGTCGCCGCGTCCACCATGGCCGCCTTCGGTCTCCTCGAAGAACAGCGTCTTGCCGTGGCCGGCCGCCTGCAGCCGTGCCGCCATCTTGCGGGCATGGCCGGGATGGACGCGATCGTCGGCGGTCGAGGTCGTCAGCAACACCGGCGGATAGGCTGCATCCGTGTCTACATGCTGGTAGGGCGAATAGGCGGCGAGCCAGGCTGCCTCTTCCGACTTCGCCGGATCGCCATACTCGGCCATCCATGACGCGCCGGGCGGCAGCTCGGTGTAACGCAGCATGTCGAGCAACGGCACGTCGATGATCACTGCACCGAACAATTCCGGGTGCTGGGTCAGCGAGACGCCGGTCAGCAAGCCACCATTCGATCCGCCCTGGATGCCCAGTGTGGCGGGCGTAGCGATGCCGCGTTTGATCAGATCTTGCGCGACGGCAGCGAAATCGTCGAAGGCATTCTGGCGATTGGCCTTGAGCGCTGCCTGGTGCCAGTTCGGGCCGAACTCGCCGCCGCCGCGGATGTTGGCCTGCACATAGGCATTGCCCTTCTCCAGCCACAGCCTGCCGCGCACGCCGGCATAGCCGGGCAGCAGCGGCACTTCGAAGCCGCCATAGCCGTAAAGCAATGTCGGCACGGGTCCATGCAAGTCGCGCTTCCTGACGACGAAGTACGGGATCATCGTGCCATCCTTCGAGCGTGCCTCGAACTGTTCGGAGAGCAGGGACGACGCGTCGAAACGCGCCGGCTGCGACTTCACCGTTGCCAGCCCCGCAGCGTTGTCGTCCGACCAGATGATCGAGCTCGGCGTCAGGAAATCGGTGAAGGAGAAGGAGACGCTGGAACCGAAATGCTCGGCATGGCTGATGCCGACATTGCCGTTTTCGGGCAACGCCACGGGCTTGAACTCCCAGTCGCTGTCGCTGCGCTTGCCGGCGACGACCTTGCCGCGCACATTGTCCATCAAATTGATGAACAGCCGGTCCTGCGTGCGGGCAATACCGGCGATCGAGACACGGTGCGCCGGCTCGAGCACGGTATCGAGGGATCTGAATAGCCCGGTTTCGATCCAGCGCTCGAAATCGAGTGAATAGAGTCCGTCGGGCTTACACAGAGTGCCGCCCGGCGCAGTCCACGGGGTACGCACGCCGAAGACGAGCTGGCCCTTGAACAGCGCTGTATCGGTGACGTCGTCCGGCAACGGGATGCGCCTGTTCTCGCCGGAAGGCAGCCGCAGGAAACTGTGCGAGGCGAAGAAGTCGATGGTTCGGGCGAGGAAGACATGACGCTTGTCGCCGTCGAATTCGACGGACCCGCCGGCGGCAAGATCCTGCTTCAGCGCCTCGAAGATCGGCATCGCCGCTTCCAGTGGCGTGCCGCGCCGCCAAAGCTTGACCACGCGCGGATAACCGGACTGGGTCTTGTCGTCCTCCTCGAAGGCGGCGGAAACGATAACCGTGTCCTCGTCCAGCCAGCTAAAGCTCGATTTCGAGGCGGGAGCGCGAAAGCCGCCATCGACGAACGATCTGCTTTCGATATCGAATTCGCGCATCTCGCTGGCATCGCCGCCATCCGGCGACAGGTTGAGCAGGCAGCGGCTGAAGTCGGGGTAGAGCCGGCTGGCGCCGCTGAACACCCATTTCACCCCCTCTTTCGCCGCCAGACTGTCGAAGTCGATGATCGTCTGCCATTCCGGCTTGTCGGTCTTGTAGGAGGCGACGGTGGTGCGCCGCCAGAGGCCGAGTACGTTCGTCCGGTCCTGCCAGAAATTATAGACGTAGCCGTTGATAGCGGCCCCGACGGCGATGTTATCCTCGGCTGTCATCAGGTCGAGCGCCGTCTCGAACGACATCTGATAGGACGGATCACCCTGCAGCTCCCCGACCGTAACTGCATTTTGGTGATGCACCCAGTCGAGCGCCTGCTTGCCCCTCCTGTCCTCAAGCCAGAGAAACGGGTCTTCGGCCGCCGAACCCGGCTGGCCCTTGGTATTCGATTTGCTCATGAGGTCTCCGGTTGAGTCGGGTGGCGACATAGCCAAGATCGACATGGGGCCGCTTACATTCAAGTCATTCGTCAGAAACGGCGGCTTTCTGGCATTCACACCATCCGTCTTCGAATGACCGTTACAACTGCCAGCGCCAGGCAAATGGCACCGAGCGTCATTGGCAGGCCGCCGGCGCCAACAACATCCATGGCGCTGCCCGCCAGCGGCGGCACGGCGATGCCGCCGACGCCCCACATCAGCGAGAAGGCGGCGTTGCCGGCGACCAGTGCCGAGCCGGTGAACCGCTCGCCGAGTTCAATGATCGACATCGTGTAAATGCCGTAGGAAACCGCGCCCCAGATGAAGACGCACGGCCAGATCAGCGGCGTCTCGATGAGAACCGGCAACAGAACGCATCCGAGCACCGTCATCGAAACACAGATGAACCGCACCAGCCGCGCTGTCAGTCGTTCCGCCAGCAGGCCGAGCGGCACCTGCATAGCGATGTTGCCGGCGATCATCACCGACAGCAGCGCCGACATGCGCGCTTCCGCAATGCCATAATGTGTTCCGTAGACCGGCAGCAAGGCGAGCACCGCCTGTTCGAAACCGGCGGCCACGACGACGGCCGATAACAACAGCCAAGCCTGCGGCACGAACCCCAGGACCGAAACCCGGTGCCCGCTCTCGTCGACCTTGGGCAGCCGTGCCAGCACCGAGGCGAGGCAGGCGCCGCAAAACAGGAATGCGGCAATGCCGACGACGAACGGTGGCCACCCCTCGGTGCCGACGGCAAGCAGGCACAGCGGCCCCGCCGCAAAGCCCGCCGAAATGATGGTCGAATAGATGCCCATGACGCGGCCGCGGCGTGTCGGCGGCGCCAGTGCGATCACCCAGACTTCGCTCAGCACGTAGAGCGGGTTGGTGACGGCGCCGATCAAAAAGCGCAGAGGAAACCACAGATAGACATTTTGCGTCCAGCCGATCAGCGCCAGCACCAGCGCGGAAAGTGCCGCGCAAGTAAGCGCGGTGCGCCCTGCCCCGAAACGCCCCGCCAGCGCCGGAACCAGCGGCGACGAGACGATGAAGCCGATCGGCGTCATTGCCGCCGACAGGCCGATCATGGCCGGCGAGACGCCCTGGCGCTGCAGGATGAAGCTCAACAGCGGATAGCTCAGCCCTTGCGCGATGGCGAACACCGAGACGGTGGCGATCACGCCGGTGATCGCCGCCCATTGCACTGTCTCGCCGCTGTCCTGTTCCGCCCGGTCCATGATGCAGGACTAGCGTTTCGCTTTCATCGCGGTAAGCACCGGCAACGAAAACCGCTTGCGCCAGCCGGAAGAGAATAAGAGCCTGACGATCCCTCCGGCTGCCCTTTAGGCATGTCGCTTCCCTCGTCCTAGTGGTCGCCGCCTCCGCAATGGCTGGCCGGCCGGCAGTCCATTATGCCGCCGCATTGCCGCAGCGTACGAGGACTATCATGACCGCCGCCATTCAGCCCGCCGAACCTGCATTGGCAAACGACCGCGCCCGTCGCGGCGGCCGCGCGGGAAAGCGTGCCGGCGGATCGGCGGCGTTCGAGCAGCCGCCGTTTCGGCAGTTGAAGAACCCGCTGGCGCCGACCCGGCTGGTTTCCGACGACGAGCTGGAATCTATCCACCTCGCCTCTCTGCGCGTGCTGCGGGAAATCGGCGTCGACGTGCTGCATGACGAAGCCCGGCGCATCATGAAGGCGCATGGCGCCGATGTACGCGAAGGCGGCGAGCGGGTGCGCTTCGACAGTGACATGATCCTGGAACTGGTTGCGCACTGCCCGCCGGAATTCACCATCCACGCCCGCAACCCGGCGCACAACGTGCGCTTCGGCGGCGATAATCTGATCATCTCGATGATGGCGTCGGCGCCCAATTGCTCCGACGTCGACCGCGGCCGCCGGCCGGGCAACCAGCAGGACTACCGCAACTTCCTCAAGCTTGCGCAGATGCACAACATATTGAACTGCACGGGCGGCTATCCGGTCGAGCCGATCGACATCCATCCGTCCGTCCGCCACCTTGAATGCATACGTGACCTCGCCACGCTGACCGACAAGATGTTCCACATCTATTCGCTCGGCAAGGAGCGCAACGTCGACGGCATCGAGATCACCAGGATCGCACGTGGCATCAGCCATGAGCAGTTGCTTGCGGAGCCGTCGGTATTCACCATCATCAACACCAATTCGCCGCTCAAGCTCGACGTGCCGATGATGGAAGGCATCATCCAGATGTCGAGCAAGGGCCAGGTGGTCATCGTGACGCCGTTCACCCTGTCCGGCGCTATGGCGCCGGTGACGATTGCCGGCGCGCTGGTGCAACAGAATGCCGAGGCGCTGTCCGGCATCGCCTTCGCGCAGATGGTGCGCAAGGGCGCGCCTGTCGGCTACGGCGGCTTCACCTCGAATGTGGACATGAAGTCCGGCGCGCCGGCCTTCGGCACGCCGGAATATATGAAGGCGCAGCTGGTCGGCGGGCAGCTCGCCCGCCGCTACAACATCCCCTACCGCACCTCCAACACCTGCGCAGCCAACACGGTCGACGCGCAGGCCGCCTATGAAAGTGTGTTCTCGCTGTGGGGCGCCATCCAGGGCGGCGGCAACCTGATGATGCATGCCGCCGGCTGGCTCGAAGGCGGCCTGCGCTGCTCCTATGAGAAGACCATCCTGGATATAGACCTGTTGCAGATGGTCGCAGAGTTCCTGACGCCGCTCGATCTTTCCGAGGAAGCACTCGGTTTCGACGCCATACAGTCCGTCGGCCCCGGCGGCCATTTCTTCGGCACCCAGCACACGCAGGACCGCTACAAGACCGCGTTCTATGCGCCTATTATCTCGGACTGGCGCAATTTCGAGAGTTGGGCGGAGGCCGGATCGCCGACGGCGCTCGAAAAGGCCAATCGCGTCTGGAAGGAACGGCTGGCCTCCTATGAAGAGCCTTACATGGATCCGGCAATCCGGGAGGAGCTCAACGCCTTCGTCGACAAGCGCCGGGCCGAAGGCGGCGCGCCGACCGATTTTTGATCATCTGATGAGTAGTCGACCCCCACTCCGTCTTGATGGCAGGCTGGCCCGAAACATCGCTGTATCCCATCTCCGCTTTGTTTTCGCGCCCCGCTCACTCGATTCAATCTCTTCAAAAACGGATCTATCTTCATGAAATCTCATGCAAAAGCGGTTGTCATCGGCGGCGGCGTCGTTGGCTGCTCGGTGCTCTATCATCTGGCCAAATCTGGCTGGACCGACATCATGCTGATCGAGCGTTCGGAGCTCACTTCCGGCTCGTCCTGGCATGCGGCGGGCGGCTTCCATACGCTGAACGGCGATCCCAACGTCGCCAAGCTGCAGGCCTATACGGTGCAGCTTTACAAGGAGATCGAGGAGATTTCCGGCCAATCCTGCTCGCTGCACCTGACCGGCGGCGTGATGATGGCCGACACGCCCGAGCGCATGGACTTCTTGCGGCTCGCCCACGCCAAGGGCCGCTATCTCGGCATGGACACCGAACTGATCACGCCGTCCGAAGCCAAGGCAATGTTCCCGCTGATGGACGAGACGAATTTCGTCGGCGCCATGTGGGATCCAGTCGAGGGCCATCTCGACCCTTCCGGCACCACCCATGCCTATGCCAAGGCCGCCAGGAAGCTAGGCGCCGAGATCGTACTGCGCAACCGCGTCGTGGAACTGACGCAGGAGGTCGACGGCACCTGGAACGTCGTCACTGAGCAAGGCACAGTCAAAGCCGAGCATGTGGTCAACTGCGGCGGCCTGTGGGCGCGCGAGATCGGTCGCATGGTCGGCGTCGAACTGCCAGTGCTGGCCATGGAGCATATGTATCTCCTGACCGAGCCGATGCCGGAGGTCGAGGAATTCAACAAGTCGACCGGCCGCGAGATGATTGGCGTGCTCGATTTCAAGGGCGAGATCTATACCCGCCAGGAGCGCAACGGCATCCTGCTCGGCACCTATGAAAAGGCCTGCAAGCCGTGGTCGCCGGTCAGCACGCCCTGGGATTTCGGCCACGAGCTGCTGCAGCCAGACATCGACCGCATCGCGCCGTCGCTCGAGATCGGCTTCAAGCATTTCCCCGGCATCGAAAAGGCCGGCATCAAGCAGATCATCAACGGCCCCTTCACCTTCGCGCTGGACGGCAACCCGCTGGTCGGCCCGGTGCAGGGCCTGACCAATTTCTGGTGCGCCTGCGCCGTCATGGCCGGCTTCAGCCAGGGCGGCGGCGTCGGCCTGGCGCTGTCGAACTGGATGGTCCATGGCGACCCCGGCTTCGACGTCTGGGGCATGGACGTTGCGCGCTTCGGCGAATGGGCAACGCTGCGCTATACCAACGCAAAGGTCCGCGAAAATTATTCGCGCCGTTTCTCCATCCGCTTTCCCAACGAGGAATTACCGGCGGCAAGACCAGCGCAGACGACCCCGCTTTACGACACCATGATCGCCAACAACGCCGTCATGGGCGACAGCTGGGGTCTCGAAACCCCGCTCTGGTTCGCGCCGAGAGGCTCGGAGCCGAAGGACGTTGTGTCCTTCCACCGCTCCAATGATTTCGGCCCGATCGGCGAGGAAGTGCGCGCCACCCGCGAGAAGGTCGGCGTCACCGAGATCGCCAACTTCGCCAAATACGAAGTCTCCGGACCAGGGGCCGAGGACTTCCTCAACCGTCTGATGACCAATCGCATGCCGAAGACCGGCCGCATCGTGCTGACGCCCATGCTGAACGAGTTCGGCCGGCTGATCGGGGACTTCACCATCGCCAAGGCGAGCCCAAGGGGTGGGGAAGAACGCTTCATGATATGGGGTTCTTCGGCAGCGCAAAAATACCACATGCGCTGGTTCGAGAAGCATCTGCCGAAGGACGGAAGCATCCGCATCCACCGCTTCGACCAGACGCTGGTCGGTCTCTCCATCGCCGGGCCGAAATCCCGCGACCTGCTGCAGAAACTGGTCGATGTCGACATCTCGACCACGGCCTTCCGCTTTATGGATTTCCGCGAAATGGCGGTCGGCGGCGCGCCCTGCATGGTCAATCGCATCACCTACACCGGCGACCTCGGCTACGAGATATGGATGGCGCCTGCCTACCAGCGCTTGGTCTACAAGGCGATCAAGGAGGCTGGCGAAGAGTTTGGGCTTGTCGATTTCGGCATGCGGGCTTTGCTCTCTATGCGCCTTGAAAAGAACTTCTCGACCTGGTTCCGCGAGCTACGTCCGATCTACGGACCGTTCGAAGGCTCGATGGACCGCTTCATCAAGCTGGAGAAGAACGACTTCATCGGCCGGGAAGCAGCGGCCAAGGAACAGGCAGAAGGGCCGAAACTGCGCCGTGTCTCCTTCATCGTCGATGCCGCGGATGCAGACGTCATGGGCGACGAGCCGATCTGGGCCAAGGTCGGCGGCAAGGATTACGGCACCGTGGAAAAGCCGCATGGCTATGGCGCGCCGCGCTTCGACGCGGGCGGCAAGGAAGTGCGCGGCTCGAACGCCGCCGAAGGCGCGTCTGCCGTGCGCGGCATTGTCGACGGCGACTGGCGCGTGGTCGGCTGGGTCACCTCCGGCGGCTATGCGCATTATGTCGAGAAGTCGATGGCGCAGGGATATGTACCGGCGGCGCTTGCCGAGAACGAGAGCGCCGGCCTGTTCGAGATCGAAATCCTCGGGCACCGGCGTCCCGCACGCGTCAATGTCGAACCGCCTTTCGACCCGAGCGGCGAAAAGATGAGGACGTAGGCGCAGCCAGCCGGTCGCATTGTGCGGAGCATACTCTTCATGCTAGCGCAGCCGGCAACACTCTGCTGGCAAGGGCGATGAGATTTCATTGAAGTACAATCTGAGATGGGCCGAGTGGCTGGCCGAGGGACGGATCGGCCCCTTCCCGGCGGCGATCGTCATGGTCGCGGCTTACTTTGCCTTGCAGACCATCATACTGTCCCTGTTGAGCTCTTGGGCGGGAACCGGCGTCGGCATCGATGATGCGGAGCAGCTGATCTATGTTCCGTATCTCTGGGCTGGATATGGCGGCTCGCAACCACCCCTGTACACCTGGATCAACTGGCTGGCCGCGCATGTTTTCGGCACCAGTATCTTCACGCTGAAGCTCGTCAAATACTCCGTGCTGTTCCTTGCCGCCTGCAGCGTGTTCGCCGCCATGCGGCGGTTCAGCTACACCAAAGCGACAGCGGCGGCGGCCATGTTCGGCCTGTTTACGATCCCGCAGATCGTCTGGGAATCGCAGCGCGCCTTGTCGCATTCCGTCGCCGTCGTCGGCTTCTGCTCGCTGCTCCTGCTGGCCATGGCCTATCTTCTCGAGCGGCGAAGCATGATCGCCTATGCGGCGTTTGGCCTGGCCACGGCGGCGGCAATTCTTGCCAAATATAATGATGTCTTCCTCGTGGTGGCCCTTGTTGCGGCCGTGCTGTCGCTGCGCGAATGGCGCAGCGCGATTCTCGATCCGAAGTTCGCCATCAGCATAGCGGTCGCGATATTGGTGCTGGCGCCAACCACCTATTGGAGCCTCATGCATCCCGCCGATTTATTGTCGAGAGGCGAGAAGTTCGGAATAGACGCGCAACAAGGGCGCGTGGCGGCGGCCTTTGTCGGCGCCGGCAAGTTTATCATGGGCACCTTCAATTTCGCGGTCTTGCCGGTGCTCGTTTCCGCCCTCACGTTCTGGCTGGCGAAGTTCCGTTTCTCCGAGCGGCACCCGAAAGGTCCGGCAAGGGAAATTCTGTTGTGGCGTACCTTGGCGCTCGGCTTGGCCATGCTTGCAGTACTTGTACTTGCCACCGGCGTGACGGTGGTCAAGGACCGCTGGCTGCTACCGGTCCTGTTCATGTTGCCGATGGCCATCGTCGCCACTATGGAACGGCTGGCGCCGCGCGGCAGGAATGCGCAGCTCCTGGTGATCGCGGCTGGAGCGATCATCGCCGTGCTGCTCGCGCCCGCCACCTGGTACGTCCAGATAAACGGGACCAGTGGCCTCTCGCGGATGATCCGCGTGGATTACCCCGCCCTCTATCGCCAACTGACTGCGGACGGACCGGTCAAAACCGCAATATCTGATGGTGCATGGGTCGGAAACCTGCGGTTGGTCGATGAAAACCTGGTCGCACTTGACCAGGAAGTGCCTAATTTCGAAACGCTGATGCAGGAGCCGGCCGTACTCGTCTGGCTTGACCGAGACGATCCGCGTCCGGTCATTTTGGAGCAGCTCAAAGCGGCCGGCTATGAGCCGGACGGCCAACCACGGCAAATGATGGTTCCGCTGTTGCGCGGCACCGGCAAGTCCGCCCGGGCCGGCGCCTATGTAAGATTGAAGAGAATGGCGGTGGGAGAAACCACCGCGCCCAAGGAAGGCGTTAGCGGAGGAGCCGAGGGTGGACAGGAACCCGACTGACCGGCCCCGTCATCACCGCAAGATCATGCCGTTCGAGCCGGACGGCTCGAACGATGTGCTGCACAAAAAATCGCGGCTGAAGGCCGCTGAACTCAACCAGCATGCGCTGGGCTATGGAGCGCTGGCGGAAGTCGAATGGCAGGCGGCGGGCATTGCTGCTCCTGACCTGCCCGCCATGCGCCGATATCGGCTCGAGCGCATCCGCGCCGAGCTGAAGCGCCGCGACTATGCGGGAGCCCTGCTCTACGATCCGGTCAATATCCGCTATACCACCGACGCAACCAACATGCAGCTCTGGGTCGCACACAATCGGACCAGGCATTGTTTCGTTGCCACCGATGGCCCGGTGGTGCTGTTCGACTATTTCTCCTGCGAGCACCTTTCCGATCATTCCGGCGTCGTCGACGAGGTGCGGCCGGCGGTGTCGTGGGCTTATCTGTACAGCGGCGAGCTGACCGGCCAAAAAGCCCGCCGCTGGGCAGCCGGCATCGCCGACCTGGTATTGGAACATGGCGGCGGCAATCGCCGCATCGCAGTCGACCACATCAATCCCGAGGGCATCGAAGAGCTCGCCCGCCTCGGCATCTCGACCGGCAATGGCGAGGCGGTGATGGAAAATGCGCGGCTGATCAAATCGCCCGACGAAATCCTTGCCATGCGCCGGGCGATCGCCGCTTGCGAGGCGGCAATGGGCGAGATGGAGAAGGCGTTGAGGCCTGGCATCTCCGAGAACGAATTGTGGGCCGAACTCCATCGCGGCAACATCGCGCGCGGCGGCGAATGGATCGAAACCCGGCTCCTGTCGTCGGGTCCGCGCACCAATCCATGGTTCCAGGAGTGTTCGTCGCGGACGATCAAGGCCGGCGAGCTCGTCGCTTTCGACACCGACCTGATCGGTCCTTACGGCTTCTGCGCCGACCTTTCGCGCACCTGGCTTTGCGGTGACGCGCCGCCGTCGCAGGAGCAGCGCGACCTGTTCCGCATCGCCGCCGACCAGATCGCCCACAACACGGAGCTGATGCGGCCGGGCATATCGTTCCGCGACCTCGTCGAGGGCTCGTCAGTGCCACCGGGAGACTGCTTCCCGGCCCGTTACGGGGTGCTCTATCACGGCGTCGGCCTTGCCGACGAATACCCGACTTTGCCGCATGCTGGCGACTGGACCGACGACACACCGGACGGAGTGCTCGAACCTGGCATGGTGCTGTGCGTCGAGAGCTATATCGGTCGGCTTGGCGGCTACGAAGGCGTCAAGATCGAAGAACAGATCCTGATCACTGAAACCGGCTACGAGAAGCTTTCGACCTACCCGCTCGACAATCGGCTGCTTGGCGGCTGAGCGATGCTAATGCATGTCGCGCAAAACTGTGCAGCGGCTTTGCGATAACGACATGCATAAAACAAGAATCTAAAGCGCGTCGCATGAGGCCGACCGAACGCGACGCGCTTTACGTGAGCGCCGCGATCGCCTCGCGCATCGCGGCGACGATCGTTTCCGGCGTCGTCCTGGCGGTGATGAACGGCAAGCCTTTGCGCCGCCTTGTCCAGCCGACGACCGTCACCTTCTGCGCCGCCGGCTCGAAACGCTGCGCCAGCGCCCAGCTCTCGCAATCGATCGCCGCGACGTCCGCCCTGCCCTCGGCAACGGCAACGATCGAAGCACGGTGCCCACAGCTTTCGCTCAGCCCGGAAAAGATATCCAAACTCTCGCCCAATGCTTGCAGGTCGCGGGCTGGCGCGATGATGCCCGACATGGAATCGAGGCTGTTGAAGGTGAAGCGCTTGCTGCGAAGCTGATCGAGCGGAATGACGGCACCGCCGTCGGCCGGCGCCCTTGCCGGCGGTGCCTCGCCCGCCCTCATGACGATGGCGCTCGAATAGAGTTCGCCCTGTCCACCCTTGAAGGCGTCGTAACGCGGCTGGCCGATGAGCTGGACACGCTGCGACAGGCCGAGTTCCATCGGTCCCCAGCAGGTTTGTGCAAAGAGCAGCGCCGGATGCAGCCAGAGCTGGTGAAAATCCAGTTCGTCCGGCGGCAATGTCGCCGGATCGGGCGCGATGGGTTTTCCCTGATCATCGCGAATACCGCCAGGTACGGGGGGCAAATCGCCGGTGCGGCGGATGATCGTCTCCGGCGCATCGATGCCTTTTTGCCTGAAAGCATCGCGCAGCCGCGCCCATTGCGCGTCGACATCGTCCCGCGCTTCCGGCCAGTCGTACATCGGCAAAGCCGCAATGAATTCGCTCATGCCGGGATTTGACCGTTATGCGGGGAAATTGACAAGGTCAGGAAAGCGTCGTCCGCGCGGCACCGCCTGCAACAACGCAAGAATCATTCTTTCGGCGGCTCGGCGGGTACCGGTGCGCTGCCAAGCCCATTGAGGCTGCGTGCCCTGACGCGCGGCTTGAATGCGCGTCCTGGTTCCTGCATGCGCCGCAGCACGGGATGGACGACCGGCTCCTTCGCCTTGAAGGCATAGGCCTTGAGCAGCGCGAAATAGTTCGGATAGGCGTAGCCATTGTTCATCCGCAGCCATTCGTCGCGGCGGTCGGCGAACAGCTTCGGCAGCCTGTACCAGGCCACCGTCGGGCTCTTGTGATGGACGAAATGCAGATTGTTGTTGAGGAACAGGAAGGACAGCGGCGAGCGCTCGACGATGATCGTGCGGCCTTCCGGATGTTCAGACCATTGGTGCTCGGCGTAGGTGCGGATCGAAATCAGCGACTGCCCAAGCCACACCGGCACCAGTATGTAGAGCCATAACGGCATGCCGAAGCCGAACTGCACGACAGGCAGCACCACGACGAGGCCGATCGCATGCAGCAGCCATGCCTTGCGGATGGACTTGTCGCCCGCGGCAACCTGCTTGGCGTCGTCGATGAAAAAGCCGATGCAGGAAAGCCACGGGCCTAGCACCAAACGCCCGATCATCGTGTTGTTGACCTTCAGCAGGAATTTCATCGCCGACGGCAGCTCCTCGTGCTGCCAGAGAGCCTTGTAATAGCTTTCGGGATCATCGAGCGGATCGGTCAGGCGCTCGTCTGCATGGTGGCGCAGATGAATGGTCTTGAACCGGCGAAACGGCCAGACAAGGCCAATCGGCAGGAACACAAAGGCTTCGTTGAGCCGCGCATTCCGGGTTGGGTGGCCGTGCAGGACCTCGTGCATCAGCGAGGATTGCAGCGCCGCAATCAGGGTCAGAAAGGCGAGTGCCAGCAGCGGGTAAGAGGGCCAGAGCAGGAAGCCGGTAGCGAGCCAGCCGCCGTAGCAGAGAAGTGCGAGAAATGCTGTCGGCCATTCGATGGCCATTGCGCCGTGTCGCCTGTTGCCCATGCTCGTCATGCTATCGACCACTGCCTTCCAGTCGCCGGAACCCGTTTGATTCCTGACAACATTGTGTCAGGAGCGTTGCGTCGGCGCAACGCGATAAAGCGCACAAACTGTTGCGATTGCGCATTTTCAGCTGCATATGTTATGTATTGTAAACAGCCAACAGGATTCATTTGCGCCTGAAGCCCGCGTTCGCGGCTTTAAGCGCAAATTTTTCCTCCTATTGAATGGGGTAGCGATTTGGATAAGCGCGACCTGTCGACGATCTTTCGCGAGCGCCTGAAAATGCTCTTGACAAGGTCCGATTTGAACCAGTCGGCCTTCGCCGCCGCGGTTGGCATCGACCGTTCGGCGCTGTCGCAGCTGCTCTCCGGCGCCTCGATCCGCCTTCCCCGCGCCGAAACGCTGCTCAACATCGCCGCCGAATTCAAAGTCTCGCTCGACTGGCTGCTCGGCCTCAGCCACGACGAGGGCGTCACCGGTGAAATCCGCGAGAGCCTTGAGATCGAGGAGGCGCCGGACGGCTTCGACCGCACGCTGCTGGCTCGCTGGCATGCCGAGGCGGCGGGAACGAAAATCCGCTACGTGCCGGCCGGCATTCCCGATCTTCTGCGCACCGAGGCGCTTGTCGACTACGAAGCCGTTATCGCCAACAAGAGTCGCGAGGCACAGGCCGGCGAAACGCAGTACCGCATCGACTACAACCGACGGCCCGAAACCGACATGGAAGTCTGTATGCCGCGCCACACGCTGGAGATCTTCGCGCGCGGGCTGGGCGTGTGGGACCGCTTTCCGGAGGCCGACCGCCACCAGCAGCTCCTGCACATGGCGACGCTGCTCGACGACCTCTATCCCACCTTCCGCCTGTTTCTCTATGACGGGCGGATGCGCTATTCGATCCCCTACACCATCTTCGGGCCCTATCGCGCCGCCATTTACGTCGGCGACATGTATCTGGTGCTGAACGCCACGCAGCCGATCCGCATCCTGACCAGCCATTTCGACAATCTGATCCGTGCCGCGGACGTCAACGCGCATGAAGCGGCCAGCTTCACACGAAAGCTGGCGGAGATGCGATTTTGACCGGTTGCTCTACGTGCCGACATTGACGCCACATAAAGAATTCTTTATATCCTTATCTCAGTTATTCTTCCGGGAAGGCGTATTTCACATGACCAATCCGATCGACGCTCTGCTTGCCGAAAAGGGCGTCCTGCTCGCCGATGGCGCCACCGGCACGAATCTGTTCGCCATGGGCCTTGAGGCCGGAGAGGCTCCCGAGCTCTTGAACGAGACCGCGCCCGACACCATCACCAGCCTGCACCAGAACTTTGTCGATGCCGGCGCCGACATCATCCTGACCAACTCTTTTGGCGGCACCCGCCATCGGCTCAAGCTGCACCACGCGCAGGACCGGGTCTATGCGCTGAACAAGCGCGCGGCCGAGATCGCAAGCGCCGTCGCCGGCAACGCCGGCCGCAAGGTGATCGTGGCCGGCTCCGTCGGCCCGACCGGCGAGCTGCTGGTGCCGCTCGGCGCCATGACCTATGACGAGGCGGTCGAAGCCTTTGCCGAGCAGATTGAGGGGCTGAAGGCCGGCGGCGCCGAAGTCGCCTGGATCGAAACCATGTCGGCGCCTGACGAAATCCGCGCCGCCGCCGAAGCCGCCATCCGCGTCGGCCTGCCCTATACCTATACCGGCTCCTTCGACACCGCCGGCCGCACCATGATGGGACTGCTGCCGAAGGACATCCACGGCGTCGTCGATGGCCTGTCGCAGACACCGCTCGGTGTCGGCGCCAATTGCGGTGTCGGCGCCTCCGACATTCTCGCGTCGCTGCTCGACATGACCGCGGCGAAGCCGGAAGCAACGGTGATCGTCAAGGGCAATTGCGGCATTCCCGAATTTCGCGGTGCCGAGATCTACTATTCCGGCACACCCGAGCTGATGGCCGACTATGTGCGCCTCGCCGTCGATGCCGGCGCCAAAATCGTCGGCGGCTGCTGCGGCACCTCGTTCCAGCACCTCGCCGCAATGCGCAAGGCGCTCGATGCGCACACCAAGTCGGATCGCCCGACCGTCGAGCAGATCGTCGAACGCATCGGCCCGATGCGCAACAAGCAGGCTACGGTCAATGTCGCCGAGACCAGCGAAGCCCGCCGCGAGCGGCGCCGCGGACGCGCCTGACCCTTTCGTCTGCGACATGGTCCGCGCGAAGCAGTGCGGCCGCGAAAAAAGGCCGGCAAGGTTTCCCTCGCCGGCCTGCCTCACCCGCCCGTAGGCCGGCTCCCCCTATCAGAACGATCCCATCTGAAAGAAACCGGCCGTCATTGCCACTACCGGTTACCGCCGAGCGCCGAGGCAAGGCGCACGAGCGAGAGGAACTCGGACCTGTACCCAAATGGGTCGGCTCCCCTGGCGGCGGTGGCAATCTGCATGATCTTGTCGTAGCCGAACTTCGCGGTAGCATCCTCGTCGCGCAGCTTCTGGCCGAAGGCAGCAACGGCAACAGAGAAACGCTGGTCGGTGCTGGCCTGATCGAACGACGCCACCTCGTTGGCTGACGTTACCGGCGTGGTGATCAGCTTCGAGGTGTCCTCGTTCGGCAGCTTGTAGCGGATCTTGACGAAAGCATATTCGTCGGCATTGGCGACACCGCCATTGTTCACCGAGGCCTGGCCGTAGCGCAGTTGGTCGATCTGTTCGCCGCCGCTGCCCTTAGGCGTGATCTCGTAGATCGCGGTGACTGAATGACCTGAGCCGATCTCGCCGGCATCGACCCGGTCATTGTTGAAATCCTCGCGGTTCAAGGCGCGGGTTTCGTAGCCAATCAGCCGGTACTCCGAGACCTTGTTCGGGTTGAACTCGACCTGGATCTTCACGTCCTTGGCGATGGTGAACAGTGTCGAGGAGGCATCCTCGACCAGCACCTTCTCGGCCTCCGCCAATGTATCGATGTAGGCAGCAGTGCCATTGCCGTTCTGGGCGATGGTCTGCATCATCTGGTCGTTCAGATTGTCGCGGCCGAAGCCGAACACCGACAGGAATACGCCTGTCTTGCGCTCCTTTTCGATCAGCCGCTTCAGGTCGTCGTCGTCGGTCTGGCCGACATTGAAGTCGCCATCGGTGGCGAGCATCACCCGATTGATGCCGTCCTTGACGAAGGATTTCTGCGCCAGCCTGTAGGCTTCCTTGATGCCGGCCTCGCCTGCCGTCGAGCCGCCGGATGTCAGATTGTCGATGGCAGCGAGGATCTTGTCCTTTTCCGAAGCCTTGGTGGGCTCCAGCACGGTACCGGCATCGCCCGCATAGGTGACGATCGAGACGGTGTCGTCAGGTCTCAGCTTGTTGACCAGCAGTCGGAAGGCCGACTGCAGGAGCGGAAGCTTGTCCTGCTCGTTCATCGACCCCGACACATCGATCAGGAAGACCAGATTGGCCCTGGGCTGCTCGGCCGGCTTCACGTCGAAACCCTTGATGGCGACATGCATCAGCCTGGTGTGCTCGTTCCACGGTGTCGGCATGACGCTGACGGTCGAGTTGAACGGCGTCGAGGCGGAGTCCGGGCCTTTCCAGTCATAGGGGAAGTAGTTGACCATCTCCTCGACGCGAACCGTGTCGGCCTGCGGGATAAAGCCTTCCTTGAGCGAGCGCCGGACGAAGGAATAGGAAGCGGTGTCGACATCGATCGAGAAGGTCGAGACCGGGTCTTCAAGCGCGGCATGCACCGGGTTGGTCTTGAAATTCTCGACGCGGTCGCGGTTTTCCTCTTGCGGCAGCATCTGGTCGGCCGGCGCAGCGGCGGGCTGCTGTGCCATCAGCTTGGGCTCGGCAACCGTGCCAGGCATCCGGCCGACCCGCGCGCCGCCATCGGCTGAAGGGGCCGCGGAGCTTGCGTCGCCGTTCAACGCAAGCTCGCTGCTCGGCTGCGGTTCGGGTGCATTGCGGCTGAGCACATCCTGCTGCGTCAGCCCGCCGACTGCGGTCGATTCCGCCTTCGGCGGCGATGTCGGCGCCACAAGCGCATCGCCGGTGTCGCGGCTTTCACTGTCGGCGTCCGCCTTCTTCTGCTTGTCCGCTTCGGCAACGACCGGCGGTTTGACGGTCGTCGGCTTGTCAGCCAGCGTTTCGGTGATCTTATCCCCGCCGAATTCGGGCCCGTCGAATTTGGATTCCCCCAGCATATAAATGGTAGCGTATCCGGCGATCGGCAGGGCAACGAGCCCGGCAATGGCCGGCGTGGCGAAGAGTTTCTTTTGCATGATTTCGCTCCAGAGCCTTTGTGCTCGCTCTGTGAGACGAAGCCCGCTCACCGATCCTTGGGCGCCCGGCAAAGTTTTTTCTTCCATGTCATAGGCGCGCAGCGCGGCCTGGAGGGCACGCGCCTTTGCGTCCGCGTCCGGCGCCGGTGCTGCGATGTCGCGCAGTCTGTTCAGTTCGTTGTCGTCGACCATGGTCACACTTCCCCGGCTGAACGCATCAGCGTCTTCAGCCGTTTCTTCGCTTCATGGATGTGCCAGGAAACCGTTGTCTCCGAGATCGCCATCGCCTCGGCGGCGGCGGCGTGGCTCAGCCCTTCGCCATAAACCAGCAGCACCGCATCGCGCTGCTTGTCCGGCAGCTTGCGCACCGCTGCCCAGAGCGGCTCGGCCGGGTCTTCCGGCTCAGACGAGATTTCCCCCGAAATCAGCGCATAGGCGCCATAGGCCTCGGTCTTGACCGTCTCGCGGGCGGTCTTGCGCATCATGTCGCGCGCCGCATTCAGCGTCATGATGTAGAGCCACGTCGTGAAGGCACCGCTGCCGTGATAGTCGCGGATCGCCCGCCCGAGCCGGACGCAGACTTCCTGGGCGATGTCCTCGGCGTCGGCCTTTTTCCCGCACCAACGATAGGCGGCGCGATAGACGAAACCATAGTGCCTTTCGAGCAACTTGCCGAAAGCACCCCGGTCTCCGCCCTTCGCCCGTCCGATCAGTTCGGCGTCGGAGGCTTCGCTTTCGTCCAGCATCATCGCCATCATTTGCCTGTTGGACGAAGGCTAATGGCGGTTCCTTGGGGCGATGGAAAGAATTTTTTGGCGGGCGGTCACGTCGTAATGGTTGGCGTGACTTGGCCGAGCGTCTCCGCAAACAGCGTCGTCAGCCGCTTCCAGTGGCGTTCGGCGCCGGCTGCATCGAAGGCACTATGGTCCGGCATGCACCAGCCATGCGCCATGCCGGCATAGTTCTCTATGACATGATCGACCTTGGCGGCGCGCAGTGTTTCGGCGAGCCGCGCCGATTGCTCCGGCGGAAAGCTGCGGTCGACACCGGCAGTGCCGATTTAGACCCTTGCCTTGAGTGAGGCGGCCTTCCGGTGCGGACTGTCGGCGGCGTCACCGGCCAGATTGCCACCGTGGAAACTGGCAGCAGCGGCGATGCGGTCGGAATAGGTGGCCGCCGCGTTCAGCGCCCGCGCTCCGCCCATGCAGTAGCCGACAATGCCGACCGGCCCGGTCAGGCCTTGGGCAGCGAGCGCATCGAGGAACGCGCCGCTGTCGCGGATCGTCATCTCCTGGGTCGTGCCGCCGACGAGACCTGTGATTGCGGCCTTGCTCCTCTCGTCACTGAACGCAGTCTTGGCTTCGAAAGGGCCGTAGGGCGCGTTGCGGTAAAAAAGGTCCGGCACCAGCACCGCATAGCCTTCGTCGGTAAGCCTTTCCGCCATCTGGTCGAGCGCCGGTCGCGGGCCAAAAGCGTCCATGTAGAGGATGATCGCTGCCTTGGCTGGGGCTGCCGAGCGGAACAGCCCGGCTTTGGCCACGCCGTCACTCGTCTTGATCTGGATCGCTTGCTTGGCCATCGCCCGCTCCGTTGACATGTCGTGCGATAGATATCCGCGCTGACCGTCGCCGCAAGCTGTAATGAGGCGATCTGCTTCAAGATTTCGTGCGGCATTCGGCGACGCTACAGACGCGCGAATGCTGCCATGTGAAAGGCCTGAACCTCGGCCGGATAGCGATAATCGGTACCGTAAGGACAGGCGTTGCGATCAAGGCAGCCGCCGGTCCGGCAGGGCGCGCCGTTTTGCCCGCGCACATGGGCCAGACAGGTTTCATGTGCAAAACCATTCGCAGAATAAGCCTCGACCGGACAGGATTTCAGGCAAGGTTTTTCCAAACATGTATCGCAAAGGTGAACCACCTCGTGGGGTTGTTGGAGCGCAATCTCATTTTCGAACAGCAGCGCGCCGCGATAGGCGTGCCAGAGCCCGTATTGCGGATGCATGAGGATGCCGAGCGGCGACGGCCGCAAGCCCTCCGCCCGCACCGCCCATTGCTGGAACGGCAGATACGGTCTGTCGGACGGTGACACGGCGCGCGCCCCGAATTTTCCGGCCACCGCGCCGATCACTTCGCGAGACCATCTGTCGAGCGGATCGTCGATCGGCTGTGACTGTTTCTCCAACCAGCGCAGGAAGTGCGGCCAAGGTGCGGCACCCGCCTGCCCCACCAGCAGAACGGATCTGGCGGCAGCGCCGGAGAGACCGGAGGGTTTTTCTTCAGCACCTGCAAAATTGAAGCCGCCGCGAAGCATAAGGCCATGGACGGAAAGTGCCGCCGCGATTGTTTGAGTCATGCCGCGCTCGGGATCATCCCTTCTTGTCCGGGTCGGAGAAGGCGCTCCGCCAGACTTCCTTGTGGATGATGTTGGCGACTTTAGCCCCGCCTGATTCGGGCTCCTTTCAGGTGAAGGCGTCGGCCATCGACGCCTTCTTCCTGGCGATGAAGTCCTTCAGCCCGTCGTCGATGCCCGGGTCGAGATACGGCGCCTCGTAGCTCTCCAGCCAGCGGCGGGCGAGCTCGTTGGCGCGCTGCGGCGCGGTTTTTTCGCCTTCGGCCAGCCATTGCTCGTAGGAATTGTTATCGGCGATGTTGGAGCGGTAGAACGCGGTCTGGAAATTGGCCTGGGTGTGATCGCAGCCGAGATAGTGGCTGCCTGGGCCGACCTGGCGGATGGCGTCCATCGCCTGGCCGTTTTCCGACAGGTCGACACCCTCAGAGAACTTCTGCGTCATGCCGAGCTGGTCGATATCCATCATGAACTTTTCGTAGCAGGAGGCGAGACCGCCCTCGAGCCAGCCGGCCGAATGCAGCACGAAGTTGGTGCCGGCGAGGATCGTCGAGTTCAGCGTGTTGGCGCTCTCGTAGGCGGCCTGCGCATCGGGGATTTTTGAAGCACAGAGCGAACCGCCGGTGCGAAACGGCAGGCCGAGCCGACGGGCAAGCTGTGCGGCGCCATACGAGACCAGCGACGGCTCCGGCGTGCCGAAGGTCGGCGCGCCCGACTGCATCGAGATCGACGAGGCGAAGGTGCCGAACAGCACCGGCGCACCCGGCCGGATCAGCTGGGTGAACGACGCTCCCGCCAGAACCTCGGCTAAAACCTGGGTCAGCGTGCCGGCGACCGTCACCGGGCTCATCGCACCGGCAAGGATGAACGGCGTGACGATACAGGCCTGATTGTGGCGCGAATAGACCTTCAGCGCTCCCAGCATGGTCTCGTCGAAGACCATCGGCGAGTTGGCGTTGATCAGGCTGGTCAGCACCGTGTTGTTCTCGACGAAATCGTCACCGAACACGATCTTGGCCATCGCCACCGTATCTTCCGCGCGCTCGGGCGCGGTCACCGAGCCCATGAACGGCTTGTCCGAATATTTGATATGGCTGTAGACCATGTCGAGATGCCGTTTGTTGACCGGCACGTCGACCGGCTCGCAAACCGTGCCGCCCGAATGGTGGATCGACGGCGCCATATAGGCGAGTTTCACGAAATTCCGGAAATCCTCGATCGTCGCATAGCGCCTGACGCCGTCGAGATCGCGCACGAAGGGCGGTCCATAGACCGGCGCGAACACTGTCGCGTTGCCGCCGATCTGCACCGAGCGCTCGCCGTTGCGGGCGTGCTGGGTATAGACGGACGGAGCGGTCTTCAACAGCGAGCGGCAGAGGCCCTTGGGGAAATGCACCCGCTCGCCCTTGACGTCGGCGCCCGCCTCTTTCCAAAGCTGCAGCGCCTCGGCGTCGTCGCGGAAGATGATGCCGATCTCCTCCAGCACCGTATCGGTGTTCTTTTCGATCAGCGCCAGCCCTTCCTCGTCCAGCACTTCATAGACGTTGATCTTGCGCTTGATATAGGTGAGCTGTGTGCCGGGGCCGCCGCCCGAACGCGCGGCCCGTCGGGCTGCGGCGCCACCGCTGGCAGCGCGCCCGCGCCGTGCGTTTGACGCTTCCTGATCGACCGGCGCGTTCTCACTCATAATCGTTCTTCCCTGGCTTTCGTTCTGGCCTGATTTACTCCGGCCGGGCTGTTGTACCGGCCTGAAATCCGTTTGCGGCCGCATATTGCGGTCTCTGGCCGGATCGTAGCCATGCACCCTATTCGAAACGGCCCGCCAGCGCCAACGCCTGTCGCAAAATCGACAAGAATTCCAAGAGATTTACGGTCGCTTTCGTTTTGCGGGAAGTCGCAAATCAGCTATGGACAACCGGCCCGTGCGGGTTAGGTATTGACGCGATATTTTTAAGCTGCCGCGATAGTTGTAGCCGGCAAGGAGCCTGAGAAAAAATGGCCGACGACGAGATCATCCTTTCGGAACTCTCCGACGACGAGTTGGTGCAGCAGATGCACGACGATCTTTATGACGGGTTGAAGGAAGAAATCGAGGAAGGCACCAATATCCTTCTCGAGCGCGGCTGGGCGCCTTACAAGGTGTTGACCGAGGCTCTGGTCGAGGGCATGCGTATCGTCGGCGAGGATTTCCGCGACGGCATCCTGTTCGTTCCCGAAGTGCTGCTGTCGGCCAACGCGATGAAGGCCGGCATGTTCATCCTGCGTCCGCTGCTTGTCGCCACAGGCGCGCCGAAGCAGGGCAAGATGGTGATCGGCACCGTCAAGGGCGACATCCACGACATCGGCAAGAACCTGGTCGGCATGATGATGGAAGGCGCCGGCTTCGATGTCATCGACCTCGGCATCAACAATGCGGTCGAAAAATATCTCGATGCCATCGAAAAGCACCAGCCCGACATCATCGGCATGTCGGCCCTGCTGACGACGACCATGCCTTACATGAAGGTCGTCATCGATACGATGAAGGAAAAAGGCATTCGCGACGACTATGTCGTACTGGTCGGCGGCGCACCGCTCAACGAGGAATTCGGCAAAGCCGTCGGCGCCGACGCCTATTGCCGCGACGCCGCGGTGGCAGTCGAGACCGCCAAGGACTTCATGAAGCGCAAGCACAACGTCCGCGCTTCGGCCTGAGCCAATAAGTCCGGCACGAACAAGAAAAGCCGCGCCTTGCAGTGCGGCTTTTTTATTCCCAAATGTTGAGAGCCGTGCGGATCAGGGTTTCTTGACGGTATCGTCAACTGCCTTCGCAGTGGATTTGATATCCTTACCGACGCCGCGCACCGTGTTGGCGCAGGCCGAAACAGCCAAGGCGCAGGCGAGAATAGCGATTGGCGCGACGCGGAACAATTTCATGAATGGTGTCTCCCTCAGCATATAAATTCGCTGGACAGCAACGAAGATCGATTAGACTGGTTCCATGACTACCGCGCGAAAACAACAATCCGATCAAGGCGACAGGCTGCTCGTCATCGCCTGCGGGATGATCGCGCGCGAAGTTTTGGCGGTCAAGGAGCAGCTCGGGCTCGACCATCTCGACCTGACCTGCCTGCCGGCGGAGTTCCATTTCTATCCGGACCGCATCGCGCCGGCCATGGACAAGGCTATCGAGAAGGCCAAGACCGACGGCTACAGACACATCTTCGTCGGCTATGCCGATTGCGGCACGGGTGGCCTGCTCGATCGGATCTGCGAGAAGCATGGCGTCGAGCGCATGGCCGGGCCGCATTGCTTTGCTTTCTACCAGGGCATGGATGCCTATGCGAAGGTCGCCGATGACGACATGATGTCGTTCTACATGACCGACTTCCTCTGCCGGCAATTCGATGCCTTCTTCATGAAGCCGCTCGGCCTCGACAAGCACCCGGAGCTGATCAAGGACTATTTCGGCAACTACGAGAAGCTGATCTATATCGCTCAGACCAACGACCCGGAACTCGACAAGGTCGCCGAAAAGGCGGCGAAAATGCTCGGCCTCGCCTATGAGCGCCGCTCGACCGGCTATGGTGACCTGACGAAGGAACTGGCCAGCGCCTCAGCACATTCGTAAAAGAAATAGCGTCCTCTAAGCGTTTGCCGGAGGCTGCCGTTCATTTTCGCCCACCGATTCACCGATCCGATATGACATCGATAATGCGCCCGGTTTCAAGGCGGATCGGTCCCCGCGCGGTTGGATCTTTAAGCAATATTTCGGCAAGCATTGCATCGACATTGTCAAAATTACTTTGCAGAATTGACGGATCACTTAGCTCCCAATACGCCCCTTCATCGACGACATTGAGACTGGAGAACAAGCGAGTAATTTCGCGAAGAAAGCTGATGATCTCGATATGAGCGCCTGCACCTGAAAACTGAGTTTTACAGTGTTGTTGAACGAAGAGGTGCTTGTCGAACTCAAGCCGCAGCGGTTCCGAATTGGGATGCGGTTGAAGCTCTATTCCAAACACAGGGCCAATATAGTCCACGTTTCGTTCATCAATGACTCGATTGAGCGTCTTCTCGCGCTCATCGATCTCGCGCACCGGCCAGTCTCGCGCAATGGCGAACGCCTTGGCTTCGTGCAGCAAAGCAGCATATTGCTCGTGACCCCGTAACTGTCCTTCAAAGTAGATTGTTACTCCCAACTACCTCTCCCAGTGACGCGCATTCCTGACGAATACCCGCGCTCTTATTCCGCCACAAGCCGGGCGAGCACATCGGCAAAGCTCGTCTTGCAGATGAAACCCAGCCGCTTCCTGCGCCCGCGACGCATCATAGACCCGGTCGATCGACGAAAACATCGTCCAGCCTTTCTTCGCGTAGAGCGCCGGATAATCCGGAAAATAGCGCGCCACGACCGACGGCGCGTCGGCGATCA
The DNA here is from genome assembly GCF_040320565.1 of Mesorhizobium sp. M0664. Taxonomy (NCBI): domain Bacteria; kingdom Pseudomonadati; phylum Pseudomonadota; class Alphaproteobacteria; order Hyphomicrobiales; family Phyllobacteriaceae; genus Mesorhizobium; species Mesorhizobium sp. M0664. The sequence continues at coordinate 129,217 of NZ_JAMYPW010000003.1, forward strand.
AGGCCGCGCAATCTTCGGGCTGGAAAGGCGTCGGTGCCGAGATGATGAAAGTGTCGAAGCCCAATTGCGGCGCTTTCTCCAGGGCAGCGATGTGGGCGTCGGCTGCGTCCTCCACCGTCAGCCGGCGGAACAACAGCTCATTGGCCTTGGTGTTGGCATCCGACTGTTCGATCACGTGCGCCATGTCGTCCGCCTCGGGAAAAAACCGGGCGGTGCGCAACACGATCACCGGCAGGCCGAACTGCAAATGATAGAGCCGGCAGAGCTGTTCGGCTGAAAGCTTGGTGACGCCGTAGATGTTGCGCGGTTCAGGCGACATGTCTTCCGTCAGCCATGCCGCCTTGCGCGTCCCGCCGGTGAAGCCGGCGCGAATGGTTTGGGAAATCATCAGCGACGTCGTCGACGTGAACACGAAACGCTGAACGCCGAATGCTGCCGCCGCGTCGAGCAGGTTGAGCGTGCCGCGCACATTCGTCTCGACGAAATCCTCGTTGCGATAACGTTCGATGTCAGGCTTGTGCAGCGCGCCGCTATGGATGATGGCCTCGACGCGGTTCCCCTCGACCGCCCTCATGACCAGGTCGCGATCGGCCACTGAGCCGACGATCGGCGTTTCCGAAGACGGAACGGGATCGAGGCCGGTGACGTCATGGCCAAGAGCCCGCAGGCGCGGCGCCAAGGCGCTGCCCAGCCAACCGGACGATCCCGTCAGCAAGATCCGCATTCTTTCCACCTCGTTTCTGCTGTCGATGCTCAGGCACGGATGACAGAACGCGGCGAAACATTAAGGTATGCGCCAGACAAGAAAACAGCCTGCTCCAGCCATCAAAAAGGAAACGCCACCGATGATCGCTCGCCTCATGTTTGCCGCAGCAACTGTCCTCTGCTTGACCATGCCCGCGTTCGCCGATGGCGAGGTGCAGACGCTGATAACGGCTGCCGACAAGGCGCGGCTCAACAAATATGGCGAGACGCGCAAGGCAGCGCTTGACGAGGCGAAGGCCGGCGATCCCGCCGAGGTCAAGCAGCTCGACGCTTTGCTGGCAAAGCCGCTGGTTCCCTTCTCTGACAGGGACCTGACCGGCAAATGGCAATGCCGCACCATCAAGGCCGGCGGATTGAGCCCGCTCGTCATCTATGGCTGGTTCAAATGCGAGGTGAGCGACGACGGTTCTGGCTGGAGACTGGAAAAGATCACCGGCTCGCAACGCACCAAGGGCCGCTTCTTCGACGATGGCGAGAAACGCGCGATCTATCTCGGTTCCTTCCACGTCAACGACGATCCGGCAAAGCCCTACGGCAGCGGCCCGGAAAGCGATCAGGTCGGCTATGCCTTCCGCAACAGCGCCAGTGAATGGCGCATCGAGTTCCCGGCGCCCTATTACGAATCGAAGCTCGATATCCTCGAATTCAAGCGCTGAGCCCGATCACCAGGGGTTAACCCGGTCAGCCTAGCATTCGCGCGCAAAGAACAGGTTCTTTGCGGGGAGTCGCAGAGCATGGCACTGTCGAAAACAAACCAACGGCCGATCGTCGTCGTCACCGAAGGCGGCCCGCATATCTGGGCGATCGTCAACGCCCTCGCCGATCAACTCGGCCCGGTCAGCGTCATCCTCGAAGCTCCTGAATCCAAAAAGCAATTGCTCCTCGCGCGGGCGCGGCGGCAAGGCTGGACCTCGGCCATCGGTCAACTCGGCACGATGGTGCTGACGCGCCTCGGCAAGCGCTTCTTCGCCGGCCACGCAGCACGGCTTGCCGCCGGGCAGAAGCTGCAAACCGAACCGAAGCCTGGGCAAAAGATCATTTATGTCTCGTCGGCCAACGCGCCGGAGTGCCTGCAGGCGATTGCGGAAATCCAGCCGGGTGTGGTGCTGCTCGCCGGCTGCCGCTTGCTGTCGCGGCAGACGCTGGCGAAAATCCCTTGCCCGGTCCTCAACTACCATGCCGGCATCGCCCCGAAATATCGTGGCATGAACGGCGGTTACTGGGCGCTGGCTTCAGGCGATGCGGAGAACTTCGGCACCACCGTGCATCTGGTCGACGCCGGCGTCGACACTGGCGGCGTGCTGCGGCAGACGCGTGGCAAACCGCAGCCCGGCGACACAGTTTCGAGCTACGCGTTGCGGCAGGCGGCCTTCTCGCGCGACATCTGCGTCGAAGCGGTCAGGGATGCGCTGGCCGGCAAGCTCGGCACGGTGGATCCCGGCCTACCTTCGACACAATGGTATCATCCGACGATATGGTTTTATCTCTGGACGGGGATAAGGAACGGCGTCTGGTGACGCGCCGATTTACCGGACAGCCACCCGCCACTAACATTGCATCATGAGCGACATCGACCACCGCACCATCATTGCCGGCCTTTCGGTCGAGGACCGTCGCGACCTCACCGCCAGGGTTGACCGGCCAGGCATTGTCCGGCTGGCGGTCCATGCCGGGCTGGTTATCCTGCTAGGCGCGCTGATCGCCGCTCGCATCCCGTTCTGGCCCGCGCTCGTCTTGCCGCAGGGAATCCTGATCGTCTTCTTCTTCACGCCGTTGCACGAGACCATCCATGAAACTGCGTTCAGAACGGCGCGGCTCAATCGCACCATCGCCGCCGTGGCCGGCTTCCTTATCCTGCTGCCGCCGGCATGGTTCCGCTATTTCCATTTCGCCCATCACCGCCATACGCACGACCCGGACAACGACCCCGAACTGATGGCCCCGAAGCCGGAGACCATCAGCCAATATCTGCGCTATCTGTCAGGCGGCCCCTATTGGATCGCCATGGGCCGTGTGATCGCAACCAATGCGGCGGGCCGCAACCGCGACGGCTTTGTGCCGGAAAAGCGCCGCGGCAAGGTGGTTGCCGAAGCACGGCAGTTCCTGATCGGCTATGCGGCATTGCTGGCCGCATCGCTCGCCGCGCAGTCGGCGCTGCTGTTGTGGGTCTGGATCGTGCCGGTGCTGGTCGGACAGCCGTTTTTGCGTGCCTACCTGCTGGCCGAGCACGCGTTGTGCCCACATGTCGCCAACATGCTCGAGAACACCCGCACCACCTTCACCACAAGGCTGGTGCGCTTCGTGGCTTGGAATATGCCGTACCATTCCGAGCACCATTCCTATCCGGCCGTTCCCTTCCACCGCCTGCCGCGCTTCCATGACATCGTCGCGGAGCATTTACGCACGACCGAACGAGGTTACGTGCGCTTCCACAGGAAGCTGGTCGGCAGCTACGATGGCCGCGCCGGCTGACCAGTGCTGGAAGAAACTCCGCTTTCAACCGCGGCCGTCGATTGCGTCGCTTTTGAAGGCCCCCGCGTCGTCCCATAACAAGCAGCCCAACAGCGCTTCCGGCAATGCTCGAAACCACTGCATTGGCCAAAAGATCGGAATCGATCTTCGGAGAGCACGATGCAGCGGAGTTAAGTGGTAGAGCATCGTTTGTGAGTCGATTGGACGCACGGCGCTCTGCAGGAGCAGGAATTCATGGCCGATCTGATCGTCGTCTACTGGCGCGACATCCCCGCCCAGGTCATCGTCAAAAAGGGCCGGCAGAACGCCAAGCGCGAACTGCCGCTGCGCTTCACCGAGGCGATCGACATGTGCGCCATGCGCACCGGCGCCGGCGGCACCGACGACTATCTTGCCGAATGGCGCAAGGCAGAACCCATTCCGGTCAGTGACGATCTTGAAGCCGAGGCCGAGAAGGCTCTTCAGGAACTTGATGCGAAATACGACCGTGAGCGGCTGGTCGCTCTGGTCAAGGCGGGCGGCAAAGAAAATGTCTGATCCCCAATCAATGCCGGCGACGACGGCTCAAGCCGGCGTGACCCAGGCGACCATCGTCAAGAAGGCGGCGCCGAAATCCGACTACAAGCCGGCCGACGTGTCGCCGCAGCGGCGTGCGCAGCGCTCTTTCGCGGTGCGCCTTTGGTCTGTGCGGCATTCGCGGCTGCTCGAATGGTTCTACGGCAAATTCGCCGACATGTTCCTGCTCCTCCATCCGCTGTGGAAGGGCATCGGCTACAGCCGTGTCGAAGGGCCTGTGAAATTCGTCGAAAAGCGCGTCAAGGGATTCATGTTCGACTGCCGCATGTGCGGCCAGTGCATTCTTTCTTCGACCGGCATGTCGTGCCCAATGAACTGCCCCAAGCAATTGCGCAACGGCCCTTGCGGCGGTGTCCGCGCCAACGGCAATTGCGAGGTCGAGCCTGACATGCCTTGCGTCTGGGTCAAAGCCTGGGAAGGCTCGCGGAACATGGTGCATGGCGACAAGATTTTGGAAGTGCAGAAGCCGGTGGATCAGTCCTTGCGCGAAACTTCCGCCTGGCTGCGGGTCACCGCGCAGGCCGCGGCCGCCCGCAATGCGGCCCGGAATACTACGAAGACCGGAGCATCGGCATGATCGGCCGTCAGCCAGACGAGAATCCGGCCGGCATCCATTTGCCGCTCGATCCCCTGCCCGGCCACACCTCGCGTGGCCGGCTGGAACGCGTCCTCAGGCGCGGCGAGTTCGCAGTGACGACCGAGCTCAATCCGCCCGACAGCGCCGATCCGGAAGACGTCTACAACCGCGCCAGGATTTTCGACGGCTGGGTCGACGCCATCAATGCCGTCGACGCTTCCGGCGCCAACTGCCACATGTCGTCGGTCGGCATCTGCGCGCTGCTGACCCGCATGGGCTATGCCCCGATCATGCAGATCGCCTGCCGCGACCGGAACCGCATCGCCATCCAGGGCGACGTGCTTGGGGGTGCTGCGATGGGCGTCGCCAACATGCTGTGCCTGACCGGCGACGGCGTGCAGGCCGGCGACCAGCCCGGCGCCAAGCCGGTGTTCGATCTCGACTGCATGTCGCTGCTCGAAACCTGCCGCGTTATGCGCGATAACGGCAAATTCCTGTCCGGCCGCAAACTCACGACCCCGCCGCAGCTTTTCCTTGGCGCGGCGATCAACCCGTTTGCGCCGCCGATCGATTTCCGGCCCTATCGGCTGGGCAAGAAGATCGCCGCCGGGGCACAGTTCGTGCAGAGCCAGTACTGCTTCGACGTACCGATGTTCCGCACCTACATGCAGAAGGTCCGCGATCTCGGCTATACCGAGAAATGTTTCATCCTGTGCGGCGTCGGGCCGCTGGCCTCGGCCAAGACGGCCAAATGGATCCGCTCCAACGTACCGGGCATTCACATTCCCGATCAGATCGTCAAGCGCCTGGAAGGCGCTCAGGATCAGAAGAAGGAAGGCAAGCAGCTCTGCATCGACATCATCAATGAGGTGAAGGAAATTCCCGGTGTGTCCGGCGTCCATGTGATGGCCTATCGCCAGGAAGAATACGTCGCTGAGATCGTCGACGAATCTGGCGTGCTGAAGGGTCGCCGGCCGTGGAAACGCGAAATCCGCCGCGACGACCAGCTCGTTGCCGACCGGCTCGACCACATACTGCATGACGACCTCACCGAAACCCAGGTCGACATGGTCAAGACCGCGCATTGACAGCGCGAATCGTCAGCATTCGCTTGATCAGAAACAGATAACGATATAAAGAACTCTTTATATCACGATGGAGAGATTTCATGACCCGCACTATCGTCGCCTCGGCGACACGAGAAATCATCATCGGCTTCGATCAGCCCTTCTGCGTGATCGGCGAGCGCATCAATCCGACCGGCCGCAAAAAGCTGGCCGCCGAAATGATCGCCGGCAATTTTGAGACCGTCATCAAGGATGCGCTGGAGCAGGCCGCCTGTGGGGCGACCATGCTCGACGTCAATGCCGGCGTCACTGCAGTCGATCCCAACGCCACCGAGCCGGCGCTGCTGGTGCAGACGCTGGAGATCGTGCAAGGCCTGGTCGACCTGCCGTTGTCGATCGACTCCTCCGTGACTGCGGCAATCGAAGCGGCGCTGAAGGTCGCCAAGGGCCGGCCGCTGGTCAATTCTGTCACCGGCGAGGAGGAAAAGCTCGAAGCCATCCTGCCGTTGATCAAGAAATACAACGTTCCTGTCGTGGCCATTTCCAACGACGAGACCGGTATTTCGATGGACCCCGATGTGCGCTTCGCCGTCGCCAAGAAGATCGTTCAGCGCTGTGCCGACTTCGGCATTCCGGCGCATGATGTGGTCGTCGACCCCCTGGTCATGCCGATCGGCGCGCTGGGCGATGCCGGCCGCCAGGTATTTGCCCTGCTACGCCGGCTGCGCGAGGAGCTCAAGGTCAACACCACCTGCGGCCTCTCCAACATCTCGTTCGGCCTGCCGCACCGTCATGGCATCAACGCCGCCTTCATCCCGATGGTGATCGGCGCCGGCATGACCTCGGCGATCATGAACCCGGTGCGGCCGCAGGAAATGGAAGCGGTGCGTGGCGCCAACGTGCTGAACGGCACCGACGAGAACTGCACCAATTGGATCAGGACCTACAAGGACTACAAGCCTGCTGAAGGCGGCCAAGCCGTTGCCGCCCGGACGCAGGTCAACGCGCCGGGCGATGGCAATGGCAATGGCGGACGCAGGCGCGGCGGCCGCGAAGCGCGTATGGCCCGGGGTTGAGCCAGGTCTTGGCCGACACGATATGGGGCCTAGGACTGGGGAGGAACCGAGACATAGCGGCATCGCTGCCGTAGCCAAGACCCGAGCTGCGTAGAAAGTAAAGTCTGGAACGTATGAACTCTCCCGTCAACATCACCGATCCGCTCGTGCTGTTCATGCCGTCGGGCAAGCGCGGCCGGTTTCCGGTCGGCACGCCGGTTCTGGACGCCGCGCGCCAACTCGGTGTCTATGTCGAGAGCGTGTGCGGCGGGCGTGCCACTTGCGGGCGTTGCCAGATCGAGGTGCAGGAAGGCAATTTCGCCAAGCACAAGATCGTTTCCTCCAACGATCACCTCTCGCCCAAGGGCGCCAAGGAAGAGCGCTACGAGCGCGTACGCGGCCTGCCCGAGCGCCGCCGGCTGTCCTGCTCGGCGCAGATTCTCGGCGATCTCGTCGTCGACGTGCCGCAGGACACCGTCATCAACGCGCAGACCATTCGCAAGGACGCCGACACCAGGGTCATCGCCCGCGATGCGGCAATCCGCATGTGCTATGTCGAGATCGAAGAACCCGACATGCACAAGCCGCTCGGCGACCTCGACCGTCTGAAGATCGCGCTGATGAAGGACTGGGGCCTCAAGAGCCTCGATTTCGATTTCCATCTGTTGCCGCAGGTGCAAGGCATTTTGCGCAAAGGCAACTGGACCGCGACCGCCGCCATCCACAAGGACACCGACAGCGAGACCGCACGGGTCATCGCTTTGTGGCCCGGCCTCAAGAACGAGGCGTACGGACTTGCCTGCGATATCGGCTCGACCACGATCGCCATGCATCTGGTGTCGTTGCTGTCGGGCCGCGTCGCCGCCTCGTCGGGCACATCCAATCCGCAGATCCGCTTCGGCGAGGATCTGATGAGCCGTGTCTCGTACGTGATGATGAACCCGGACGGCCGCGAAGGCATGACGGTCGCCGTGCGCGAGGCCATTTCGGGGCTTGTGGACAAGGTCTGCACCGAAGGCAACGTCCAGCGCAACGACATCCTGGATTCCGTGTTCGTCGGCAATCCGATCATGCACCATCTGTTCCTCGGCATCGATCCGACCGAGCTCGGCGGCGCCCCCTTCGCGCTAGCCGTCTCCGGCGCCGTGCACATCAAGGCATCGGATATCGGTTTGAAGCTCAACCAGGGCGCCAGGCTCTATATGCTTCCTTGCATTGCCGGCCATGTCGGCGCGGACGCTGCCGCAGTGACGCTGTCGGAAGGGCCGCACCGCCAGGACGAGATGATGCTGATCGTCGATGTCGGCACCAATGCCGAGATCGTGCTCGGCAATCGCCAGCGGGTCGTGGCGGCCTCATCGCCAACTGGCCCGGCCTTCGAAGGTGCGGAAATCTCCGGTGGCCAGCGCGCCGCACCGGGTGCCATCGAGCGCGTCCGCATCGATCCTGAAACGCTGGAACCGAAATACCGCGTCATCGGCTCGGAACTCTGGTCCGACGAGCCGGGCTTCCTCGACAGTGTGCAGGCGACCGGCGTCACCGGTATTTGCGGCTCCGGCATCATCGAGGTGGTCGCCGAGATGTATCTCGCCGGCATCATCTCCGAGGACGGCGTCGTCGATGGATCGCTGAGCGGCCACTCGCCCCGCGTCGTCGCCAATGGCCGCACCTTCTCCTATGTGCTGAAGGAAGGCGAGCCCAAGATCACCATCACCCAGACTGATGTGCGCGCTATCCAGCTAGCCAAGGCCGCCCTTTATGCCGGCACCAAGCTTTTGATGGAAAAACAGCACACCGATCATGTCGACCGCATCCACTTCGCCGGCGCATTCGGCTCGTTCATCGACCCGAAATACGCAATGGTGCTGGGCCTGATTCCGGATTGCGACCTCGACAAGGTCTCGGCCGTTGGCAATGCGGCCGGCGCCGGCGCCCGCATGGCGCTGTTGAACCGTGGCTATCGCCGCGAGATCGAGGAAACCGTTAGCAAGATCGAGAAGATCGAGACGGCGCTGGAGCCGAAATTCCAGGAACATTTCGTTTATGCCATGGCGCTCCCGAACAAGATCGACCCGTTTCCCAAGCTGTCGGCGGCGGTGAAACTGCCGCCGCGCAAGACGGTGAGCGAAGACGGCATTGCCGGCGACGCTGCCCCGCGGCGGCGTTCGCGCGAAGGCCATGCCGCGCGGCGCGGGCGGGGATGACTCGCCTCCGCCAGGCTGTCAGACCTTCCATTTTCATTTGTATGCAAATGTTTCCAGATCGCGCCGATCTGGAAACGAAATCGCGTTTTCGTGAAATCCGCCAGATACATAGGCGGAGCATTTAACCGGCATCGAACGGCCGGCGGAAACAGTTTTCGGCCACCGCAACGCTCCAAGGAGATCAAGATGTCGATGTTCGAAAGCTTCGGCCGCTATGGTGCGGCCTTCAAGAAAACACGCGAAGCGCGCAAGTCGCTGCGCATCCTCAACAGCTTGCCGCCTGAGATCCAAAAGGACATTGGCTGGCCGGTGTCGCCGCGTTCGAGCGAAAGGCAGCTTTCGGTCGGATGGGGCACGCAGCGCGGATGAAATTCATCGACAAATGCAAGCTGCTCGGTATTCGCCGGAGCCGCAATGCGGCTCCGGCTGCACCCAACAATTGGCTGCGCGCCGCGTTGCTGCCGCGGCGTTGAGCTGCACCGGTAGGCCAGAGACTTCATGGCCGGACGCTTTGTCGACAGCTGGGATCAAACGACCGTGTTGAGATTGCATCAATCTTGACTTTTTTGGTGGCGACACAATCTTCGAAATAGTCGGGGGTTCTCTTAGTCGGCTCAGCCGAAGTCCGTGTATCTGCATGCCCAGTCTCAAAAGCCACGTCGTGTCGTTCGTCCTCAGGTACAGCCGCAAGAAGGCGTTTTCCAGCCCCGAGAACCTGCAGCGCTGGATCGCCTATGCGCGCAGGACGGAAAACCATCAGCCGCCTGCGTCGCTGTGGTCACGCCTGGAGATCACAACCCGCACGATCAACGGCTTTCCCGTCTACGAGATCGCTCCCCAGGCTGGTGAGCGGAGGCGGATTCTCTACCTGCACGGCGGCGCTTACGTCTTTGAAATCACACCCTATCATTGGCGGCTGATCGCCGACATGGCCGACCGCCTCGGGTTCGGTATCACCGTGCCGATCTATCCCATTGCTCCCGAACACGATTTTCACGCCATGTTCGGCATGGTCGGCGCCGTCTACCGCCAGATGTTCGGCGAAACCAGGGCGAATGATATCATCTTCATGGGCGATTCCGCCGGCGGAAACATGGCCGTCGTGCTGACCATGATGGCTGCGCAAGACGGCCTGCCCTTGCCATCACGCCACGTGCTGATTTCGCCCGGTCTCGACGTGTCGCTCGCCAACCCAGAAATGTATGAGGCCGAACGCAACGATCCGTGGCTGGGCATTGCCGGCGGCCGCGAGGCGATCCGGCTTTACAGCGCCGGCATCGATCCCACCGACTGGCGCATCAGCCCGGTTTACGGCGACCTGTCGGTGCTGCCCAAAACGCTGCTGCTGACCGGTTCACGCGATCTGCTCACCCCCGACAATCTGATTTTCGCGGAAAAGGCACGCGCGGCCGGCGTCGAAATTGAGGTCGTCCACGAGCAAGGCATGTTCCATGTCTGGCCGTTGATCGACATGCCGGAGGCGCGTCGCGCGCGGGACAGCATAGTGGCCTTCTTGACCAACGAAACTGACAGTTATCATGCCAAGGCAGGAGAGTTGTCGCTGCAAAGGGCAGACCGCGACGGAACGCCTCGCGATCTGGTTGCGCCGCTCAGGTCGTAGTTGGCTCAGAACTTCCCAGTTTCCCTGAACATCTCAAACGTCGCGCGGATATGGTCGGCGACTGCCTTCACTGGAGCGCTGGCGTCCGGCGTCACCACCATGGCCAGATTGTAGGTGCCGATGTCAGGCATGCCGTCCTTCGGGCACAGCTCGACCATATCGCTGCCGAGGAACGATTTCGGCAGCGGCGCGACTGCAAGATCCGCCATGATCGCGGCGCGCTGGCCGGCCGTGTGTGCGCTCATATAGGCGATACGGTAGTTGCGGCCCTCGCGGCCAAGCGCCTCCAATGCCCCTGCCCGCCAGGCACAGCCCTCTTCCCACAATGAGACCGGCAGCGGCTCACGCAGATGCGCGCAACCGCCCTTGGCACCGGCCCAGACGATCGGCTCGGTGAGCAGCACTTCGGCGCCGATCGCGCTGGTCTTGTACGAGTTGGTGAGCAACGTGATGTCGAGCGCCCGGTCGTCCATGCGCCGGCGCAGATTGACGCTCTGGTCGATGGTGACGTCGACCGCGATAGATGGATGCGATTGTGCGAACCGCTTCAGCACATGCGGCAGCACACGTTCGCCGTAATCGTCCGGCGAGCCGAGCCGCACCACGCCGACAATGTCTGGAATGATGAACTTCGACACCACCTCGCGATTGATCGACAGCAGCCGGCGCGCATAGCCGAGCAGCATCTCGCCATCGGTGGTCAGCGTCACCGAACGGGCGTCGCGCGCGAACACCGAGCGGCCGAGAATGTCCTCCAGCTTCTTGATCTGCATCGAGACGGCCGACGGCGTGCGGAAGACCGCATTGGCCGCAGTGGTGAAGCTGCCGGTCTCGGCGATTGCGACGAAAGTGCGCAGAACATCGAGATCGAGCAGCGGCAGCGGATGATTGAGTGGGGCGTTCATGGCAAGCGGCCTTCAATTTTTCTGATGCAAACCATCATTCCATTTCGTTTGATTGAACATCAGTTTGGGAGGATAGTCAACTCGGTCGGAGGCAGGACGCATCGAAGTGGTCCCGAAACAACCATGACACGGACCTGCAATCGACACGAAATGAAGCTGAAACAAAGCCGGTGTACCGCCTGACGCTGCAAGCGCCGGGACGACCCGGCCCAACGCGAAGGAGAATGAGATGTCTATCCTGTCATCCATCGGTCGGATCGCGACCGAGTTCAGCGAGGCCCGTGCCCGCTACCAGACGGAACGCGCCATCCGCGCGCTGCCGATTGAACTGCAGAAGGATATCGGCTGGCCCGAAGCTGCCGATGCCAAGGCCGGCACTCGCCATGGTGTGGGATCGTGGGCTGGAGCAAAGTAAACCGTGTGTATCAACAGCTGAAGGCCTGCCGCGCAGATCAGCCCGGCAGGCCTTTTTGTTTGTACTCCAATGATTTTCCCGAGCCATGTCGCCGTCGCATGCCGCATATGAGCAAGTCGCATAGCAGCCCGCACTGGCAATCAACGCATTGTAAATAATCGAAAATCCTGGGCAGAATGCCCAAATTTGTCGCATTCCGTGTCGCTTTTCATATCAAGTGCTTCGCTTTTGCGATTTAGTTTCCCCTCACGTAAGCCTATATCATCATCAACAAACGAGCTGCCCCACTCCATCAAGCGAAGGCGACCCGTCTGAGCAACCGAATGGAGATGATCATGAAGCTTTTTGCCCGCCTCTTTGCCCGTCGCGAAATGAACCTGACGACCGCGCTCGAGCGCCAGCGCCTGGCCAACACCATGCCTGGCCAGACCGGTGCCATGGCTGCCGCGCGCCTCGGCTTCGTCGCCTGAGACGCGGCAATCCCGGCGGAAGCAGCCTAGCGCTGCTTCGAAGTCGATCCAGCGCCGCTTCGGTTTTGCCGAGGCGGCGTTTTTCGTGTGCGCAGACTGCGTAGGCTCGTTTGGTCGATCCGGCGGCATGTTGCGTCCTTCGCCGCATAGCGATCGCCCATTTGCGACCCGTGTCGCAAATAAAGTCGCTCCGTTGCCATCTAGCCAATTGACAGGAAACGTCTTTCCTGATGTCGCTGTGCTAATCGCGACATCCTGTTCGCGCCATTGCAGCGTGAGGATCTACCCGTGAACGTCGTAAAGCACCCGATCCGGCGATCGTTCGTATTCTTCCTGGTCCCCGATTTCACCATGATCGCCTTCGCGACGGCGCTCGACCCGTTGCGTTCGGCCAACCGCATGCTCGGCTATGAAGCCTATCGCTGGCGGCTCGCCAGCATCGACGGCAAGCCGGTGCGCGCCTCGAACGGCGTCGAATGCGCCGTCAACACCTCGCTGGAGGAAGAGCGCAAGAAAATGTCCGGACCGGACCGGCCGAACATGGCCATCGTCTGCAGCGGCATCAATGTCGAGCGCTACCAGAACAAATCGGCCTTTGCCTGGTTGCGCGAGGAGTACAATCGCGGCGTTGCCGTCGGCGGCCTGTGCACCGGCGCGCATATCCTGGCCGCCGCAGGCCTGCTGTCCAACAAGCGCTGCGCCATCCATTGGGAGAACCTGCCGGGCTTTTCCGAGGCGTTCCCCAAGGCCAATGTCTTCGCCGACCTCTTCGAGATCGACCAGAACATCTACACCTGCGCCGGCGGCACCGCCGCGCTCGACATGATGCTGAAGCTGATCGGCGACGATTTCGACGAAAGCCTCGTCAACCGCGTCTGCGAGCAGGTGCTGACTGATCGCGTGCGCAGCCCGACCGACCGCCAGCGCCTGCCGCTGCGCGCCCGCCTTGGCGTGCAGAATTCCAAGGTTCTGGCTATTATCGAGCTGATGGAAGCCAATCTCTCCGAGCCGCTCTCGCTGATCGAGGTCGCTGATCATGTCGACCTGTCGCGCCGGCAGATTGAGCGCCTGTTCCGCACCGAGATGGGGCGCTCCCCTGCCCGTTACTATCTGGAGATCCGCCTCGACCGCGCCCGGCACCTGCTGATCCAGTCGTCGTTGCCGGTGGTCGAAGTGGCGGTCGCCTGCGGCTTTGTTTCCGCCTCGCATTTCTCCAAATGCTATCGCGAGTTGTACGCCCGCTCGCCGCAACAGGAACGCGTCGATCGCAAGCAATTGCTGGCGGCTTGATCTGGCAAATCAGCAGAGGACCGGCGAAGTGTGATATTCCCGCATCGAGAGATGTCGCATGACCACGAGTTCGAGCCTATCCCAAAAACCGGCCGACCCGCACAGCTTCCGCCTCGATGCAGAAAAATGGGCCGCGTTCATGGCGGCACTGGACGCCCCTACGCGCGACCTTCCACGTCTAAAGCGCCTGTTGAGCGAACCGAGCATCTTTTCCGGTCGCGGTCGAGTGTAGGTTGCGGCGACTATACCTGCGCCGTGCGCATAGCCTCGACGCGGATGTCTTCCGTCAGCCGCGCTTTCAGCGCCGAGAATTCCGGGCTGGTCTTCAGCGTGTAGTGGCGCGGATGCGGCAGGTCGACGGCAACGTCCGATTTGATGCGGCCCGGCCGTGCCGTCATCACGACCACGCGCGACGCCATGAAGATCGCCTCCTCGATGTCGTGGGTGACGAACAGCACCGTTTTTTGCCGGCGCTCCCAGATGCCGAGAAGCAGTTCCTGCATCAGCCCGCGGGTCTGGTTGTCAAGCGCGCCGAACGGCTCGTCGAGCAGCAGGATCTCCGGATCGTTGGCCAGTGCCCGGGCAATCGCGGTGCGCTGCTGCATGCCGCCGGAAAGCTGCTTCGGCCAATGGTTTTCAAAACCTCTCAGCCCGACGAGATCGACGTAAGAAGCGACGATCTCGCTGCGCTCGTGCTCGGCCATTCCACGTTCGCGCAGGCCGAAGGCGATGTTCTCGGCGACCGTCAGCCACGGAAACAGCGTATAGGACTGGAAAACCATGCCGCGGTCTGGACCGGGCCGGTCCACCACCCTGCCGTCGAGCAGAACACGTCCCCCACTCGGCGCTTCGAGGCCGGCGACGATCCTGAGCAGCGTCGACTTTCCACAGCCGGATGGCCCCAGGATCGTGATGAAGTCGTTGGCGGCGACCGCCAGATCGATCGGCATCAGCGCCTTGACCGGCTGTCCACCGCCGACACCGGCGAAGGTGCGCGAGACGCCTTCGATGAGCAGCTTGCTCACGCCAGGCTCCATGGAAACAGCCAACGGTTGAGCGCCTTGAAGGCGAAATCGGACAACAGCCCGATCAGGCCGATGACGATGATGCCGAAGATGATCTGCCCTGTCGCCAGCCGCGACTGGCTGTTGATGATCATGTAGCCGATGCCCGACGACGAGCCGATCAGCTCGGCGACGATGACATAGGTCCAGGCCCAGCCGAGCACCAGCCGCAGGGTCTCGGCAATCTCCGGCGCATTGGCCGGCATGATCACGCGCCGCACGATGCCGTTGTCGGACGAGCCAAGCGTGTAGGCCGCCTCGACCAGGTCGCGCCGTGTGCCGCCGACCTTGACCGCGATGATCAGGATGATCTGGAACACCGAGCCGACGAAGATCACCAGCAGTTTTTCGAGCTCGCCAACGCCCGCCCACAGGATGAGCAGCGGGATGAAGGCCGATGCCGGCAGATAGCGGGCGAAGGAGACGAACGGCTCCAGGAACGCCTCCACGGGCTTCCAGGCACCCATCAAGATGCCGAGCGGCACGGCAACGATGGCCGCCATCAGGAACCCGCCGAAGACGCGCCAGATGGTGATAAGGATGTCGAGCCAGAAGCGGTCCTCGACCAGCAGCCGCCAGCCGTCTCTCACCATCGACAGCGGATCGGCAAGGAAAATGCGATTGACGTGGCCGCCAAGCGTGATCCACGCCCAGAACGCCACGAACAGCACGAAGAACGAAATGCCGAGCACGGTTCGAATGCCCGGCGAGACCGGATGCAAGGGGCGCGGCATCTTCGACCGTCCTCTGATCTGAATGAAAAAGCGGCGGCGCACGCGCCGCCGCCGGGCGACAATCCTGGCGGTTAGTCGGCGACGGCGCTGGTGTCGGCCAACGTCGAGACGTCAGGAGCTTCCTTGATCAAACCCATCTGCAGCAGAAGCTCGCCAGCGGTCTTGGAAAAGTCCTGGAATTCCTTGGTGAAGAACTGCTTGTTTTCAGCCTTGTCGGCCCATTTCAGGTATTTGGCCGACTCTTCGAATTCCTTGGCCGACTGCTTCACGTCGGCACCCATCGTCTCATAGGATTTCGCCGGATCGCTCTTGATCAGGTCGAGTGCCTCGAAATAGCTGTCGGCAAGCGCCTTGCCCGCATCCGGATTGGCCTTGAGGAACTCCGGCGTGCAGCCGACCGTATCGAGCACCATCGGATAGTCGAGAGTGGTGACAAGGATATGGCCCTGGTCGGACTTTTCGCGCACCGCCGAGATGAACGGCTCATAGGTGACCGCCGCATCGTTCTGGCCGGCGAGAAACGCCTGCGCCGCCGCATCCGGCTCCAGGTTGACGACCGTCACGTCCTTGGTCGACATGCCGTTCTTGTTGAGCACCCAGGCCAGCATGAAATAGGGCGAGGTGCCCGGCGCCGAAGACGCGACCGACTTACCTTTGAGATCGGCGACGGTCTTGATGTCGTTGCGGGCGACGATGCCGTCGGCGCCGTAGGATTTGTCGAGCTGGAATATCTGCTTGGTCGTCACGCCATTGGCGTTCCAGACCAGCCAGGTCTCGACCGTGGTGGCGGCGCATTGCAGGTCGCCGCTGGCGATGGCGAGCGGCCGGCTGGCTTGCGGCACCTTCTTCAAGGTGACGTCGAGGCCGTGCTTTTCGAAGATGCCGGCCTGCTTGGCGAGCGTCAGCGGCGCAAAGCCGGTCCACCCACTGATGCCGATGCTGACCGATGTGGCGGCCATCGCCGGCGCGGACAATCCGACGGCAAGCGTCAAGCTTGCGGCAAGAATTCCGATCCTGTTCATGTCGGTTCCCCTTTAATGTGTTCGGATGCGGAATTGTGTCACAGACGCCCGCAGGCTTGTCAATGAAGCAGATGCTGCACTGCGGTATGTCACCATCGACAGCAAACTCCGCCATCAGCGGCTGTCGTACATCCAGCTGCGGTCGCGCCACATTTTTTCGCCGACTAGGCAGTCGGTGACGGGGATGTCCTGCGCCAGCACCAATGGCGGATGCGCCGCCTCTTCCGCCGCTCGCTGCGGCGAGGCCGGACCGGCAAGCTCCAGCACCAGCTTGCGACGGATGGCCTCCGGAAACTGCGTCCAGTCATTGACCGGGATCATGAAGGAGCCCGGCCCGCCGATGACGCAGTCGCTGTAGTAGCGGTCGAGATTGTTGACATCGTAAGCGCTGCTGAACCCGCCCCTGGTCATCAGCGGCAGGCCGTTGACGGTGATGCCTTGCTTGATCACGGCGTCGCGGGTGATATCGACAGGTGCGCCCTGGTTGTTGGGGCCGTCACCCGAAATGTCGATCACCCGCTTCACGCCCTGGAAGCCGCTTTCAGCAAAGAGATCGCTGGCGAATTCCAGCGCGCCGGAGATCGAGGTGCGCCTGGCACTGGCCGGCGGATGAGCGGAAAGCTGCGCTGCCAGCCGCTCGGCGTCGGCACGATTGGCGATCACCGTCCACGGCACCACGACCTGCTGCCAGGTCGCGCCAGCCCATTCGACATAGGTGACGGCAATCTTGCCATGAGCGCCTTCGCCGATTGCCTGCAGGACATCGTCATGCGTCAGCGCCGCCGCATAGCCATGACGCTGGATTTCGAGCTCGCCCGGCGACATGGACAGCGAAACGTCGACTGCCAGCACCAGTTCGACGTCGACCGGCTCGGCGGCGCGGGAGTTTGCAGTCAGCCATAGCACCGACGCCAGCGCGGCGGCACCCGAGACGAGATGTCTTGCACGGGCAAAACCAGACATGCCGCACGGTAAGCGAAAATCGCCGATCGACAAAGAGAAAAGCCCGGTGGAGAGCCGGGCTCATACGGTCACATTTTTGCGAACCGCCGGAAAACGAATTTCATTTGTGGATGCGGCGCCCGCCCCGTCCCCGCCATTCCACGGCCTTCTCGACATCCGTCTCGGAGGATGGGTCCGGCTTCGGTTTTCTAGCACCGACCCCGCGCGCTGCCGTCCAGTTCGGCTTGAATGACGGCGGAAGCCACAACAGAATACCTGCAACCGCGGCAGGCAAGATGATCGCAAAACGCAGAATTGAAAGTACGATGCCGCAGATGCCGACGATCTGCGCGGCCCGGCGGACGCCGAAGCGTCTCAGGAACAAATGTCTTGCAATCACGCCGCCATCCAGATCGTAGGCGGGCAGGATGTTGAGAATGATAAGTGACACGTTCAATAATGCGCCAATCCAAAGCGTCCATTCCAGAGGACCGGCCGACCTTGACGGCAGCCACCCGAATGGCCTTTCGGGCGCAACTGGGATGAGTTCTCCAAAAACCAGATAATAGGCCGCATCGAAAAACGCGGCGAGCGCGACGTTCGCCAGGGGACCCGCTATCGCAATCCGCGCCCAGGCCGGCGATGGCGCTGCGGCGCGTTTGAAACGCGTGAGCCCGCCGAAGAGATATAATTCTATCCTGTCGGTGGCGACGCCTTGTCGGCGTCCGATCCAGGCGTGTGCCAGTTCGTGCAGAAATATCGACGCAAACAGAAGCGCTGCAAAGATAGAGGTATGGATCAGTGCATCCTTGGGTCGGCTCGCCCACTCGTTCAGGAAGGGCAGCACAATGGGAATTGCGAAGGTCCAGCTGACGCGAACCGGGATATTCCGGTTCAGTTGAAACACAAGCGTATCGTTTTTTCTGTCCCAGCCGATCCGCCGCAAAGGCACCCCCTAATCGCAGCGCGACGGTAAGCGAGAATCATCGCTCCACAAAGCGAAAAGCCCGACGATGAATCGGGCTTCCGCATTCAGGGTCCTGCTGGCACTGCTCGGCTTGCCTGTGTGGAGAACCGGCAGGCAAGCAACGCTTAGCTGCGCGGATTGAGGTTCTCCGGGTCGTAGAGCGGCCTGTAGCCGACGGCGGCCACTTCGACCGGGTACTTCTCGCCGAAATATTCGACGCTCAGCTTGCGGCCCTCCTGGCAATACGCCCAGGGCAGGTAGGCGAGCGCGATGTTCTTGCCGAGGGTCGGACCATAGGCCACCGAGGTCGTGAAGGAGCGGCGGCCGAGCTCATCGACGAGCGTCTCACCGGTTTGCGGGTCCATCACCGGCATCGTGCCGACCGGATAGCGGAGAACGCCATTGGAATCGGTATTGTCGGTCATGATAAGCGTGCAAAGCATGGCCGGCTGATGCGCCCGGGTGCGATATTCCAGATGCTTTGCCTTGCCACAGAAATCGGCCTCCTTGACTTTCGGACGGGCAAGGTCGGCTTCCAGCAGATTGTATTCGGTCAACAGGTCCGCATTCTGCAGGCGCAGGCTCTTCTCCATGCGGCGGCTGTTGGCATAGGTCTCGACGCCAAAGGCCATCACGCCGGTCGACCGCAGCGCGTCCCAGACAGCTAGGCCGTCGTCGTAGCGCATGTGCAGTTCCCAGCCTTGCTCGCCGACATAGGAGATGCGGAAGGCGGTCACGTCCTTGCCGGCGATCCTGACGGGCTTGATCGCGGCAAAGGGAAAATTCTCCGGCGTCAGCCCATCGGGGTTTTCCACGCACTTGCTCAATGTCGCCCGCGCGTTCGGACCCCAGATGCCGACGGTCACATATCTCTCGGTCACATCGGTGACGCTAACGTCGAAGCCTTTGTCCTCTGCCGTCCGGCGCATGTACTGGAAGTCGCGCGGCCCGGCATCGGCGCCGTCGATGACGCGGCAGCGGCCGGCCATGCGGATGACGGTCAGGTCGGCGCGCACCATGCCTTCCTCGTCGAGGAAATGGGTATAGATGCCCTTGCCTATATTGCCGTCACCGCCGATTTTTGCCGCGCACAGCCATTCCATCAGCGCGACATGGTCCGGGCCTTCCACGTCGTACATGGCGAAATGCGACAGGTTGACGATGCCGCAATCCTCGCTCATCGCGAGATGCTCGGCGTTCGAGACGCGCCAGAAGTGGCGGTTATCCCATTCGTTTTGGCGCACCGGCACCCGGTTGCCGTATTTCTCGAGCAGATGCTCGTTGGCGGCGTAGCCATGGGCGCGCTCCCAGCCGCCGAGTTCCATGAAATAGCCGCCGAGTTCCTTCTCGCGCTCCCAGAAGGGCGAGCGGCGGACATTGCGAGCCTTGGAGAAGGGCTCGCGTGGATGGACCGCTGGGTTGTAGACCTTCATAGCGGTTTCGGTGCAGCGATCCCAGATGAACTGTTCTTTCGTCTGGTGCGGATAGAAACGCGAATAGTCGATGGCGTGGTGGTCGATCGCCGTGCGGCCGTCCGTCATCCAGTCGGCGATGAGCTTGCCCATGCCGGGGCCGTCCTTGACCCAAACCGCCACCGCATACCAGAGGCCCCTGACCTTCTGGCTTTCGCCCATCGAGGGGCCGCCGTCCGCCGTCACCTGCAATAGGCCGTTGAAGGAATGGCTCTCATTGTAGCCCAGCTCGCCCAGGATCGGCGTCAGTTCCATGGCGCGCTCGAGCGGCGCCAGGATCTGCTCCATGTCGAGATCGCGTTGCGACGGCGAAAGCCGCGCCTCGTTTTTCTCGAGAATATCGCGCGGATGGCAGAGTCGCGGATTGGTCTCTTCGTAATAACCCCATTCGATCTGCCCGCCTTCGGCGGTCTTGGGGTCGCCGGTATCGCGCATGTAAGCTGAGTTGCCCTGGTCGCGCAGCAGCGGCCAGCCGATCTCCTTGCCGGTGCCGGCGAACTCGGTGTATGGCCCGAAGAAGGTAAGCGGATGGTCGATCGGCATGACCGGCAGGTCCTCGCCCGCCATTTCCGCGATCAGCCGTCCCCAGATGCCGGTGCAGACCACGACATAGTCGGCCTCGATGGTGCCGCGGTCGGTCACCACGCCCTTGATGCGGCCGTTCTCGATGACGAGCGACCTGGCCGACGTATTGGCAAACGCCCTGAGTTTGCCGGAAGCTTCCGCCTGATCGACAAGCTTGCCGGCGACGGTCTGCGAGCGCGGGATGACGAGGCCGGCGTCGGGATCCCACAGGCCGCCCTGTGCCATCTGTTCTTCGATCAGCGGGAATTTTTCCTTGATCTCGGCGGGATCGATCAGGCGGGCGCGTGTGCCGAAGGCCTTCGCCGAGGCGATCTTGCGCTTGATCTCCGCCATGCGGGCGTCGTCGCCGACGCGGGCGACCTCGAGGCCGCCGATGCGCGCGTAGTGACCCATTTTTTCGTAGAAATCGATGGAATAGAGCGTCGTCCAGCACGACAGGAAATCATGGCTGGTCGTGTAGCAGAAGTCGGAAGCGTGCGCCGTCGAGCCGATATCCGTCGGGATGCCCGATTTGTCGATGCCGACAATATCGTCCCATCCGCGCTCGATCAGGTGATGGGCGACCGATGCGCCGACGATGCCGCCCAGCCCGACGATGACGACCTTCGTCTTTTCCGGAAACCCTGCCATTGCCCGCGACTCCAAGATGCTATGCGAGCAGACTATAGGGCGGCGCGGCGCCGCGCTTGCAGCCTGTTTGCGACATCGCCAAAAAAGCCCGCGCCACCAGCCCGTCGAATGCAGTTAGACCTAAGCCTTCGCCCTGCTCGGTACGAAGGCACTGCTAGAGCCCGTCCTGCGCAGCTTCGAAGAAAAATGCATACCTTCATCGCCGATTACCGGAAGCAAATAAAAGGCCGGGCGTTTGCCCGGCCTTCAAAAATCATGGCGTCGACTTTACTTGATGCGCGCGACGCCGCCCGAGATCTCGATCGTCTCCGAACCGGTCAGCGCCTCGAGGTCGCCATTCGGCAAGGTAACAAAACAGCCGCTCGGGCAAAATTCCACGGTTTCGCCAGCGGCCAGCGCCAGCTCGGTCTTGCCGCCGCCTTCCGTCACGATCAGCGTGCGGGTCTCGGCGTCCTTGTTGACCGCGCTGGCGGCATGGGCCGAACCGCCCACGGCCAGAAAAGCGACGGCGGCGACGAGAGACTTCCACATTTTGCAGTATCGGTGTTGCCACCGCCTCTGTTGCATTTCGCAAGGCATTCTCGCCGTTTGCAGGTGAGCTTATATGTAATGCAAGCTGAACGGCAACTGAATGCCGCATTCATGCCGCAATTGGTTTCCGAAGGCTTGAAGGCAAGCTCCAAACAGCTAGTCAGGATCGGGCTTCCGTACCTTGCGTCCCGACTTGGCGAGACGTTTCGCCTCGACCGCCGCTAGGGCTTTTGCTTGTTCCCGCTCGGCGAATTCGACTTCGATCTTGTCGTCGTCGATCGGCCACGCCTCGTGCTTTTTGGTCTCGACGACGGCGCGCGGTGTCGACGGAATTTCGATATGCTGGTCGGCGAACACATCGAAGATGGCAAAGCGGATGTCGTTCTGGACGATATTGCCACTAAGAACGTCTGCCAGGAATACGCGGATCTCGAATTCGAGCGCGGCCGGGCCGAAATTGGAAAACAGCACAAAGGGTTCCGGGTTCTTCAGCACCAGCGGATGGCTGCGTGCGATCTCCAACAGGACGCCATGCACGTGCTTGACGTCGCTGCCATAGGCAACGCCGACCTTGATGTCGACGCGGCCGAGCTTGTTGCGGTGCGTCCAGTTGCCGACCGCATTGTTGATCAGGTTTGAATTGGGCAGGATCACCGATTGCCGTTGGAACG
This sequence comes from Mesorhizobium sp. M0664, assembly GCF_040320565.1. Classification (NCBI taxonomy): domain Bacteria; kingdom Pseudomonadati; phylum Pseudomonadota; class Alphaproteobacteria; order Hyphomicrobiales; family Phyllobacteriaceae; genus Mesorhizobium; species Mesorhizobium sp. M0664. The sequence continues at coordinate 151,252 of NZ_JAMYPW010000003.1, forward strand.
TCTCGATCTCGGTGGCGCGCACGCTGATCTTCTTGACCGTGCCGCTGATGTCGCCGGCGACGATCCAGTCGCCGACCTTGAACGGCCGCTCGGCCAACAGGATCAGGCCCGACACGAAATTCGAGACGACATTCTGCAAGCCGAAACCGATGCCGAGGGACAGGGCGCCGGCGACCAGCGCGAGATTGGAGAGGTCGATACCGGCCGCCGAGATGCCGACCAGTGCCGCGACCGCGACACCGGCATAACCGACCGCCAGCCGGATCGAATTGCGCACGCCGGTGTCGACCCGGCCGCGCGCCATCACCGAGCCGTCGAGCCAGCCCTGGAACCAGCGCGTCAGGAAATAGCCAATGATGAAGACGACGACGCCGGTGAGAATGCCGGTGACCGAGATCGTCACCGAGCCGACGGTGAGGCCGGTCGCCAGCTTGTAGGCCCAGGCCTGGATGTCGCCGGGCTGGAAGCCCCACATCAACAGGATCAGCGGCAGGAACACCAGCACAATCATGATGTTGATGGCGGCGCTGACGACAAGCCCGAGCTGGTCGAGGGCGGCATCTTCGTAGCTTGAATTGGCCGCTAGCCAGCGCCCGATCGAAGTTTTGGCGAAACCACCTTCCTCGCCGATCGCTCGCGCCGACAGGAAGCCGATATAGGCGGTGACCAGGATGGTGCCGGTGACCACGACCTGCAGCGAGACGAAAATTGCAAGGCCGATATAGCCAAGCAGTGCCGATGCGATGGTGAATAGGCCTAGCGCGACGGCGGTGTAGCGCAGCCACGCCGGCCACGGGCGCCAGCTTCCGTCGGGGGCCTTGAACGGCTTCAGCAGGCCCATAAGGATCAGGATGATGCCGACGACGATGGTGGCGATGAAGCTTCTGGCGATGGTCAGCGACAGTGGCGAGCCCATCTTGTCGTTGACGACAGACAGGAAGTTGTTGCTGCCGATGACGACAGCCATGGCGGTCGTCAGCCGCACCAGCCAACGCGCCGGGCCGGTTTCGACCGGGATCAAACGCCAGTTCGGCAGTCGGGGCTCGAGCGCTGCGTTGGTCAGGCGGTTGACGCAGAACACCACCGCGATAACGGCAACCAGCGAATTCAGGAAGATCCCGATGTCACCGCGTAAAACATTGTAATAATCGAAGAAGAAGATCGTCGAGACAAGGAAGGCGCCGACCGCCAGCGTCGGCAGCAACGTCGACCAGAACGCCACCGACAGGCGGCTGAGATAGGAGGGGTCCTCGACGGAGGGATCCGCTTCGAAGACGCGGCCGAACAGGCGTCGGCCGCCGATAAAAAGCACTGCAGCGAATGCGAGCGCCATCAAAGTCGCGGCAAGAATGGCCTGGAACTTGAACTTGAAGGCGAAGCTCAGCCAGGATGACACCGCCTTATAGAAGCCGGAAAACTCAGCGTTGGCGTCGGAAAAGACTTCGGGGCTAAGCGCATCGGACAGCACGTAGCGTTTGGTAAGCACATTGCGGAACAGCTCGCTGCGCATGTTGCCGATCTTCTCGATCAGCCCACTGATGCGGATCGACAGGTTCTGCGCGCTGGCAATGACGGCGTTAATCTCGGCTTTTTCGGAAGCCAGCGCCTGGCGTTCACCGGTCACGATGTCGGGCTCGGCCGGCTGGCCCGCGGCCGGCGGAGGTCCCAGCGTCTCGATCCGATCGTTGATATCGCCGAGACGCGAGCGGAACGCCAGCGCGCTGGTGAGCGCCGCCCGCGACAGATCCTCCAATTGCAGGCGGATTTCCACGAGGGTGGCATCGTCTTGGCCATCCTGCTGTATCTTCTTCTCGAGACCGTCGGTTTTGGCCGTCAGGCTCTGGATGACCTTCTGCTGGTCGGCGATCAACCCGGCGGCGCCCTGCCCGAGTGCCTGCGCCATAGTAACGAGCGACGGCGGCGCCGAGACAACAAGTGCAGCGATCAGGACCAGGCGGAGTAAACGAAAGAACATGATTTTTCTGGCGACTCGCGGACGGCAGCGGCAGTTTTGAAGCACGTCCTTGATAAAGACGCTCATATCACGGGGCAAGTCATGCCAGGCGGCTCGTTTTCGAAGTCCGCCAATCGAAGTCGGCCAATCCAGTCGAAGTCGGGGAGTCGAAAAGCGATGGCGCAATCTTGGCTTTGCGTTGGCGGCCTGCTCTATAGTCTGCCGCAAAGCCTGAAATGGATGACAATAAGAATGGCGGAATATTCGGCCTTTTCGCTTCTCAAGAACGCGCTGACCGGAAACAAGGACTGGAGGCCGGCCTGGCGCAAGCCCGACCCGAAGGCGTCCTACGACGTGATCGTCATCGGCGGCGGCGGCCATGGCCTGTCGACCGCCTACTACCTAGCCAAGGAGCACGGCATCACCAATGTCGCGGTGCTGGAGAAGGGCTGGCTCGGTTCCGGCAATGTCGGCCGCAACACCACGGCGGTCCGTTCCAACTATCTCCTGCCGGCCAACACGCGCTTTTACGAGCATTCGATGAAGCTGTGGGAGAACCTGGCCCATGACCTCAACTACAACGTCATGTTCTCGCAGCGCGGCTGCCTGAACCTCGCCCACACACCTGCTCAGTTCGACGACTATGCCCGGCGCGGAAACGCCATGCGCCATCTCGGCGTTGACGCCGAACTGATGACCACGGCCGAAATCGCGCGCCTGGTGCCGGCGCTCGACGTCTCCGCCACCGCGCGTTTCCCGATCGTCGGTGGCCTGATGCAGCGGCGCGCCGGCACCGCCCGCCACGACGCCGTCGCCTGGGGCTATGCGCGCGGCGCAGATCGCCGCGGCGTCGACATCATCGAAAATTGCGAGGTCACCGGCTTCCTGCGCGACGGCGACCGCATCATCGGCGTCACGACAACGCGCGGCGAAATCCGCGCAAAAAAGGTAGCGGTCGCGGTTGCCGGCAGCACCGGGCGGGTCATGCGGCTTGCCGGCATCGAGACGATGCCGATCGAGAGCCACGTGCTGCAGGCCTTCGTCACGGAATCGCTAAAACCGTTCATCGATACGGTCCTGACCTTCGGCATGGGCCATTTTTATATGTCGCAATCTGACAAGGGCGGGCTTGTCTATGGCGGCGATCTCGACGGCTACAACAGCTACGCCCAACGCGGCAGCCTGCCTATCGTCGATGAGGTGATGAGCGAGATGCTGGCGCTGTTCCCTGGGCTGGCCCGTGTCCGCATGCTGCGCTCATGGGGCGGCGTCTGCGACATGTCGATGGACGGCTCGCCAATCATCACCACCGGTCCGCTGCCGGGCATGTATCTCAACTGCGGCTGGTGCTATGGCGGCTTCAAGGCGACGCCGGCTTCCGGCTGGTGCTTTGCCTGGACCATTGCCAAGGACGAGCCGCACGGTCTCAACGCGGCCTTCACGCTCGACCGCTTCTACCGTGGCCTGGTGATCGACGACAAGGGCCAGGGCGCCACGCCCCGGCTGCATTAGGCCATGATCCCGAAAAGTGGAAACCGGTTTTCGGACAAGATCATGGTCAAACGAGAAGTTTAAGAGATCCATGCTCATCACCTGCCCCTATTGCGGCCCGCGCGACGTGATCGAATTCACCTATCAGGGCGACGGCAACCGCCAGCGCCCACAGCCCGCCTCGCAGAACCTCGACGCCTGGAACGCCTATGTCTACGACCGGCTTAACCCGGCCGGCGACCACAATGAGATCTGGCAGCATTCCGGCGGCTGCCGCGCCCATCTCAGGGTCGTGCGCAATACGCTAACGCACGAGATCTCCAGCACCGCGTTCGCGCGCGGCGACCACAACTCGGTTGCGCGGCACCGGGCCGAGGACAAGCCATGAGCCCGCGCCGTACCGAGGCCGGCGGCCGCATCGACCGGCTGCGGACCATCCGTTTCACCTTCGACGGCGCGCCTTATACCGGCCATGCCGGCGACACGCTGGCTTCGGCGCTGCTGGCCAACGGCGTCACCCTGTTTGGGCGTTCGTTCAAATATCACCGCCCGCGCGGCGTGCTGACCGCCGGCGTCGAGGAACCGAACGCGCTGGTCACAGTGTTGAGGGGCGAGGTTCGCGAGCCGAACATCCCCGCCACAATGGTCGAAATTTATGACGGGCTGGCCGCAGTCAGCCAGAACCGCTTCCCTTCGCTTGCCTGGGACGTCAGTGCCGTGAACCAGCTCGGCGGCAAGCTTTTGTCGGCCGGCTTCTACTACAAAACCTTCATGGGACCGGTGATCGGTCCGCTGAAGGGCACTCGCTTCTGGATGTTCTGTGAGCATTTCATCCGCCGTGCCGCCGGCCTGGGCAAGGCAGGCACGGCTCCCGATACGGCGCGCTACGAACGTATGAACGCGTTTTGCGATGTGCTGGTGGTCGGCTCCGGCCCGGCGGGGCTGATGGCCGCCAGGGCGGCTGCCGATCAGGGTGCACGCGTCATCCTGGCCGAGCTCGAGCCGCATTTCGGCGGCTCGGCCAATTGGTCGCGCGAGACGATCGATGGCATGCCGGCCGCCGACTGGGCAGCGCGCGCCGCCGGTCAGCTTGAAGGCCGTGATAATATCCGCCTTTTGCCGCGCACTACTGTCTGGGGTTATTATGACGGCAACACGCTTGCCGCGCTCGAACGTGTCACCGACCACAAGGAAAAGGCCGGCAAGGGCGAGCCGCGCCATCGCTATTGGACGATCCGCGCCAAGTCGGTGGTGCTGGCCACCGGCTCCCTGGAGCGTCCGCTGGTCTTTCCGGGCAACGATCGGCCAGGCGTGATGCTGGCGCATGCTGCCGAGCGTTTTGCCAATGAATATGGCGTGCTGCCGGGCGACAGGGTCGCGCTGTTCACCAACAATGACAGCGCCTATCGCTCCGCGCTTGCGCTGAAGAAGGCCGGCGCCGTCGTCGTCGCCATCGTCGACGTGCGCCCAGAACTTTCGAGCGAAATGCGCAAGCTGGCCGGCGAAGCGGAGGCCGAGATCCTTTCTGGCCACGCGGTAATCGCCACCGAGGGCGGCAAGGCGCTTTCCGGCTTCAAGGTGCAGCGCTTCGACATGGTCAACGGCGCGCTTTCCGGCGAAGCGCGCAGCATCCACGCCGATTGCCTGCTGATGTCGGGCGGATGGTCGCCGACCATTCATCTGGCCAGCCAGGCCGGCGCGAGAGCGGAATGGAACGAAGCATTGCAAGCGTTCCTGCCGCCCAAGCCGACGACGCGGCAATGGATCGGCGCCGGCGCCTTCACCGGCAGTTTCTCCACCGCCGAGGCGATCGCCGAAGGCCGCGCCGCCGGCCTTTCCGCAGCGGGCGCAACCGCCACGCCGGCGGCCTTGCCTGCCGTCGAGGCAGCACCTGGCGATCCCGATCCGGCGCCGGTGCTCGAGATCAAGGCCAAGGGAAAGAGTTTCGTCGACTTCCAGCATGACGTGACGGCGGATGACGTGCGGCTGGCGCATCGCGAAGGCTTCGTCTCGGTCGAGCATCTGAAGCGCTACACCACGCTCGGCATGGCAACCGACCAGGGCAAGAGCTCCAACATACCCGGCCTCGCCATCATGGCCGAGGCGCTCGGCAAGCCGATCCCAGAGGTCGGCACGACGCGCTTTCGCCCGCCCTTTTCGGCGGTATCGATCGGCTCGCTAGCCGCCGAACGCTTCGGCGATCTGAAGCCCGAGCGGCTGACGCCGATGCATGACTGGCACGTCGCCAACGGCGCCACCATGTATTCGGCCGGCCTGTGGTATCGGCCGATGATCTACGGCCATCCCGGCGAGACGATCGAGCAGGCCTATGTGCGCGAAGCGAGAGCCACGCGCGAGAGCGCCGGCATCGTCGATGTCTCGACACTGGGCAAGATCGCGGTGCAAGGCCCCGACGCGGCGGAATTCCTCGACCGCGTCTACACCAACGTGTTTTCGACGCTGGCCGTCGGCAAGGCGCGTTATGGGCTGATGCTGCGCGAGGACGGTCTCGCCTTTGACGACGGCACCACATGGCGGCTCGGCGAGCAGGATTTCCTGATGACCACCACCACCGCCAATGCCGGCAAGGTGATGCAGCATCTGGAATATTTCCTCGACGTGATCTGGCCGGAGCTGAAAGTCCACGTCGCCTCGGTCACCGACCAATGGGCCGGTGCCGCCATCGGTGGGCCGAAGGCAAGGCAGCTACTGGCTGCTTGCGTCAGCGGCACCGCCGTCGACAATGCCGCCCTGCCCTTCATGGGCATCGTCCACGGCGAAATCGCCGGCGTGCCGGTGATGATCTGCCGGCTGTCCTTCTCCGGCGAAATGGCCTTCGAGGTCTATTCCGGCGCCGGCTACGGCACCCATGTCTGGGAGGCGCTGATCGAAGCCGGCAAGCCGTTCGGGCTGGTGACCTACGGGCTGGAGGCGCTGGGCACCATGCGCATCGAGAAAGGCCACGTCACCGGTGCCGAGATCGACGGCCGTACCACGGCACGCGACCTGCATCTCGACTGGATGCTGTCGAAGAAGAAGTCGTTCATCGGCTCGGCGATGATGGATCGCGAGGGGCTGATCGCACCCGACCGCCTGGAACTCGTCGGTATTGTTTCGCTCGACAACCAGCCGCTCAATGGCGGCGCACACATCGTCGAGGAGCTTGACGAAGCCAATCCGCACGGCTCGCTTGGCCATATCACCGCCTGCTGCTATTCGCCGGCGCTCGGCAAATATATCGCGCTTGCCCTGGTCAAGGGCGGCAAGGCGCGGCGCGGCTCGCGTGCCTACGTTTCCGACCCGCTGCGCAACCGGTTCGGGCCGGTCGAGATCGTCTCCAACCATTTCTTCGATCCGGACGGGAGCCGCATGCATGGTTGAGCGCCAATCACCGCTTGAGCCGGTGCTGCATCCGGGCTCGCATGGCAATTTCGAGCACGGTGTCGAAATCATCCTCTCCGAAACCAGGCCGGGTTCGATCCTGCAGCTCGCCGCCTGGCCTGGCGAGGAGAAGACGTTGATGGCCGGCATCCATGCGGTCACCGGCTTGGCTTTGCCCGACGGCGCCGGTGGCGGTGTGACGAACGGCGCCAGGTCGGTGTTCGGCTTTGCGCCGGGAAAGTTCACTGTGGTCGATGAAGCCGAGGGATTGGCGCCGGCCTTTGCCGATGTCGTCACTTCGGCCATCGGTACGGTGACCGACCTTTCGCACGGCCGCACCGCGATCCGTATCGCCGGGCCGAAGGCCGAGTGGGTGCTGGCGAAATTCTTCGCAATCGACTTCGCGCTGCCGGCCTTCCCGATCGGCGCCGGCCGCTCGACCATGCATCACGACATCTTCGCGCAAATCCAGCGCACCGGCGCCGATCAGTTCGACATCTATGTGTTCCGCTCGTTTGCCCGCTCGTTCTGGAAAGCGCTCTGCCATGCGAGCGAGGAAGTCGGCTACGAAGTGCAGTAGAGCCGGACGGCGCTTCACGTCACTCCGCGAACGTCACCCACTCTTCCAGCGGCGCGCGGTCGGTGCGGAAGGCATTTTCGGGCTTGGACGTATCCTCATGGCCGAGCGCCATGCCGCAGACGACGATCTCCTCGTCGGGAATGTTGAGCACCGGCCTGATCTGCCGGTGATAGGGCGCGAAGGCGGCTTGCGGACAGGTGTGCAGGCCCCTGCCCCGCGCGGCGACCATGATGTTTTGCAGGAACATGCCGTAGTCGATCCACGACCCCTTGTTCAGCCGCCGGTCGACGGTGAAGATCATGCCGACCGGGGCGTCGAAGAAGACGAAGTTGCGGTCGTGCTGCGCACGCATCCTGTCGACCTCGCGCCGGCCGATGCCGAGCACGCCGTAGAGGCCGAAGCCGTTGGCCCGCCGTCGCGTCAGATAGGGTTCGAAGAACTGGTCGGGATAGTAGCGGTACTCGTCCCACTCGGCCTTTTCGGCGCGGATGCCCGAGCTGAGGATGGCGTCGGTGATGCGCTGCTTGACCTCGCCCTTGGTCACATAGACCTTCCAGGGTTGCATATTGGTGCCTGAGGGCGCGCGCGCGGAAACGGCGAGAATATCGCGGATGGTCTCGTCGTCGACCATATCGGGCAAGAAGGCGCGTACCGACCGCCGCGAGGTGATCGCGTCATCGACGATCGCCGCCGCAATCCGGGAGTTGTTTTCCAGCATGGGCCGTCCTTTTGCGTATGATCCCGAACCCGATTTTCCGGAAGGATCATGCGCCGACTAGAAGTGATGGAGCATCCTTGCGCGTCTTTTTGAACGCCCGATAGCCTACCCGCCTCGACCGGACGCCCCACTCGCCGCTCGTGCGCCGAGCCTTTGCCCGAACCGTCAAAATGGCGCAAGTAAATCTTGTGATTTCGTGAAAATCCTCTTGATTTTTTCATGAACCCGCCATCAAATGAAATTTGCTGGGAATTTTTCACCAAGACAGGGATGGCTTTGCCCTCAACCGCCGCCAGATCGGAACAGGACAGCGGCGAACGGCTGCTGGCCGGCGACATTCGCGCGTTGCGCAAGGCGCGCGGCCTGACGCTTGCCGAAATCGCACTGAAGCTCGGCCGTTCCGTCGGCTGGGTCAGCCAGGTCGAGCGCGGTCTGTCGGTCCCGTCGCTCGGCGATCTCAGGGCCTTCGCCGAATTGTTCGGCGTGCCGGTCAGCCTGTTCTTCAGCCATGACGTACCTGTCGAGACCGAGCGCGGCGTGGTCGTGCGCGCCGGCAACCGGCGCACGCTTGGCACAAGCGATTCCGGCCTGGTGGAGGAGCTTCTGTCGCCCGATCTCGGCGGTAGCTTCGAGATGCTGCGTTCGGTCTTCGCCCCGGGTGCCGAGCTGCAGACCGAGTCGCGCCGGCCGACCGAGGAAGCCGGCTACGTCGCTTCCGGCAGTTTCGACATCGAAATTGCCGGCGTCTGGCACCGGCTTGGCGAAGGCGATTCCTTTCGCTTCGACGGCAAGCCGTTCCGCTGGCGCAATCCTGGAGCGGAACCGGCTGTGGTGATCTGGGTGGTTTCGCCGCCCGTCTATTGAACGAATGCATGTCGCCCAAAAGTGCGTGGCGGTTTTGGGACAACGACATGCATCAAAACAAATAGTCGGAGAAGAACATGGCCGGTTTGCCGACCACGGCACGCGTGGTGATCATCGGAGGCGGTGCCGTCGGCGCCTCCTCGCTCTATCATCTCGCCAAAGCGGGCTGGACCGACTGCGTGCTTCTGGAGAAGAACGAGCTGACTTCCGGCTCGACCTGGCATGCCGCCGGCAACGTGCCGACTTTCTCCTCGTCATGGTCGCTGATGAACCTGCAGCGATATTCGACCGAACTCTATCGCCGGCTGGCCGACGAGGTCGGCTATCCCATGAACTACCACGTCACCGGTTCCCTGCGTCTTGCCCATACGATCGAGCGCATGCAGGAATTCCAGCGCGCCAAGGGCATGGGCCGCTACCAGGGCATGGATATCGACGTGGTCGGGCTCGACGAGATCAAGCGCCGTTACCCCTTCATCGAGACGCATGAGCTGAAAGGCGCGCTCTACGATCCGAATGATGGCGATATCGACCCCGCGCAACTGACCCAAGCAATGGCCAAGGGCGCGCGCGACATGGGCGCGAAGATCATCCGCTTCTGTCCGGTCACCGGCGTGAGCCGAGACAATCACGAGTGGGTGGTCGAGACGGCGCAAGGCGAGATCCGCTGCGAGATCGTCGTCAACGCCGCCGGCTACCGCGCCGCCGAGGTCGGCAGGATGTTCGGCCGCGAGGTGCCAATGATGGTGATGAGCCATCAATATATCCTGTTCGAGGAAATCCCCGAACTGGCGGCGTGGTCGAAGGAACAGGGCAAGAAGCTGCCGCTGCTGCGCGACGTCGATACGTCCTATTATCTGCGCCAGGAAAAGAACGGCATGAACCTCGGCCCCTATGAGCGCAATTGCCGCGCCCACTGGGTCGGCCACAACGACCCGATGCCCGACGACTTTTCGTTCCAGCTGTTTCCCGACGATCTCGACCGGCTGGAACATTACCTGGCCGATGCTGTCGCCCGCGTGCCGATCCTCGGCACCGCCGGCCTGTCCAAGGTCATCAACGGGCCGATCCCCTATGCGCCGGACGGCAACCCTCTGATCGGGCCGATGCCCGGCGTGCCCAACGCCTTCGAGGCCTGCGTCTTTACCTTCGGCATCGCCCAGGGCGGCGGCGCCGGCAAGGTGCTGGCCGAATGGGTGACCGAGGGCCAGACCGAATGGGACATGTGGTCGTGCGATCCGCGCCGTTTCACCGCCTTTGCCTCGGCCCCGGATTATTGCGTCGCCAAGGGCATGGAGATCTACGGCAACGAATATGCCATCCAGTTCCCGCGCCATGCCTGGCCGGCCGGGCGCGACCGCAAGCTGTCGCCGCTCCACGACCGCATCAAGGCACTCGGCGCTCGGTTCGACGCTTATAATGGCTGGGAACGCGCCACCTGGTATGCCAAGCCAGGCGACGACATCTCCGAAGAATCCACGCTGACCTTCCGCCGCGACGGGCCGTGGCAGCATCGTGTGCGCGAGGAATGCATCGCCGTCCGCGATGCCGCCGGCATTCTGGACCTGCCGGGGTTTTCCCGTTTCAATCTCGATGGTCCGGGTGCCGCCGAATGGCTGAGCCTCCAGGTGACAGGCCTGGTGCCGAAACCCGGCCGCATCGGCCTCGTCTATTTTGCCGACGACAAGGGCCGCATCGTCACCGAAATGTCGGTGGTCCGCCACGACGAGAACCTGATGACGCTGATCACCGCCGCGGTGGCTCAGTGGCATGATTTCGAATGGCTGAAATCGCGCATCCCGAAGGACGCCACTTTCAAGCTGGTCGACCGGACGGAGGAATACTCCACCCAGATCCTCGCCGGCCCCAACTCGCGAAAAATCCTCGCCGAACTCTGCGCGGCCGACCTCACCCTGCCCTGGCTGACGCATCAGGAAACCAGTATCGCCGGACGTTGGGCAAAGCTGGTGCGCGTGTCCTTCGCGGGTGAGCTCGGCTGGGAAGTCCACAGCAAGGTCGACGATACCGCAGCCATCTTCGACGCCCTCTGGGCAGCTGGCCAGAAGCACGGCCTGAAACCGTTCGGCATGTACGCGCTGGATTCGCTGCGGCTCGAAAAAGGTTACCGCACCTGGAAGGGTGACCTGTCGACCGACTATTCGATCCTGCAGGGCGGGCTGGAGCGCTTCGTCAGATGGGACAAGCCCGACTTCCGAGGCAAGGCGGCGCTGCAGAACGAGAAGCAGCAGGGCGTAAAGAAACGCTTCGTCACGCTGGTCGTCGAAAACCCCGGCGACTGCGATGCGCCCACCATGTCGACGCTGTGGCATGACGGCCGGATCGTCGGCGAGACGACATCCGGCGGCTGGGGTCATCGCATCGACAGGTCGATCGCGCTCGGCATGCTGCGCGCCGACCTCACCGAGCCGGGAACCGCGGTCGAGATCGAGATCTTCGGCGAACGTTTTCGGGCGGTCGTGCAGAGGGATGAGCCGTTATGGGATCCAAAGAACGAGAGGCTCAGAGCATGAAGACTGTTATCCTCACCGATGGCGGCATGGGCCAGGAGCTGGTCCGCCGTAGCAGTTCCGAGCCGACGCCGCTGTGGTCGGCCAGGGTGCTGATCGACGAACCGGATCTGGTGCGCGACCTGCATGCGGAATTCATCCGCGCCGGCGCCCGCGTCATCACCATCAACACCTATTCAGCCACGCCGGAACGGCTGGCACGCGAAGGCGCGCAAGAGCTGTTCAAGCCCCTGCAGAAGCGCGGCATCGAACTGGCAAGGCAAGCCCGCGACCAGGCTGGCGACGCGGCGATCGCCGGCTGCCTGTCGCCGCTGTTCGGCAGCTATGCGCCGGCGCTGACGATATCCTTCCAGGATACGCTCGACATCTATCGCCGTATCGTTGCCGAGCAGGCGGGCGGCGTCGATCTGTTTCTGTGCGAAACCATGGCGTCGGCCGAAGAGGCGCGCGCCGCCGTCACCGCGGCGTCGGAAAGCGGCAAGCCCGTATGGGTGTCGTGGACGCTTGCCGACCACGGCACGCCGCGCCTGCGCAGCGGCGAAGCCATTGCGGCGGCGGCGGGCGCTCTTGCCGGCCTGCCCGTCGCGGCCCGGCTGATCAATTGCTGCCGGCCCGAAGCGATCGCTGCAGCGCTGCCCGAACTGATCGCTCTCGGCGGTCCGGTCGGCGCTTATGCCAACGGCTTCACCTCGATTGAGGCGCTCAAGCATGGCGGTACGGTGGAAGTGCTGCACGCCCGCCACGACCTCGATCCGGATGCCTATGCCGGCCAGGCGGTCGATTGGGTCGAGGCCGGCGCCGGCATTGTCGGCGGCTGCTGCGAAGTCGGACCGGCCCACATCGCCGCGCTGCGCGACCGGCTCGAACAGGCCGGTTATGAAATTTCGGGAGCAGCATAATGCCCAAGCCATCTTCGCGCATTTCCGGCATCGTGCCTTCGGGCAAGGATGGCTGGGAGGTTCATTCCGCTGCCTGGGCGCGCAAGCAGGCCGGCGAGGACATCATCATGCTGTCGGTCGGCGACCATGATTTCGACACGCCGAGCGAGACGATCGAAGCCTGCGTGACGGCGGTTCGCGCCAGCAATCACCACTACACGCCGCTTGCCGGCGTTCCACGCCTGCGCAAGGCGATGGCGGCGGCCTCGACGCGGTGCACCGGGGTTGCGACCAGCCCCAACCAGGTCATCGCCACTCCGGGCGGGCAGGCCGCGCTTTACGCGGCCATTCAAGCGGTTCTCGACCAGGGCGACCATGCCATCGTCGTCGCGCCCTATTACGCCACCTATCCCAACACCTTCAGTGCGGCGGGCGCCGAGTTCAGCGTCGTCGAGACCCCCGCCGAGGATGGCTTTCAGCCGCGCGCCGCCGACATCCGCGCCGCCCTCCGGCCGAACACCCGCGCCATCCTGATCAACACGCCGAACAATCCCACGGGCGCCGTCTATTCGCGCGAGCGCCTGGAAGAGCTGGCGCAGATCTGCCGCGAACATGACCTCTGGCTGCTGTCGGACGAGGTCTACTGGACGCTGGGCGGCGGCGAGCACGTCTCACCACGCTCGCTGCCCGGCATGGCGGAACGCACGCTGGTCATCAATTCGATGTCCAAGAGCCACGGCATGACCGGCTGGCGCATGGGCTGGCTGACCGGGCCGGAATCGATGGTCTCGCTGTTGACCGACCTCAATCTGGTGATGACCTACGGCCTGCCGGCCTTCATCAGCCTCGCCTGCGCCGAGGCGCTCGAAAATGGCTACGGCGTCAAGGAAATCGCCGAGCGCTACGCCGCGAGGCGCACCGTCGTCCTCGATGCCATGCGCGGCATGAACAACATCACCGTGCGCGGCTCCGAAGGCGGCATGTACGTCATGCTCGACATATCGGCGATCGAGCCGGACGACGAAAAATTCGCCTGGGCCTTCCTCGACCAGGAAAATGTCGGCGTCATGCCCGGCTCGAGCTTCGGCGAGGCCGCCGCCGGCCACATCCGCTTCAGCCTCTGCCAGCCTGAGCCGGTACTGATGGAGGCTGCCACGCGCCTGCGCCGCTTTGCCTCCAGCTATGGTCGCGAGGCCGCATGAACGCCTCGCCCACCAAAACCATTCCGACCAAGGTCATTCCTCCCAAAGCGAGGGCGGTCATCATCGGTGGCGGCGTCTCCGGCTGCTCGGTCGCCTATCATCTGGCCAAGCTCGGCTGGACCGATATCGTGCTGCTCGAGCGCAAGCAGCTGACGTCGGGCACGACATGGCACGCCGCCGGCCTGATCGGCCAGCTGCGCGGCTCGCAGAACATGACGCGGCTGGCGAAATACTCGGCCGACCTCTACGTCAAGCTGGAGGCCGAGACCGATGTCGGCACCGGCATGCGCCAGGTCGGCTCGATCACGGTGGCGCTGACCGAGGAGCGCAAGCACGAGATCTATCGGCAGGCATCTCTCGCCCGCGCCTTCGATATCGATGTTCGCGAGATTTCGCCCAACGAAGTCAAGCAGATGTACCCGCATCTCAATGTTTCCGATGTGGTCGGCGCCGTGCATCTGCCGCTCGACGGCCAGTGCGACCCGGCCAATATCGCCATGGCGTTGGCCAAGGGCGCGCGCCAGCGCGGGGCGACGATCGTCGAGAACGTCAAGGTGACCAAGGTGCATACCAGGGCCGGCCGCGTCACCGGCGTTTCCTGGGTGCAGGGCGACGAGCAAGGCCTGATCGAGGCCGATATCGTCGTCAACTGCGCCGGCATGTGGGCACGCGAACTTGGCGCCCGGAACGGCGTCACCATCCCGTTGCACGCCTGCGAACATTTCTATCTCGTCACGGAACCGATCCCCGGCCTTTCCCGCTTGCCGGTGCTGCGCGTGCCGGACGAGTGCGCCTACTACAAGGAAGATGCCGGCAAGATGATGCTCGGCGCGTTCGAGCCGGTGGCCAAGCCCTGGGGCATGAACGGCATAAGCGAGGATTTCTGCTTCGACCAGTTGCCGCAGGACATGGACCATTTCGAGCCGATCCTGGAAATGGGCGTCAACCGCATGCCGATGCTGGCCACCGCCGGCATCCACACCTTCTTCAACGGCCCCGAGAGTTTTACCCCCGACGACCGCTATTATCTCGGCGAGGCGCCGGAGCTTTCCGGCTACTGGATGGCGACCGGCTACAATTCGATCGGCATCGTCTCCTCCGGCGGCGCCGGCATGGCGCTGGCGCAATGGATCAATGACGGCGAGGCGCCCTTCGACCTCTGGGAGGTCGACATCCGCCGCGCCCAGCCGTTCCAGAAGAACCGCCGCTATCTCAAGGAGCGCGTCTCCGAAACGCTCGGCCTGCTCTATGCCGATCATTTTCCGTACCGGCAGATGGCAACCTCGCGAAACGTCCGCCGCTCGCCGCTGCACGAACATCTGAAGGCGCGCGGCGCGGTGTTCGGCGAGGTCGCCGGCTGGGAGCGCGCCAACTGGTTTGCGCGGGAGGGCCAGGAGCGCGAATACCGCTATTCCTGGAAACGGCAGAACTGGTTCGACAACCAGCGCGAGGAGCATCTGGCGGTCCGAAACGGCGTCGGCCTGTTCGACATGACCTCGTTCGGCAAGATCCGCGTCGAGGGCCGCGACGCCTGCGCCTTCCTGCAAAGGCTCTGCGCCAACGACATGGACGTGACGCCGGGCAAGATCGTCTACACCCAGATGCTCAACCAGCGCGGCGGCATCGAGAGCGACCTCACCGTCTCGCGATTGTCCGAAACAGCCTTCTTGCTCGTCGTGCCCGGCGCCACGCTGCAGCGCGACCTGGCCTGGCTGCGAAAACACCTTGCCGACGAGTTCGTCGTCATCACCGATGTGACCGCTGCCGAAGCCGTGCTTTGCCTGATGGGCCCGGATTCGAGGAAGCTGATCCAAAAGGTCAGCCCCAACGATTTCTCCAACGGGAACAATCCGTTCGGCACGTTTCAGGAGATCGAAATCGGCATGGGCCTGGCCCGCGCCCACCGCGTCACCTATGTCGGCGAGCTCGGCTGGGAGCTTTATGTCTCGACCGACCAGGCCGCCCACGTCTTCGAGGCGATACAAGAAGCCGGCGCCGACGTCGGCCTGAAGCTATGCGGCCTGCACACACTGGATTCCTGCCGCATCGAAAAGGCGTTCAGGCATTTCGGCCACGACATCACCGACGAGGACAATGTGCTGGAGGCCGGGCTGGGTTTCGCGGTGAAGACCGCCAAGGGAGACTTCCTCGGCCGCGATGCGGTGCTGAAGAAGAAAGAAACCGGCTTGTCACGCCGGCTGGTGCAGTTCCGCCTGAACGACACCGAGCCGCTGCTCTTCCACAATGAGGCGATCCTGCGCGACGGCAAGATCGTCGGTCCGATCACCTCGGGCAATTACGGCCATCATCTCGGCGGCGCGATCGGGCTTGGTTACGTGCCGTGCCAGGGCGAGAGCGAGGCGGATGTCCTGTCGTCGTCCTACGAGATCGAGATCGCCGGCGAGCGCTTTGCCGCCGAGGCCTCGCTCAAGCCGATGTACGATCCGAAGGCGGAACGGGTGCGGATGTAGCGCACCTCAGAACGCGTCGATCCTGGCCGCGACTTTCGCCACGAACCTCGTCCGACTGCCCTCTGTCGACAGGTTCATCGAGTAATGCGCAAGGTAGGAAACCGACCCGCCGGGCTTGATCGTCGCACGCAGCACCCGCTTGACCAGCTTGCGCGGCGGGTCACCCATCAGCATGGCTCGGAACCGGCTGCCGCCATAGGTCGTGACCGCGACCACCTTGCGGATGTTGTGCAATGACGGCTGCACCTTGCCGTCGACCAGCTTGAACGACACGCCGGGCAGGAAGACGCGATCGAAAAAGCCTTTCAGAATGGCCGGATAGCCGAAGTTCCACACCGGAAACGACAGCACCAGCGCCTCGGCCCGCAGAAGGCGCTCGACATAGGCTGACGCCGGATCGCCGTCGCTGCGTTCGTCGTGATAGGACATCCGTTCGGCGTGCGTCAGCCTGGGATCGAAACCCTCGGCATAGAGATCACAGTCGTCGACCACATGGCCGGCCGCTTTCAGCCGCTCGACGATCGTCCGGTGCAGATCGGCGTTGAAGCTGGTCTCCACCGGATGAGCGTAGAGGACGAGGACGTTCACAGGAGAACATCTCGCAAGTCGGCACCAAGCACCCCCCTCTGCCCTGCCGGCCATCTCCCCCTCAAGTGGGGAGATCGGCTGTCAGTATCGCTTTCGCCAGTTGACGACGTTGGAAGATGGTCGAGACGATGGAACTGCCAAATTCCCCCCTTAAGGGGGAGATGCCAAGTGGTGGCAAAGAGGGCAGGCCAGAGGGGGGTACAGCGCCACACGCCCGTCATCGTCTCAACCCGCCTTCTCCAGCCCCTTGAACAGGAACGACTTGCCCGAGCGATAGTCGTAATCCGGGTTTTCCCAGGCGATCATCTTGCCCGGATTGAGCAGCCCTTGCGGGTCGGTTTCGCGCTTGAAGGCGAGCTGCACCTCGTCGGTGCGCTTCATGCCGCCTTCTTCCAGCGTGTAGCGGTGCGGGTTGAAGATCCAGCAGCCATTGTCCTCGTGGATGCGGATGATCTCGTCGAGCCGCTCCGCCGTGGTGAAGCGCACCAGCGGCAGCCCTGCGATGCCGATGGCGCCGTCGAAGCGGATGAATTCGAGATGCGCCGGCACCTCGTCGCCGAAGCGGTCGACCATCGCCTTGACGTGGCCGAGGTGGTCCGGCGACGGGTAGCGGGTCTGCAGGTAGGTGATCGTCGGATCGACCCGGATGGCACGCAGCGTCGTGTGGTTCCAGGTCAGCTCATAGGCCGGCGGCAGCCCTTTGAGATCGGCCTCCTTGTCGGCGCGGAAGACGATCTCGCCCTTGCTGCGCGCCGCGAAGGCGAGGAAGGCATCCATCGCATGCGGTGCGATCATCAGGACGACGATGCTTTGGCCGCGCCGGAAAAACCGCTGGTGGCGCTTGAAGTAATCGTAGGGGATCGGTGCTGCGATCGGCGTGATCAGTTTTGCCAGTATGCCGTCCTGGATGGCGAGGTCGTTGCCGAAGCCGGCCGCATCCATGAAATCGTCGAAGCCGACGATGACGTCGATCCAGTCATAGCTGGCGGTCAGCGGCATCTCGACTTCGGTGATGATGCCGTTGGTGCCGTAGGCGTGCATGACCTTCAGAACGTCCTCGCCGGTGAGCTCCATGACACGCGGCTCAGCCTCCATCGTCACGGTCCTCAGCCGGATGACGTTGCCGAGGTCGCGCAGTCCGCCCCAGCGGATCGAGCCGATGCCGCCGGAGCCGCCGGCGACGAAGCCGCCGATCGATGCGGTATTGTAGGTCGACGGCGACATGCGGAGCTCCTGGCCGGAATGCGCCCGCGTCGCTCTGTCGATGTCGGCGAGCACGGCGCCGGGGCCGGTGACGACACGGCCCGGCGCGATCATCTTGACCGCGTTCATCTCGGCGAGATTGAGCACGACGCCGCCGGACAGCGGCATCGCCTGCCCGTAATTGCCGGTGCCGCTGCCGCGCGGCGTCACCGGGACGCCGTGCCGGTGGCAGGCGGCGAGAATGCGGACGACCTCGTCTTCGGTTTTCGGCGTCACGATCAGGTCGCCGGTGACGTGCTCGAGCTGCTGCTTCAGCACCGGGCTGTACCAGTAGAAATCGCGGCTCTTCTGCTGGACGATCGCCGGATGGTCGTCGATCTTCAAACCGTCCAGGTCGCGCTTGAGCGCCGCAATATCCATCATTCCACCATCAGATCATCGAGTTCGGCATAATCGGGCAGCTGGCGCTCGATCGCCCGGCCGTCGCGCACGACGATGCGATCCGATTCGGGCCGTGACAGCAATTCCGTCCAGCTCCGCCCCTTGAAGACGACGAAATCGGCCGGCGCTCCGGCGGCAAGCGTGCCAACACCATCGAGCCGCATCACCTTGGCCGGCGTCGAAGTCACCGCTTGCGGCCAGTCGGCGACGGGATGGTCTAGATGCAGGATGCGCGTCGCCATGCGATAGACCTCCAGCATGTCGAGATCGCCATAGGCATAGAACGGGTCGCGCGTGTTGTCGGAAGCGACCGCGACGGCAATGCCGCGCGCCTTCATCTCGTGCAGCAGCGTCACCCCGCGCCAGCGCGGCGTTGTCCTGTCGCCTCGCCGGTCCTGCAGATAGAGATTGCACATCGGCAGCGACACCACCGCCAGGCCGGCCTTGGCGACCTTGTCCAGGGTGTCGAGCACGTCGAGGTCGGGCTGGCGCGCCAGCGAGCAGCAATGGCCGACCAGGATGTTCCCGTCAAAACCGTTCCAAAGGGCTGCTTCGGCGATTTTCTTCAGCGAGATCGCCGCGATATCGTCGGTCTCGTCGGCGTGGAAATCGAGGTCGAGGCCGTGCTTGATCGCCTGCGCGAACACCTGGTCGAGCAATTCTTCGAGATCCGGCACCATGTAGGTAACGACGCCGAGCACGCCCTTGGCGGCAGCCACCCGTTTGGCCAGCCTCTCGAACCATTTCCTGTCGCGCACGCCCTCGATGCCGAGCAGGCAGGCCGCCTGCAGCTCGATGCGGCCGCGCCATTTCTCCCGCATCGTCTCGAACACCGGCCAGGAGATCTCTTCCTGCGGCGCGACGCTGTCGAGATGCGTGCGCAGCGCCCTGGTGCCGTGCGCGTAGGCGCAGCGCAGCGAAAAATCCATGCGGCGGGCAACGTCGTCGGCGCTCCAGCGCGCCGCCCGGTCAGCGCCGGTCGCATTCAGCGCGCCCATGAAGGTGCCGTCCGGGTTGGGCTTTCGGGGCCAGATATGGCCCTTGTCGATATGGGTGTGGCAGTCGACAAAGCACGGCAGCACGATGCGGCCGCCGAGATCGATGGCGTCCGCCGGTGCTGCCGATCGCCGATGCGCCGCAATGCTGGAAATCCTGCCGTCGGCGACCGCGATATCTGCGAGTGCAAAACCGTCGGCGTCGGAAGGAGCGGCAAGACCGGGCGTCAGGGAGGCGTGAAGCCGGACCTTGGAGAGGACGAATTGGCCGGATTTGGGGATCATCGCAGAGGTCATCGCTGCCCCTCATCCGGCTGCCGCCACCTTCTCCCCGTATAGAGACGGGGAGAAGGGGCTGACCGCGACCGCGGCGCACTTTCAGCAACGCTGGTGATGGGCGAGATCGTCGAGGAAGGCGTCCTTCTCCCCGTCACTATACGGGGAGAAGTGCCCGGCAGGGCGATGAGGGGCAGCGCTGACGCCGGGATGGGCGACAGGCAGCTTTTGCCTACAAAACACGGCACCATCACCGCTCCTGCCTCAGCGCGCTCTCGTGCCAGCGCCGCAAAATGAGATGCGAAATCAGCGACAGCACCAGGAAGATCAGGATGCCGGTGAGCGAGATCAGGATCAGCGCCGCGAACAGTCTTGGTGCGTTGAGCCGGTAGCCGGCCTCGATGATGCGCGAGGCTAGGCCGGACGACTGGCCGGTGGCGCCGGCGACGAACTCTGCCACCACCGCGCCGATCAGCGACAGGCCGCCGGCGATCTTCAGCCCGCCGAGGAAATAAGGCATCGCCGCCGGCAGCCGCAGATAGCGCAATTGCTGCCAGCGGGTCGCACCGTTGAGCTTGAACATGTCGCGCAGATTGCGGTCGACGGAATTGAGGCCGAGCGTGGTGTTGGAGAGGATCGGGAAGAAGGCGACGATCCAGGCGCAAAGCAAAAGCTTCGTCGTCTGGTTGTCGACATAGATATTGATCAGCGGAAAGATCGCGACGATCGGCGTCACCTGCAGCACGATGGCGAACGGAAAGAACGACATCTCCACCCATTTCGACTGAGCGAACAGCACTGCCAGCCCGACACCGCCGACCACGGCGAGAAGCAGGCTCAAGAAGGTTATCCTGAGTGTCACCAGCAGCGAGGAGAACAGCAGCCCGGCATCGTCGTGCAGCGTTTGCAGCACCACGCCGGGACGCGGCAGTATGTATTTCGGGATGTCGTTCCAGACACAGATGCGGTCCCACAGCCAGATGGCCAGGATCATGATCGCCAGCGGCAGCAGCCATCTGCCGATGCGCTCGAAGCGCTCCTGGCGGACGCGGCGCGCCTCCTCCGGGTCGAGCGCCAGGACTGGTTCTTCAAAGGCCGTCATGATGCGGTCCGGCAGTTGAGTTGATGGCGCCGATCAGCACGTCGGATGCCTGGCGGCAGAGCGCGGCATAGTCGGGCGAGGTGCGAAACGCCTCGTCGCGCGGATAGGATGCATCGACGGCAAGCTCGGCAAACACCCGGCCCGGCCGCGCCGCCATGACGACGATGCGGTTGGAGAGGAATACGCTTTCGAAGACGCTGTGGGTGACGAAAACGACGGTAAAACGCTCATCCTGCCATAGCTCGAGAAGGTCGTTGTTGAGCTTGAAGCGGGTGATCTCGTCGAGTGCGGCGAACGGCTCGTCCATCAACAGAATGCGCGGCTTGGTCACCATGGCGCGGGCGATCGAGACGCGCATCTTCATGCCGCCCGACAGTTCGCGCGGCACGGCCTTCTCGAAGCCGGTCAGGTGAACCCGCGCCAGCATCTCCATCACCGCCGGCGCCGCCTTGGCACGCGACACGCCCTTCAGCCGCAGCGGCAGCCAGACATTGTCGAAGACGTCGGCCCAGGGCAGCAGCGTCGGTTCCTGGAAGACGAAGCCGATATTTGAACGGTCGCCGATATTCGAACGCTCGCGGGCACCGCTGCCGCGCCAGTCGAGCACGCCCGAGGTCGGCGTCGACAGGCCGGCAATCAGCCGCAGCGCCGTCGACTTGCCGCAGCCCGACGGCCCGAGCAGGCTGAGGAAATCGCCTTCCCGGATCGTCAGCTCGACATTGCTGAGCGCGGTGACGCCGTTGGAAAACACCTTGCCGACACCGCGCAGCGCCAACAGCGTCGGCCCTGGTATGCTTCCTGGCTGTTGCGCCACTTTCTCCAGCTTCACGGCCTACTTCTTCAGGTCGAGCCCGACGCTCTTGTTGACGAAGGCCAGCGTGTAGGCCTTCTTGATGTCGATGCCCGCCGGCGTGACCTTGGCCTTGATCATCTTGTCGTAGAAACTCTGGATGCGCGCATCGGTCATGGCGCCGATGCCGAGCTTTTCGCTGTCGCCGGAATCGACCACGCCGAACTTCTTCAGCTGCTCGATCGAGAAGGCGATCTGCTCATCCGTCATGTCCGGATTTTCCTTTTTGATCATCTCGTTGGCGGCCTTGTTGTCACCGTAGAGATAATTGTACCAGCCCTTGGCCGAGCCATCGACGAAGCACTGGACCACCTCGGGACGCTTGTCGATCGTCTCCTGCATGGTCTCGACCGTCGTTGCATATGTGTCCCAGCCATAGTCGGCCAGCAGGAACTGGTTCGGCGTGAAACCGCCCTGCTTCTGGACGGCGAATGGCTCCGAGGTGACGTAACCCTGCTGGATCGACTTCTTGTTGGCGATGAACGGCGCCGGGTTGAAGGTGTAGGGCACGCGCTTGGCGGCATCGAAGCCGAGGTCGGTGACCATCCACTGGAAGAAGGTCTGCGCACCTTCGTCGCCAAGGATGTACTGGTCGGCGTTCTTCAGGTCTTCCCATTTATCCAGCCCCTGCCCGGGATGGGACATGATGACCTGCGGGTCCTTCTGGAAGTCGGCCGCCACGACGCGCATCGGTATGCCTTGCTGCACGGCATCGAAGGCCGACAGCAGATTGCCGCCCATGTAAAAATCGATCTTGCCGGCCAGAAGCAGCGGCCGGCCGCTGACCTGTGGGCCGCCCTGCATGATCGTCACGTCGATGCCGCAGGCGGCATAGGTGCCGTCCACCACAGCCTGGTAGTAACCCCCGTGCTCCGGCTCGGCCAGCCAGTTGGTGCCGAAGGTGACTTTTTCGTTCGCTGCCGCGGCAAGCGTGCCTGCGCCAAGCAGCACGATCACGCCCGCCGAAATCTTGAGTTTTCCGTACATCCACACCACCCTTTGTTCGCTCCGGCGCGTCACGCGTCGGGCTCGACACCATTGTTTCAAGAAGCAAGACACATGCCACCGGCGCGTTGCGCCGGGACCGCCCGCTTGTGCAATGCCCGCCTGAGCAATGGCGGCGCGAAGGCCGGACGGGTCATGCTGTACGAAAGGCATCGTGCCTATTTTTTGATCGCCTGTCCACAATCGCCCTCGTGACATGCACCGCCATCTTGATGCCCGCATCGCTCCGGCCTTAGAGCGACGTGCGTCCACTTGGACGCACAAAGTACGCTCTAAAACTTTGAATCTTCGCATCGTGCTTTCCGAAAATCGATCCCGATTTTCGGGCCGATGCGATAGGCTGCCGTGAACGGAGATTGCCATGTTCAAATTTCTCACGCCGAAGTCGATCAAGCCGCCCTTCGCCCGCTACAGCCATGGTGTCGAACTGCCGCCCGGCAAGCGGCTGGTGCTGTGTTCGGGCCAGGTCGCAATCACCCCGGACGACCAGATCCCCGAGGAGGCCGGCGCACAGGCCGAGCTCTGTTTCCGGAACATATCGGCGATTCTCGGCGAGGCCGGGCTCGGCCTGTCCGACATCGTCCGCATCAACACCTACGTCACCGACCGCGCCTTCCTGCGGCCCTATATGGAGGTTCGCGACCGGCTGTTCGCCAGCCCGGCGCCGGCCTCGACGCTGATGATCGTGTCCGGTTTTGCCCGGCCGGAATTCAAGGTCGAGATCGAGGTGATTGCGGCGGGATGATCGACAGCCGATCGTTCCCGCGTTAGGTCTGGGCTTGTCGGTTCAAGAGGCATGACATGACCACTGCAAAAAAACGCGTATGGTGGGGTGACTACCGGACCACCGAATACGCGACCGTCGATCCTGAGACGACCATTGCCGTTCTGCCGCTGGCAGCGATCGAACAACACGGGCCGCATCTGCCGGTTTCGACCGACACCTCGATCATGAACGGCATGCTGGAAACGGTGATCGCGCGCCTGCCCGGCGATCTCGACATCCGCATCCTGCCGGTCCAGGCGGTAGGCAAGTCGAACGAGCATTTGCATGCGCCGGGCACCCTCACCCTGCCGGCGACGACCTTGGTCGAGGCGTGGACCGAACTTGGCCTGTCGGTCGCGCGTTCCGGCGTCCGAAAACTGATTGTCGTGAACTCGCATGGCGGCAATGAGGAGATCATGGGCATCGTCACCCGCGAATTGCGCGTGCGGGCAAAGATGCTGGCGGTAAAGACCAGCTGGCAGCGTTTTGGCCGGCCGGCCGGCATGTACACCGAGCTCGAGGACCGCCACGGCATTCATGGCGGCGACGTCGAGACCTCGCTGATGCTGCACTTCCGGCCCGACCTCGTCGACATGGGGAAGGCCGACAATTTCGTGTCCAAGGTCGCCCGCGCCGAAAAGGAATTTGCGCTGCTGCGCCACACTGGAACACACGCCTTCGCCTGGATCGCCAGCGACCTCAACCCGAATGGCGTGGTCGGCGACGCCAGCATTGCAACCGCCGAAAAAGGCCGGCTCACCGCCGAGCATCAGGCCGACGGTTTCATCGGCCTGCTGAGGGACGTGGGCAAGGCAAAGCTGGCGGATTGGTTGGCGTAGGTGTTTGATCCCACCAGATCAGGCCTCGCTCACGAGGGGCGATTCCATTCGCGCGCGAGGATCCTCACTTCACGTCTTGAAGCGGCGACACCGTGTAGATTTCGTCCAGTATCTTCACCATCAAGGTGTTGGCGGTCGCCTGGCCGTCGAGCGCGAGAGTCAGGTTGGTCCATATGACCAGGGTGACATCATTGGCCGGATCGTAGCCCATGAAGGACTGGTAACCGGGCATCTCGCCTTCGTGATAGTAGATTTCGTTAGGCCCGAAAGTCAGCGTTAGGATGCCATAGCCATATTTTTGCATGGCGGGTTCGCCCGGCTCCGGCGCCTCAGGGCTTGCAAGCCACTGCCGCTGGAAGTCGGCATTGAAGAGCTTGCCCCCGACCAGCGCGCGCATCCAGGTCGCGAGGTCATCCGCGGTGGAGATGACTCCGCCAGCCGCAAAGTAGGCGGACGGGTTCTGCCATGTGTCGTCGTTGGGCTTGAGCGTTCCCGCCCTGGCCGCAGCCTGGAGGTCGTCCGGATAGGGCGCATCAGCCAGGGCGTACGAAGTACTGCCGTAGAGATAGCCGCTTGAGTATGGCTCGGGGATGGCGTTC
The DNA here is from genome assembly GCF_040320565.1 of Mesorhizobium sp. M0664. Lineage (NCBI taxonomy): Bacteria > Pseudomonadati > Pseudomonadota > Alphaproteobacteria > Hyphomicrobiales > Phyllobacteriaceae > Mesorhizobium > Mesorhizobium sp. M0664. The sequence continues at coordinate 175,983 of NZ_JAMYPW010000003.1, forward strand.
GACGTGCTCGGCGGCAACGCGGTGTTCTTCATGCCGAGCGGCCCGAACAGGCGGTCCCGGAAGATGGTCGAGAGCGGCTTGCCGTCGATCTTCTCGGCAACAAGGCCGAGCAGATAGTAGTTGGTGTTGTTGTACTCGAATCCGGCACCCGGCGCGAAGTCCGGCGGCCGTTTGAACGCCATGCCGAGTACTTCATCGGCGGTCCATACCCTGTAAGGATACTTGTCCAGGCTTTCGGCAAGTTCCGGCGCATTGGTGAAGTTAGGGAGGCCGCTCCGCATTGTTATGAGCTGCCGAATGGTTATCTCGTCGCCGTTGGGAACGCGCTGGACGTATTTCGAGATCAGATCGGCGAAGCTCAGTTTCCCTTCCTGCACCAGTTGCACGATGACAGCGGCGGTCATCGTCTTGGTGTTCGAGGCCGCACGGAAGTGGGTATCGGCGCGCGGCGGGTTCGTGGCACCCAGTTCAGTCGTACCGTAGCCGAAGATGAGGTTGCCCCGCGGAGTCTTGAGCAAAACCATGGCACCGGGCAGCATAAGTTCCTTGGCCAAACCCTCGACAGTGGCTTGGAGCGCTGCCAGGTCGATCGACTTGAGAGCCGGCATGGACGCGGCCATGGCGCTGCCTGTCGCGCAGACCACGCCAACAACGATGGCCAAAATTCTCCCGATCATCATTCGCCCCTTGGCCGTGTGTTAGAACTCCTGCGCATTTTCCTGGATTTTTAGGCTCAGATTTTCAATTCGAACGGCGTGCCTTCGAAAGCATCCGCGCCGCGCCCGATCGCCTGGATCGCTTCGATCATCCGGCCCCTGCGATCGAGCAGTGTGTCGGCGATCGCGATCAGCCGCGGATTGGGCGTCGCCGTGGGCGACAGCCTGCGCAGAGTCTCGGCCAACTCGACCTCGTCGCGCTTCGGCGCCAAGGCTGCCGCGATGATATAGGCCGAGGCGGTCGAGCGGCTGATGCCGGCATAGCAATGCACCACCAGCGGCCGCGAGCGATCCCATTGGCGTGCGAAATCGAGCAGGTTCAAGACATGCTCCTCGCCCGGCATGGTCATGCCCTCCTGCGCCACCGCAATGTCATGCATGACCAGATGCAGATGGTTTTCCCTGGTGATCGAGGCCGGTCGCATCACCTCCGTTCCGGCAGCGAGCAGCGAAAGAAGCCGCCCGGCCCCGGTCTTCGTTACCGTTTCCTCGACTTTGGACAGCGAGCAGACGTGGATCATTGGGTAGTTTCTCCCTTGGCATCATCGTCGCGCCGCGAGGCCCAGCCGGCAAGTGCGGATTCGAGCCGCCGCCATTCTTCATCGGCTCCCGGCAGGCCGGCGCGCAGCACATCCGGACGATCGGCGAAATGCCGAAGCAGGATGCCGCGCTGGCCGAGCACCGAAAACAGGCCGGCGGCGCCCGCCAGCCTGATATAGCGGAACAACGCGGTGCCACCGGCGACAGGCACGCCGAAGCGGCCGAACAGCGTATCGAGCCGCGCGGCATCCTCGGCCAGACGGCGCCGCATCCCGGCCTGCCAGCCGGTATCGGCAAGCGCCCTTATGCCATATTCGAGCGCCGGCCCGGCAACCGCCCATGGCCCGAATTGCGCCTCCAGCCGCTCGACCGTCAGCGCATCGGCCAGTGCAAAGCCAAGCCGCAGGCCGGCCAGGCCGAAGAACTTGCCGAACGAACGCAGCACGACGATGCCGCCCTGGTCGACGTCGCCGGCCAGGCTTTCGCTGCGCGGGCCGACATCCATGAAGGCCTCGTCGACCACCAGCAGCCCACCTCTGGCGCGCAATATCCCGGCAAGTCGAAGCAATCTTTCGCGCTCGACGACGCGCCCGTCCGGGTTGTTGGGATTGACGACGACGGCAAGGTCGGCCGCCGCCAGGGCTTCGAAATCATGGACTTCAGCCGCCGCATGGCCGGCGATCGCCGCTGCCCGCCGATGCTCGGCATAAGTCGGCCCGAGCACCAGCGCCGTGCCCGGGCTGACCAGGGAAGCGACGCGCGGCAACAGGATCTGCGTGCCGGGCGCCGCTGCGACATTCGTCGCCGACGGGGCGCCATAGGCGCTTGCCGCGCGTTCAGCCAAGTCGCGGCTGCGCGCTGTTTCCGGCAATCGCGACAGGGCGGTGGCGGGCAAATCGAAAAGCGGGTAGGAGTGCGGATTGATCCCGGTCGAGAGGTCGACGAAAGGCAGCGGCGCGTGAGGGAAAAGCGCCCTCGCCCGGCCAAGGCTTCCGCCGTGGTCAACTGCCGCCGTCACTCCATCAAGAGACTTCATGCCGATCCTGATCACTTTCCTGTCGCTGGCCATCGAACTTGTACTCGGCTACCCGGCCCGGCTCTTCGATGCCATTGGCCATCCCGTCACCTGGTTCGGCAGGCTGATATCCTTTCTCGACCGCAGGCTCAACCGCGCCACTGATTCCGACGCCGACCGTCGCCGCTGGGGCGTCGTCGCGCTGCTGGTGATCGTGCTGGTGCCGGCCGCCCTCGCCCTCTGGCTCGAAACCTTGCTTTGGAGCATTCCCCTCGGCTGGTTGGTCACCGCAATCCTGGCGACGTCGCTGCTGTCGCAGAAGAGCCTGGCCGAGCATGTCGAAGCGGTCGCCGACGCACTCGACAGCGGCGGACTGGATATAGGCCGCATTGCCGTCTCGCGGATCGTCGGTCGCGACCCGGAAAAGCTCGACAGGGCCGCTGTCTGCCGCGCCGCGATCGAAAGCCTGGCCGAGAATTTCTCCGACGGTGTCGTCGCTCCGGCCTTCTGGCTCGGTATCGGCGGGCTCGCCGGCGGCGTCGCCTACAAGGCCGCCAACACCGCCGATTCGATGATCGGCCATCGCACCCCGCGCCACGAAGCCTTCGGCTGGGCGGCGGCGCGCTTCGACGATTGGATCAATCTGCCGGCGTCGCGGCTGACGGCGCTGCTGATCGTACTCGCCGCTTTTCTGGTCAAGGGCGCCAACGCCAAGGGCGCCTGGCACGCCGTGCGGCGCGATGCGAAAAAACACCGCTCGCCCAACGCCGGCTGGCCGGAAGCAGCGATGGCCGGCGCGCTCGGCCTGGCGCTCGCCGGCCGCCGTTCCTATGACGGCGTCATGGTCGAAGACGCATTGATGGGCGAAGGCGGCCGGCGCGATGATGTCGAGAGCACCGACATCCGACGGGCGCTGAAACTCTACCGCGTCGCCGACTTACTGCTGATCGCGCTGTTCGGCGTGGTCGCGGTGATCGTCATCGCCGCGTGAACGTCCGAATGGGTCGGCAAACCCGACCTACCAGGTAACACGGACTTCCTTTGCGCTCGGATCGGCTTCCACGCCAAACCTTTGATCGCGTACCCACCGGCAGCTACGGGAGAAGATTTCAATAAGGGTTCGACTACGACAAAAAGTCGTTCAGCGTTTGGCCCATACATGTAAAGGATGCATTCGCCTTCACCAAACAAGTCACCGTCAAACTCGCCGACCGATGCATCCTCGATAGCTTTCTCTAGCCGATCCTCGAGCGCATAAATGGATTCGCGTTCGTCAGCGGCACCAAACTGACCATCATTGAGAATAAGATAGACGATTACCGCCTGGTCCACGAACAATCTCCAGCTTCGCAAGCGACCAGAACTCTATCCCTGAGATCCGGCGGCACTGAAACTCTACCGGATCGCCGATTTTCTGCTGATCGCACTGTTTGGGGTAATCTCGACGGTCGTAATTCTGTTGTGATCTTCGCCCGATCTCAGGCGAAACAAAAACCGCCAAGCGACGGGTCGTTGGAGCCCAATTAGCACCATAGCCAAATTAGTAGCATAGCTGCCGGCACAAAGCAAGAACAAAATAAGGCTACGCCTCAAATAATCGCGTCAGGTCGGCGCCGCCCCTCACCCTTACCATTCCAGGGGCGAGCCGCTTCGTGCGGCTTTCCCTTCTCCCCTTGTGGGAGAAGGTGGCCGCGAAGCGGCCGGATGAGGGGTGTTCCAGCTTGGCACCAACAGCGCCCCGGCCAGCACCTCTCAACCGTCTTTGCGCTGCGCGCCAATCCACCTTCTCCCACAAGGGGAGAAGGAAGAAGAGGCGCCAGCAACACCCCTCAGAACTCGATCCCCTGCTGCGCCTTCACGCCGGCGGAGAAGTGGTGCTTGGTCACGCCCATCTCGGTGACCAGATCGGCCGCCTCGACCAATACCGGTTTGGCGTTGCGGCCGGTGACGACGACATGCAGGCCTTCGCGACGCGCCTTCAGCGCCGCGACCACCTTTTCGAGATCGAGGTAGTCGTAGCGCAGCGCGATGTTCAGCTCGTCGAGCACCACGAGGCTGATCGACGGCTCGGCCATCAGCTCCAGCGCTTTCGCCCAGGCAGCCTCGGCCGCCGCGATGTCGCGCTTCAGGTCCTGTGTCTCCCAGGTAAAGCCTTCGCCCATGGCGTGCCAGACGACACGGTCGCCGAAGGCGGCAAAGGCGTCTTTCTCGCCGGTGTGCCATTTGCCCTTGATGAACTGAACGACGCCGACGCGCTTGCCATAGCCGAGCATCCTGAGCGCCAGCCCAAAGGCGGCCGTGGTCTTGCCCTTGCCCGGTCCGGTGTTGACGATCAGCAGCCCCTTCTTGACCGTCTTGGCCGCGACCTCGGCGTCCTGCACCGCCTTGCGCTTGGCCATCTTGGCGCGGTGGCGTTCCTCGTCCTTGGGATCGATAGTATCAGCCATGTCATTTCACCTTGAGCGGCAGCCCCGCCACCATCAAAAGCACGGTGCCGGCAACAGCCGCGACGTCCTGGTTCAGCCGGCCGGCGGCGTCGCGAAACCGTCTTGCCAGCGCATTGTCCGGCACGATGCCCTGGCCGACCTCGTTGGACACCACGAACCACGGCCCACGCGGCCGCGACAGCACATCGGCCAGCCTCCGGCATTCGGCCTCGACATCATGGTCGGCCAGCATATGGTTGGTCAGCCACAGCGTCAGGCAATCGATCAGCACCGGCTGGCCGTCAGGCAGCGCTCCGATCGCGCCGGCAAGGTCGAGCGGCGCATCGATGGTCGTCCAGCCGGCGCCGCGGCGCGAGCGGTGCAGCGCGATGCGCTGGCGCATCTCGTCGTCATAGGCTTGCGCCGTGGCGATATAGCTCCAAGGCGGCGGGCCGACCGTCACCAGGCTCTCGGCATGCGCGCTCTTGCCGGAGCGCGCACCGCCGATGACCAGGGTCAGTGCCCCGGCAGCGCGGTCAGGCAAAGCTGTCGCGCAGGCTGGTCGCCGTGCCCGTGAAGCGTCCGCGCACCACGCCGACGACCGCGCCGAGCACCAGCCAGAACACCAGGTTGGTCAGCGTCACCGCCACCACGAACTGGTGGTGCAGGCCTTCCGGGATCGCCGTCTCGAAGCTATCGGGCTGCGGCGCGCCGACAATATGCGGCGCCACGATCAACGCTACGGCAAGGATCGCCAGCGGCAACGATCTGCGGAAGGCGATAAGGCCGAGCCCGGCGGCGGTCGCCACCACTGTTGCCCACCACCAGATCTGGCGTTGGACAAGGTCGGCCGCCGGCATCGCCGGCAGTTCCGGCGGCAGGCCGAGGCCCGGCGCCAGCGTGAACACGGCAAAGCCGGCAAGCCCCCAGAACAGGCCCTGGCGCCAGTTGCCGATGCCGCCGGCGAATTCCGAAACCGCGATCAGGACCAGCGCAAAGCCGATGCCGGTGACGATATTGGCAACGACGCTGAAGCCGAAGCGCTCGAAACCGTCGGCCGGCGCCCAGCCTTCGTCTTCCGCCGGAGCCATTGCTTCAGCCGGTGCCGGCGCGGCGCTGCTCATAGCCGTCGTGCCCGCGGCGTTTTCGGCCGGTGCCGCAGGTGCCGCGGCATGGTCATGGCCGCCGCCGGCCTGTTCGTAGACTTCCGCCTTCAGGATGAGCGGCACCGTGGCATAGGCTTGCATGCAGGCGAGAGCCACGCCGGCCACAAGCCCTGCGATCGCCGCGATGAACACGACGTTGCGAAACAGTGTCATGATGTCAGCCCCTTGTCAGTGGCAGGGAAAGCCCATCGAATGGCGATAGTCGTGCGCGGCATTGTGGACCGCATCGATATGCGAGAAGCCGACAAAGCCCATGACGAAAATGCCGAGGAATGCAGCAAGCGCCAGCTGCATGAGACGCGACTGCGAGGAGGCGGAAGCGCCGAGCGAAACGGAAGCGGTATTCATGTCTTGTCCTTTCGCCCTCCACCCGAGGGCATAGAAGTCAGTTTCCTGTCGCCGGCAGGTCTCCTGGCTCGCGGATCAGCGCCCTTCCCCACCTTCCCGAAGGCGAACCTTCAGTGGCATATGGAGAGGACTACCGCACACAGTTGCGGGGGCAGCCACGGCATTGGGCAAACAATTTCGCCCGCACCGCATTCCCTCTTGGTTCCAAACGGAACCGACGACATCAGCGACTATAGGCAGAATCGCCGCGCCCGGCAAACCAAATTCCGCCGGATCGTGTGGCGAATGCGCCGCCTCGCCAAGTTCGCAGACCGGCGCCGCGATTGACAATTTTCGCAGCCGGGTGTCGGCTGGCGGATGGGGAGGAAGCCGGCATGCAACCCAGCCCGAACAAGCGATTCCCTACAACGGCCTGACGCGGCCCGAGCCGACGCTGCCGTCAAACAGCCTATTGGGACATCGCAGCCTATCAGCGCGATCTCGAGGCCATCTGGTATCGCAACTGGCTGCTCGTCTGCCGCGACGCGAAGCGCTCGCCGATCCGGCCGCCGATATCGACAACATCGTCGCGTTCGGTACCCAGGTGCTGGAGGAGGATGCTGATATCTGCGAGGTCAACCAGATGGGCCTGCGCTCGATGCGCCACAAGGCCGGCGTGCTGATGCCCGAGGAATACGACTTGCACCGCTTCCACAACTGGGTGCGCGAGCGCCATGCGGCGCTCGCACATCAAAGCGATTTGGGCAGATAACGCCAGGTGACGAAGCCGCAGGCCACCGCCAGCAGCCCGAGCGTCGCGAAAACCGCGCCCAGGCCGAAGAACGCCAGCACGCCGGCCAAAGGCTTTCCGGCTGTGGCCTAAAGCAGCCCTGATGCCGACCGGCGCCAACACGACGCAAGGTCCTGCTTCTTTTGACGGTGGCAACCGTGATAGTCGTCTTGCCGGGGCTGAATCAAGACAGCGAGACCATGAGCATCGACACGCCGACCGCAGCCGTTCAGGATCAACCGAAGTCGAAGCGCATCGCCGTTATCGACATTGCACGCGGCATCGCTTTGCTTGCCATGGCGAGCTATCATTTCACCTGGGACGTCGAATTCTTCGGCTACACCGATCCCGGCCTCACCGCCTTCGGCTGGTGGAAAATCTACGCGCGCTGCATCGCCTCGAGCTTCCTGTTCCTGGTCGGCATCAGCCTCTATCTCGCCCATGGCAAAAAAATCCGCTGGACCGGCTTCTGGAAGCGCTTCGCCATGGTTGCCGGGGCAGCGCTCGCAATATCGCTGGTCACCCGCATCGCCACGCCCGACGGCTTCATCTTCTTCGGCATATTGCATGAGATCGCGCTCGCCAGCCTGCTCGGCCTGGCGTTCCTGCGCCTGCCGGCGCTGCTGACGCTGCTTGTCGCCGTATTCGTCGTCGCTGCGCCTTTCTACCTGCGATCCGAAACGTTCGATCATCCGGCTTTGTGGTGGGTCGGCCTGTCGGCGACCAACCCGCGCTCCAACGACTACGTGCCGCTGCTGCCCTGGTTCGGCGCCGTACTTGCCGGCATCGCGGTTACCAAGCTCGCCGCCACCTCCGGCGCGCTGACGCGGCTGTCGGCATTGGCGCCCGGCCGCTGGGCAAATCCGCTGGTCTTCATCGGCCGGCACAGCCTTGCTTTCTATCTGATCCATCAGCCGGTGCTGATCGGCTCGGTCTGGCTGTTTTCGCAATTCATGCCGGCGCAGGCCGAAACCAGGGAGGTGCGTTTTCTGAAATCCTGCCAGATATCCTGCGAGCAGGCACGCGACACCGAGTTCTGCTCCAGCTATTGTGCCTGCATGCTGGACACTCTCCAGGGCGAAGCCTCGCTTGACCGGCTCTACAGCGACGACCAGTCCCCAGAGTGGAAGGCGCATATTGGCGAGCTCGCCGGCACCTGCACCGCCCCAAACCGAGGCGGCGGAACCGGGAACGCGCTAATCGAGGGAGGACAATAATGAGCGACAGTCACCCGAAACCCATGCAGCAAAATCCTGGGCAGCCGAAGCTGGGGCACATCCCATGGCCGCCGCTGATCTATATCGCTGCCATCATCGTCAGCGTCGCGCTAGGGCTGTTCTATCCGCTGCCGTGGATCGGCGATCTTCTCGGCGACATCCTGTTCGCCGCCGGCCTTGTGGGGTTGGTGGCGGTTGCCGCGCTCTGGTTCACGGCAATCCGCACCATGATCCGCGCCAAGACGACGCTCAACCCGAACGGCGTGCCTGACCATCTGGTGACCACCGGACCCTTCGCCGTCAGCCGCAACCCGATCTACCTCGCCAACACGCTGCTGCTGGTCAGCCTCGCCTTTGTCACTGGGATCGCCTGGTTCCTGCCGCTGGCAGTCATCGCGGCGTTCCTGACGCAGAAGCTGACGATCGAGAGCGAGGAGAAGGTGCTGACGGCCAAATTCGGCAAGAAATACCGGGACTACGCCAAAAGGGTGCGGCGCTGGATTTGAGCCGAGGCTGACACCGGCTTAGGTGGTGACGCCGAGCTCCACCAGCCGCTCGACGCAGGATTCCTCGGCCTGGTCGAGCTCTGCCAGGGTCTCTTCGAGGTCGCGGCGTTTCTGGCGAAGATCCTCGCGCTTTTCCTCGATGCGCTTGATCATCAGTTTGAGCTGGCCTACCTCGCCGGGCGGCTCCCTGTACATCTGGATGATCTCGCGGATCTCGTTGATCGAGAAGCCGAGTCTTTTTCCCCGCATGATCTGGCGGATGAGATGCCGGTCCGACGGACGGAACAGCCGCGTGCGGCCGCGTCTTACCGGCTGCACCAGCCCTTCGTCCTCATAGAAGCGCAACGTCCGCGTCGACACGTCGAATTCGCGGGTCAGCTCCGTGATCGAATAATATTCCCGCATCGTCACTCCAATGCCCCGGCCACGCCGCGAGTTCCAACTGGCCGGCGCCGAGGCGCGTACCAGAATCGGCGGGCAAGGCACCTTTCAAAGCCTCGCATGGCATTTACGTAAAAGTCAATTGAGGTGACGTTCAGCGCACGCCGAACCACCATGTGGCGAGCCCGAGAAAGGCAAAGAAACCGACGACATCGGTGACCGTGGTGACGAAAACCGCCGAAGCCACAGCCGGATCGATCTTGAAGCGGTCGAGCAGCAGCGGGATAAGGATGCCCGCCAGAGCCGCCACGAACATATTGATGATCATCGCAGCCGCAATGATGCCGCCGAGATTGCGATCGTGGAACCAGGCAGCAGCGACGAGGCCGATCAGGATGGCAAAGATGATGCCGTTGATGAAGCCCACCCCGATTTCGCGGCGGATGATGCGGCCGGCATTGTAGATGTCGAGGTCCCTGGTCGCCAGCGCCCGCACCGTGACCGTCATGGTCTGCGAGCCGGCATTGCCGCCCATGCCGGCGACGATCGGCATCAGCACCGCCAGCGCCACGATATGCTCGATGGTGCGGTCGAACAGGCCGATCACCGAGGCCGCCAGGAAAGCCGTCAAAAGATTGACCAGCAGCCAGGGCACGCGCGAGCGCGAGGTCGAAAAGATGCTGTCCGAGAGTTCTTCGTCGCCGACGCCGCCCATGCGCAGCAGATCTTCCTCGGCCTCCTGCTGGATGACGTCGACGACGTCGTCGATGGTCAGCACGCCGACCAGCCGCTCGTTCTCGTCGACGACGGCGGCGGACAGAAGATCGTATTGTTCGAATTCGCGTGCCGCCTCCTCCTGGTCCATGGTGGCCGGGATGGCATGCCTGGTCTCATGCATGACCTCTTCGACCTTGACCGAGCGCTTGGTACGCAGGATCTGGTCGAGGTCGATGGCGCCGAGCAGCTTAAAGCTCGGATCGATGACGAAGATCTGGCTGAAACGGTCGGGAAGATTGTTGTCCTCGCGCATGTAGTCGATGGTCTGGCCGATCGTCCAGAACGGCGGCACCGCGACGAACTCCGTTTGCATGCGGCGGCCGGCGGTCTCTTCGGGATAGTCAAGCGAACGCCGCAGCCTGATCCGCTCGGTGAACGGCAGCCGCGACAGGATCTCGTCCTGGTCCTCCTGGTCGAGATCCTCGAGAATGTAAACGGCGTCGTCGGAATCGAGCTCCTGCACCGCCTGGGCGATCTGCGCATTGGGCAGACTGTCGACGATGTCGCGGCGGATCGCCTCGTCAACCTCGGTCAGCGCGGAAAAATCGAAATCCTTGCCCAGCAATTCGACCAGCGCGCGTCGCTGTTCCGGGTGCAGGGCCTCGAGCAGGTGGCCGAGTTCCGACTGGTGCAGATCGTCGACTTCGCGCTTCAGCGTCAGCGTATCGCGATCGGCGATCGCGGCACCGATCTGGGCGAGGAACGACGACAGGATGACGCCGTCCTCGTCATAGATGTCGGCGCGGCGCTCCTCGGCCGCCCTGGCGCCGGTCATCTGTTCGTCCTGGCCTTCCACCAGCGCCTCCCGCCATCGGATTTCCGGATAAGGTGCCTGTCAGGTCTAGACCATGATCCTGACAATCGGAATCGATTTTGCGAAAGGACCATGCACAACGACAAATTGCTACAGCGCCGTTCGCGCGTCCAAACGACGCGGCGCATACCGGATGGTAGGAGGAGAGGACGTTCTACAAACCTGCGGCGCTGCAAACCTTTGCGCCGGCAGGTAAAGGGCAGCGTATCTCCCCCGCCCCGGTCAACCAGATGGGCAGATCGACACTGATTCAAAAACGGCGAGGCCGACGGTGCGACGGCCTCGCTGGATATTGGACTTAACGGCTTCCCGATCAGGCGGCGTGGCCCTTGGCCTCAGCCGCATAGCGGTCCAGGAGACCGCTCCAGCCACCCTCCGATTCGAAGGCCTCGCGCATCGCCTCTGCGGTTTCGCCCATGTTCTCCAGAAGCCTGTGCTCGAGTTCCACGCGCGTCGCGTTCTCGCCGAGCGCGACAAAGCGGATCTCGACTTCGGTCAGCAATGCCGGATTGTAGCGCCAGCCGGCTCCAATGCGCCAGGCGAGCGTCAGCCTCGATGGCGGATCCCAGGCGAGAACCTCGCCCCAATCGCATTGTGACCCATCCTCGCCGATCTCGTACCAGCGGCCGCCGGCTTTCGGTTCGATCACCGCGGTCGTCAGGGCGGATTTGCCGATCGAGTGCGAAGCCGGCCACCAGCGCCCGAATCCTGTGGTGAACACATCGAATGCCTTGTCGAGCGGCACCTCCACCGTCACCGACTTCCTGACCGGCGCGGGCTTGATCATGGTCGTCATTTCCTGTTCTCCTTGCTGTTGTCGACTTCCCGTTTGAAGGCGTCGAGCGCATCGCCCCACATGCGGTCAAGCCAGGCGCGCATCTCGCCGAGCCCATGCGGGTCGAGATGATAGATGTTGCTGGCACCTTTCGGCTCTGCGCGGACCAGCCGGGCTTCCTTCAAGACCTTGAGGTGCTGCGATACCGCCGGCTGCGAGACCGGAAGCACTCGCGTCAGATCGATGACCGAGCGTGGCCGATCGGCGATGAGCTCGAACACCTTTCGGCGCGTCGGATCGGACAAGGCCACCATTCCTGCATAATCATAAATCATGACTTATGATAAGCTAAAACTTATGATATGTCAACTGAGGGAGCGGTGGACCGTGTTCAAGCAACCGGCCGGCTCGGCCCCGAGGCTCCGGGGCAATTCCTTGACTCGGGGGCATGGACAGCGATGCGGATGCAAGACTGCTCAGGGAATCGATCCACCGCATGCGGGCCGGCCGGCAAATGTCGACCACCGGTGAAAAGTAAACCTGGCGGCAAGGTTTTTACCTTACCGGTGTATGTGTCTCTCCGGCGAAACGTTAAGAACAGGTAAATTGGTTTGGCCCTAACCACGGAAGCCTCTCGCTACAGGCCCTCCGCCATATGGCAATTGCGCCTCTCCTTGTTCATGGCGACATACGTTTTAGGCGCATCTGCACTATATCCAGAAGTATTCTATACGTCAGCCTTAATCTATTCTCACAAATTTCTTGTTGGCATTCCGGTGTTGTTTATCGGTGGCGTCTGCTGTGCCGCGCTAGTCCATGGCCGGCGGCAACCGGTTCGCTACGCACTGGATTTGGTTCAAGGGCGCTGGCGCGGTTGCCTGCTGGTGCTGCTGTTCTTCTTTGCCAGCTTGACCGCGTTCTCTACCTACAAGATCGCCATCCCGTCCGTCGTCCCTTACTATGCCGACAACTGGTTGGCCGACGCTGATGAATGGCTGCACGGGATGCCGCCATGGGAGATCGTCCATAAGCTCGACAGCAACAATTGGTCGTTCGTCGTCTTCAACAGTTATGAAGTCATTTGGTTTTACCAGTGGTTCGGCGCCATCCTTTTCGTGTCGCTCTGGTCGGACGAGATTGCCCGCATCCGCTATCTCTGCGCAGCAGCGCTGACGTTGTCCGTCCTCGGAACGGTCTTGGCCCTGGCGCTGGCATCGGTCGGACCGGTTTACTACCACCACTTTGTCGGCGTGGATCGCTTCCACGGATTGAATGCGGCCCTGGACAGGCTGGACCATAGTTACATGGTGCGGGAACCCGCGGCATATCTCCTGATGGCTTACCAAAGCGGCCGGCCAAGTCTTGGCGGCGGCATCTCGGCCATGCCAAGCATGCATGTCGCCTTTGCCGCATTGAACGCCTATTTGCTGTCATCGATCAATCGCTGGCTTGGCGTTCTGGGTTGGACCTTTGCAGCCCTGATCCTGTACGGATCGGTGTTCACTGGCTGGCACTATGCCGTGGACGGCTACGCATCGATCGTTGTTGTGTCGGTGATCTGGTGGGCGACCGGACGCCTGGTGCGCGAATAGTTATGTGCGCTTGTCGATAGATGGCCATGCCCGCCGATGGCCACTTCGCATAAGCCAAACTGGCGACCGCAATCAGGCAAAAAGCACGTGCCCCGACAACTCCCTGCCGTGCTCGAATTCAACGGGCAAGAGAATCCGCTTTCGAATTTAATGGTGCGGTCGAGATGCCGCGTTGATTTTAAAGCATTTTTCTACGATTCCATGGCGATTTGTATTGAGGGTGGTTCGACAGCGGCAAAGCATGTAGTTCCAGCCAGCCACCATCGGCAGGCAGCTGGCAGCCTTGCCATCGCATCCTCCTCTGACGAACACCTAGTACGGTCAAGCCTTAGGTGCCGCGCCGCGCCGCTCGAGCGCGGTCTTGCGGATGGTTTCTGCGATCTCCGGGCTGCTGCTGCACAGCATCTGGAAATCCGCCGAGTGTAGCGACAGGAGTGAGACCACCGTTGTGGCGCTGACGGTCGCCGAGCGCGGTTCGCCGGTGATCAGCGCCATCTCGCCGAAGAAGGCGCCAGGGCCCAGATCCACCGGGTTCGGCGTCGCGACGCTGACGCGCCCCTCCACGACGAAGAACATCTGGTCACCGGTCTCGCCATTGCGGCAGATCACAGCGCCCGCCGGCACGATGCGAGGTCGCAATGCGCGCACGATCTCGACTAGCGTGGCCGGGCCGAGCTTCTGAAACAACGGCACGGCGGCGACCAATTGCCAATTGCGGACGAAATCCTCGCGACGGACTTCTTGATAAAAGCCGGTGGCAAGAATGCCAGCCCAGAGCGCGAAGATGCCGATGCCACTCATCATGACCGCCCCGGCAAGGACGCGGCCGGCGAAGCTTTCCGGAATAGCGTCGCCATAGCCGGTGGTGGACAGCGTGACCACCGCCCACCACATTGCCTGGGGGATGCTGCCGAACTGTTGCGGTTGGACGTCGCGCTCGATGACATAGGCTGCGAGCGCAAAACCGAAAAGAACGATGCCGAAGACCGTGGCGACGCCGATCAGGTTGCGCGCTTCGTTGGTCAGGATTCTGCCCAGCAGCGGGAAGAACGTTGAATCGCGCAGCGGTTTCAGCAGCCAGACAGCACAGTAGAGGCTCCGGTCAGGCGTGCCGACGAGCAGAAATGCGGCGAGTGGAACCAAAACCGCGAGCACATCAATGGCGATTGCCGGCGTCCTGTCCCGAACGTCTCCCGCCCGGCGCTTGAGCAGTTTCTCCGCCAATTCCAGGAGATAGACACCCCAAATGACCGCGAGCACGGCAGCCAAAGCCAGTCTGCTTCGTCCGGGCATGTCCGGTATCGTGAGCGTAGCCACCGCCACAAGCCCAGTCGCAGCCAGCACCGCGTTGAGCAGCGCGTAAATTCTTAAGAAAGGCAGTACCGACATTCTATGCCCACGAGCGGATACTACCCGCCAGAATAGGATGCCTTCAAGGCAAGCGCAAAGGTGCTTATTTTCGCTGCGATCGTCGCTGGACCATAGGCCATGAACCATCCGATCAGCGTCGAGATCGAGCTGGCCCTCGAACCACACCCAGCGCCGGCTCGTTCTCGGTTGGACCTTTACAGGCCTGATCCTGTACGGATCGGTGTACACTGGCTGCCACTATGCCGTGGACGGCTACGTACCGATCGTTGTTGTATTTGTGATCCGGTGGGCAATCGGACGCTTGGTGCGCGAATAATCATGTGCGCCTATCAATAGATGGCCCGATGGCCTCTTCGCATGGGCAAAACTCGCGATCGTAATCAGGCAAAGGGCACGTGCCCCGACAAGGACGCTCCCCGCCGTGCTCGAATTCAACGTGTAAGAGATTCCGCTTTCGAATTTGATGGTGCGGTCGAGAAGACTCGAACTTCCACGGGTTGCCCCACAGCGACCTCAACGCTGCGCGTCTACCAATTCCGCCACGACCGCACGTGGTAGGAGCCGGAACCAACCGGCCCGCGGCGTGTAGCAAATCGTTTCCGGTGAAACAAGTGCGCGGCCAGCAATAATCGGCCGGACATCGGCATAACTGTTCAAGGGCCGAACGTGCCGGAACTGGACGTTTGTACCGATTGCCGCCATATGAGTGGCGAGACGAGATATCATGACAGAACGCAGCCAGATCGCCACGTCGTTCCTGCCCTTGCCCGGCTCGGCGCCGGTCGAATGGCGCATCGAGCCGGGGCTCACCGCCTATCCCGATGCGCTCGCCGTGATGGAGGCGCGCGCCGAGGCAATCCGCAGCGGCGCCGCCGGTGAGATGGTCTGGCTGGTCGAGCACCCGCCGCTCTACACCGCCGGCACCAGCGCCCGCATCGAGGACCTGATCGAGCCGGACCGTTTCCCGGTCTTTGCCGCCGGGCGTGGCGGCGAATACACCTATCATGGGCCGGGCCAGCGCGTCGCCTACGTCATGCTCGACCTGAAGCGGCGGCGCGAGGATGTCCGCGCCTTCGTCGCCGCACTCGAACAATGGATCATCGGCTCGCTGGCCGCCTTCAACGTACGCGGCGAACGCCGCGAGGACCGCGTCGGCGTCTGGGTGGTTCGGCCGGACCGCCCCGCTTTGCCCGACGGCTCGGCGGCCGAGGACAAGATCGCCGCCATCGGCATCAGGCTGAGGCGCTGGGTGAGCTTTCACGGCATCGCCATCAATATCGAGCCGGACCTTAGCCATTTCAGCGGCATCGTGCCGTGCGGCGTCCAGGATCACGGCGTCACCAGCCTTGTCGACCTCGGCCTTCCCGTGACCATGGCCGACCTCGACCTGGCGCTGAAATCCGCTTTCGAGGACGTGTTCGGGCCCGCCGCGGTGTCGCCTGTCGAAGTGTCCCGCAAGGCCGGCTGAAACACTCGCTCAATGCTGCGCCACTATGCGAAGGCGGCCCTCGCTCATCAGCATCGAGCCCGCCCTTGAGCTCAATTCTCACATCGCGCCGATCCAGATTGCCATGGAAATGAGGAACGTGCTCATGCACACCAGCGAGACGACATCCTGAACAAGATCGGTCATAACTCTCTCCTGTTGTTAGTATGTTCGTATTTTGTTCTAATTTTGTTCGAATGTCAACGATCGCAGTCCGGACGTCACCGGAATTTGCGCCCGGTCAATTCGACAAAGTTAAGAAAGGGTTGAGAGGGAAATGCCGAGCGTTTCGCGGCCGACAGGCGCGCGAAAGGCGGCGGGACGGCGCACGGCAGCTCGCAGGCCGTCATCGCCTCAATTGCAGCGCACCCTAAAGCGGCACGACCTTGCCGTCGGCGAGCGTCACGCGGCGGTCCATGCGCGAGGCGAGCTCGTGATTGTGGGTGGCGATGAGCGCCGCCAGGCCCGATTGCCGGACCAGCGCTGCCAGCGCCTCGAACACATAGGAAGCGGTCACCGGGTCGAGATTGCCGGTCGGCTCGTCGGCCAAAAGCACCAGCGGCGCATTGGCGACGGCACGCGCAATGGCGACGCGCTGCTGCTCGCCGCCGGAGAGCTCGGAAGGACGATGCTGCGCGCGCTTGCCGATCTGCATATAGTCGAGCAATTGCGCCGCCCGCTCGGCCGCCTCCTTGCGCGGCAGCCCTTTTATCAGCTGCGGCATCATGATGTTTTCCAGCGCAGAAAACTCAGGCAACAAATGATGGAACTGGTAGACGAAGCCGACATCGTTGCGGCGGATCGCCGTGCGTTCGTCGTCGGAAAGCCGGCCGCAGGCGCGCCCCGCCAGGATCACGTCGCCGGCGTCCGGTCGCTCCAGCAGCCCGGCAGTGTGGAGCAGCGTCGACTTGCCGGTGCCCGACGGCGCCACAAGCGCCACCATCTCGCCACGCTTCAGCGAAAAATCGGCGCCGTTCAGGATGGTCAGCTTGCGCGGCCCCTGTACATAGTGGCGTTCGACGCTCTTCAGCTCGATAATGGCCTCGGCCATCATTCGTACCTCAGCGCTTCGACCGGATCGAGCCTGGCAGCGCGCCATGCCGGAAACAGTGTCGCCAGGAATGACAGCGCCAAAGCCATGAGAACGACCGAGATCGTCTCGCTGGCATCCATGCGGGCCGGCAGCTGGCTCAGGAAATAAAGCTCGGGATTGAACAGCCGCTCGTTGGCCAGCCAGGAGAAGAACTGGCGGATGCGCTCGACGTTGAGGCAGATCACGATGCCGAGCAGCACGCCGGCGATAGTGCCGACAACGCCGATCGCAGCCCCGGTCATCAGGAAGATGCGCAGGATCGCGCCGCGCGTGGCGCCCATGGTGCGCAGGATGGCGATGTCGTGGCCCTTGTCCTTCACCAGCATGATCAGGCCCGAAATGATGTTGAGCGCCGCCACCAGCACGATCAGCGTCAGGATCATGAACATGACGTTGCGCTCGACCTGCAGCGCGTCGAAGAACGTCTTGTTACGCTCCCGCCAATCGACAAGGCTGATCGGCCGCTGCGCCGCCTCTTCGACCTTCGGCTTCAGCGCGTCGATATTGTCGGGATTGTCGGCGTAGATCTCGATCGTCTGCGCCCTTCCGTCCATGTTGAAGTAAAGCTGCGCTTCGGAAAACGGCATGTAGACGATGGAACTGTCATATTCCGACATGCCGACCTCGAAGATCGCGGTTATCGGATAGCCTTTCATACGCGGCGTCGTGCCGAGCGGCGTGATGTCGCCCTCGGGCGAGATCAGCGTGATGGTATCGCCGAGCACAAGGCCGAGATTTTCGGCCATGCGGCTGCCGATGGCGACGCCTTCGCCGGTGTCGAAGCCGACGATCGAGCCCTCCTTGATGTTGTTGGCGACGATGGTGATCTTGCCGAGATCCTCGCCGCGTATGCCGCGCACCAGCGCGCCGGTGCCGCCGCCGACATTGCCTTGCGCCAGCACCTGCCCGTCGATCAGCGGGATGGCGTATTTGACGCCGGGCACGCCGTTGATGCGGCCAGCGACCTGGGCATAGTCCTCCAGCGGCATGTCGAGCGGCTGCACGATCAGGTGCCCGTTGACGCCTAGGATGCGCGTCAGCAGTTCGGCGCGAAAGCCGTTCATGACTGCCATGACGACGATCAGCGTGGCGACGCCCAGCATGATGCCGAGGAAGGAGATCGAGGCGATCACCGAGATCACCGTCTCCTTGCGACGCGAGCGCAGATAGCGCCACGCCACCAAGCGTTCGAAGCCGGAAAAAGGCCCGGCGCCCGGTGGTCTTGCTGCCGCCGCTTCGTTCATGCGGCGGCACCGAAACGCTTTTTCACGTCGCCGATCGGCAGCGTCTCGCGCTCGCCGGTCCTGCGGTTCTTGATCTCGACCTCGCCGGCGGCGACACCACGCGGCCCGACGATCACCTGCCACGGGAGCCCGATCAGGTCGGCGGTGGCGAACTTGCCGCCCGGCCGCTGGTCGGTGTCGTCGTAGAGCACCTCCTTGCCGGCGGCGGCAAAGGCGGCATTCAGCTCGCCGCAGACGCGGTCGCATTCGGCATCGCCAGCCTTCATGTTGATCAGGCCGACATCGAACGGTGCCACCGCCTCCGGCCAGATGATGCCGTTATCGTCATGGCTGGCCTCGATGATCGCCGCGACCAGCCTGGACGGGCCGATTCCGTAGGAACCGCCAGAAACGAAATGATCCTTGCCGTCCGGCCCGGTCACCTTGGCGCCCATCGGCTTGGAATATTTGTCGCCGAAATGGAAGATATGCCCAACCTCGATGCCGCGCGCCGAGACCCGGTCGCTCGCGGGCACCTTCTCCCACGCCGCCTCGTCATGCATCTCGTCGGTGGCGGCATAGGGCGTCGTCCACGTCGTGACGATGCCGCCGATCTCGGCGTCGTTCGAAAAATCAGTGTCTGCGCCGGGCACTGCCAGCGAAAGATAATCGCGATGGCAGAACACCTGGCTCTCGCCGGTGTCGGCCAGGATGATGAACTCATGGCTGAGGTCGCCGCCGATCGGCCCGGTGTCGGCGCGCATCGGGATGGCCTGCAGCCCCATGCGCGTAAACGTCCTGAGATAGGAAACGAACATGCGGTTATAGGCGGCCTTGGCGCCTTCATAATCGAGGTCGAAGGAATAGGCGTCCTTCATCAGGAACTCGCGCGAACGCATGACGCCGAAGCGCGGGCGCACCTCGTCGCGAAACTTCCACTGGATGTGATAGAGGTTGAGCGGCAGGTCCTTGTAGGACTTGACATAGGAGCGGAAGATCTCGGTGACCATCTCCTCGTTGGTCGGCCCGTAGAGCATATCGCGGTCTTGCCGGTCCTTGATGCGCAGCATCTCCTTGCCGTAGTCTTCATAGCGGCCGCTTTCGCGCCACAGCTCGGCCGATTGGATGGTCGGCATCAGGATTTCGAGTGCGCCGGCGCGATTCTGCTCCTCGCGAATGATCCGGCAGACCTTGTCCAGCACCCGCTTGCCGAGCGGCAGCCAGGAAAAGCTGCCCTGCCCCTGCTGGCGGATCATGCCGGCGCGCAGCATCAGCCGATGCGAGACGATCTCGGCCTCGCGCGGATTTTCTTTGAGGATGGGCAGGAAATAGCGCGACAAACGCATGAACTGGTCCGTGAGAGAGGATGGCGGCGCCGGAATCGGCGCAGCGCAGGCTTGCTTGCCCCGGCTTCATAGCCATTTCATGGCGGAATGGAAACCCGGCCCAGGCGCTGCACAGGCGCCGCAATTGCCGCACGCGGCTTGCTGGGCGTTTCGCAAGCAACGCCTGCCGTACTATTGTGCACTGCAGCACGAGATTGCCTGTTTCTGGGCAAAATTCTTCGTGACATTTTCACCCGCCTTAGGCTAGTGTGCCCCCATAACCGAGAGGGTAGAGAAAAATCTGCCCTCCTACGCGGTCAAAGTCTTGGGAGGATGCGATCTAGGCGCGGTAACTCGCTGCCGCCGGACACCGGAAACAGATCGGACGCGTTTAAATTGCAAGGCCTCGCGCCTTGCATTTTTTTTGTGCAATCATCTGGTTAGCACGACGGATTACCAAACTACATGACGTTGCGTCAGCCCAAACCCGCCCCGGCCTTTACTTTGGGTTGATCTTGCTGGCTCAGCTTGATTTCAGAGCCTCGGCTAGGCTGGGATAGTCGGACACGATCGGTAGCCGGCTAATGCGCTGGGCTCTGGTTAAAATCCGGCACGATGTGCGGGATGTCGTCGATACCGAGGCCAAGCCCTCTCGTGATGCCGTAGAAGATACCCATGAGGACCAGCGTGGCGATCGTCGTGCGCAGCGCGGCGCGCAGCATGTGCGGTCCGCGCGGTGCGCTCGGAACCGTGCCAAGCGTCACGTCCCGATCCTCGTCCTGCGTCCGCATGCTGAACGGCAGGACGGCGAACAACACCACCCACCACGTGGCGAAGAACAGGGCGATAAACGAAACCCAACTCATGCTTGCTCCAGTTCGACCAGCGTGCCGAAGAAATCCTTGGGGTGCAGAAACAATACCGGCTTGCCATGTGCGCCGATCTTCGGATTGCCGTCGCCGAGCACGCACGCGCCGCTGGCCTTGAGACGGTCGCGCGCCGCAACAATGTCATCCACCTCATAGCAGACATGGTGCATGCCGCCGGACGGATTCTTCGCGAGGAATGCGGCGATCGGCGAGGCTTCGCCGAGCGGCTCGAGCAACTCGATCCTGGTGTTGCCGACATCGACGAACACCACCGTAACGCCATGCTCCGGCAGCGCCTGCGGCGCGGTCACGCGCGCGCCAAGCGTATCGCGATAGACCGCCGCAGCCGCGGCCAGATCCGGCACCGCAAGCGCGACATGGTTGAGGCGTCCGAGCATAGAGTGCTCCCGGTTAGGGGAGTAGGGGAATAGGGGAGTACGGGAGTACGAAAAACAAGTTTGGAGAGTGCAAACTATCTGTTCTTCCCTACTCCCCTACTGCCATACTCCCCTACTCCCTCATCTTGTGACGAACACCGTCACCAGCGGCTTCTTGCCCCAGGCTTCGTTGGCCGCGCCGCGCACCGCGCGCCGCACCGCCTCCTGGACTAGGTCGAGGTCTTTTCGGCGCTGGCGGGGGATGGAGTCCACGGCGCCGATTGCCGCATCGATCATCAGGTCTTCCAGGCTCTCACCGCTGCCGTCGGCCTCGGCGACGCCGATGGCGACCAGATCGGGATCGCCGGCAAGCTCGTATTTGTCGTCGAGCACGACATTGACGGCGACATGGCCGGCAAAGGACAGCTTGCGGCGGTCGCGAATGCCCATCGCCTGGTCGGTGCCGATCAGCCTTCCATCCTTGTAGATGCGGCCGAACGGCACCTGGTCGATGATGGCGGCGGCACCCGGATACAGCCTGAGCATGTCGCCGTCGCGCACCTGCGCGACCTGGCCGATACCGGACGTCGACATCAGCGAGCCCTGCGCCACCAGATGCGCCGCTTCGCCATGCACGGGAACGCCGATCTGCGGCCGCACCCATTCATACATCTTGCGCAATTCGCTGCGGCGTGGATGGCCGGAGACATGCACCAGCGCATCGCCGTCCTCGATGATCTTGATGCCGAGATCGATCAGGCGGTTCTTGATTTCGAGGATCGCCTTCTCGTTGCCGGGAATGGTGCGCGAGGAAAACACCACCGTGTCGCCGGCCGTCAGCGCCACCGACTTCATCTCGTCGCGCGACAGCTTGGCAAGTGCGGCAAGCGGCTCGCCCTGGCTGCCGGTGCAGATGATGACGAGGTTTTCGCGCGGGATGAAGCCGTAATCCTCCTCGGCGATGAATTCCGGCAACCCGTCCATATAGCCGAGTTCATCAGCCACATCGATGACTCGCTTCATCGAGCGGCCAATCACCAGGCACTGGCGGCCGGCATCCCGCGCCGCCTTGGCGATGGAGACGATACGCCCGACATTGGAGGAGAAGCTGGTGACGGCGACCCGGCCGTTGGCGTTCTGGATGACGCTCTTGAGGCCCTCGCCCACCGCCACTTCGGACGGCGATTCCCCTTCCCGCATCGCATTGGTGGAATCGCAGACCAGCGCCAGCACGCCCTTGTCGCCATAGGCTCGGAAGCGCGCCTCGTCGGTCATCGGCCCGACCGTCGGCGCCGGATCGATCTTCCAGTCGCCGGTATGGATGACGACGCCGGCCGGCGTCGTGATCGCCAGCGACATCGGTTCGGGAATGGAGTGCGCAACAGGGATGGCCTCGATCTCGAACGGGCCGACGGTGAATTTCTCGCCGGCCCGGTAGATCGTCACCGGGATCTTCGGCGCCCCTTGCTCGCCCTGCCGCTTGGCTTCCAGCAGGCCGGCGCTGAACGGCGTCATCCACACCGGCGTCTTGAGCTTCGGCCAGATGTCGTGGAGCGCGCCATAATGGTCCTCATGCGCATGGGTGATGACGATGCCGCGCAGATTGGCGACATTCTCCTCGATGAAGCGTGTGTCGGGCAGAACCAGGTCGACGCCGGGCAGGGTTGCATCGGGAAAGGTGACGCCGACGTCGACCACGATCCATTCGCGCGCATTGGCCGGTCCATAGCCGTAGAGGGCAAAGTTCATGCCGATCTCGCCGACACCGCCGAGCGGCACGAAGACAAGTTCGGCGTTTTCCGCTGTCGCCATGGTCTTTCCTTCCTTGCCGGTCAAAATTGCGGGCCGGTCAAAATTGTGGGCCGGTCAAAATTGTCGGCCGGTCAAATTCAAGCTGGTCAAATACCTGGCCAGTCAAACGTATTGGCCGGTCAAACGCCGGCCGAGGCAACCGCGCCGAAATGCACGTCGCCGGCGGCGATCGTCAGAACCGAACCTTCATCGTCGCGGATCACGAAACGGCAGTCCTCGTCAATGGTCTCGAAGGTGCCACGCACCACATTACCGTCAATTCTGACAGCAACCCGCCCGCCAAGCCCCGCCGCACGCGCCAGCCACCGCCGCCTGACGGCGGCAAGCCCACGCCCTTCGTTCCACAGCCGCGCATTCTCGCTCCAGGCATCCGATAGCGCCAGAAACAGCGTCTCGGCATCGCAAGCAGACCCCAGCGCGCTGAGCGACGTCGCTGGATAAGGCAAATCCTCAGGGTATGCCACCACGTTGACGCCGATACCGATAGCCACCGCCGAACGGTCGCCATCCAGCATCGCCGATTCCAGCAGGATGCCGGCGAGCTTGGCGCCCGAGGCAAGCACATCGTTCGGCCATTTCAGTTCGAAACGGTTTTTGCCTTGGCTCGCACCATCGAGGCCGATCGCGATCCTGCCCTTCGGCACGACAGCGTCGAGCGCGTCGGCCAGCGCCAGTCCAGCAACGAAGCCGAGCGTCGCGGCAAGCCGAAGCTCGGTGTTGGTGATCACCAGCAACGTCGCTGCCAGATTACCCTCGGGCGTCGCCCAGGCGCGGCCACGGCGGCCACGCCCCGCTTCCTGCTTTTTGGAGACGACCCAGAGTTTGCCCGGATCGCCGGCCCGTGCGTGCTCCAGCGCCAGCGCGTTGGTGGAGCCGACCGTGTCGTGCGCCTCGAGCCGGAACCCGTCCGAAGCCGCGGTTGGAGCCAGCCTGAACGTCATTCCGTCAGAAGAAGGTCTTGGCTGCGGCAGCGGCGTAGGTTCCGATCGGGCCGCCGATCAGCACGTAGAACAGCACGAAAGCGCCGCAGGCGCCGAGCACGACGCGCAGTTCGGACGCCATCGGCACGAAGCCGCCGACCGGTTCGTCGAACCACATGATCTTGATGATGCGCAGATAATAGTAGGCGCCCACCACAGACGCGAGCACGCCGATGATCGCCAGCGCGTAGAGGTTGGCATTGATGGCGGCGAGGAACACGTACCATTTCCCCCAGAAGCCGGCGAGCGGCGGGATGCCGGCCAGCGAGAACATCAGGATGGTGAGGATCGTCGCCATGATCGGATTGGTCGCCGACAGGCCGGCGAGATCGCTGATCTGCTCGACATTGCCCTCCTTTCGCCGCATGGCGAGGATGAAGGCGAAGGTGCCGAGCGTCATCACCAGATAGATCAGCATGTAGATGGCGACGCCGCGCACGCCGTCCTGGCTGTTGGCGGCAAGGCCGACCAGAGCATAACCCATATGGCCGATGGAGGAATAGGCCATCAGCCGTTTGATGTTGGTCTGGCCGATGGCCGCGAAGGCACCAAGCGCCATCGAGGCGATCGAGATGAAGACGATGATCTGCTGCCAGTCGGCGGCGATCGGCTTGAAGGCGCCCATGGTGACGCGCACCATCAGTGCCATCGCCGCCATCTTCGGTGCCGCCGCCAGAAAAGCCGTCACCGGCGTCGGCGCGCCTTCATAGACGTCGGGCGTCCACATATGGAACGGCACCGCCGAGATCTTGAAGGCAAGGCCGGCCAGCACAAAAACCAGGCCGAAGACGAGGCCGAGCTGGCGCTCGCCGCCGCTCAGCGCCGCGGCGATCTCCTGGAAGCCGGTGTTGCCGGTGTAGCCGTAGACCAGCGAGATGCCGTAAAGCAGCATGCCCGATGACAGCGCGCCAAGGACGAAGTACTTCAGCCCGGCCTCGGTCGAGCGCAGATTGTCGCGGTTGATCGCCGCCAGCACGTAGATCGCCAGCGATTGCAGCTCGAGGCCGAGATAGAGCCCGATCATGCCGTTGGCCGAGATCATCAGCATCATGCCGAGCGTGCAGAGCAGGATCAGCACCGGATATTCGAACTTGTCGAAACGCTCCGCCTGGGCAAAGCGGACCGACATGACCAGCGTCACCGCCGAGCCGACCAGCGCCAGCACCTTCATGAAGCGGGCGAATGGGTCCTGGATGAAGGCTTCGCCATAGGCGTTGCCCTGTCCCGGCGAAAAGATCAGCCAGGCGCCGGCGATCACCAGCACGGCGACGGCAAGGCCGCTCACCGTGACAGTGGTGTTGGCGCGAGAATAGGCGCCGAGCATCAACAGCGCCAAGGCGCCGAGGGCGAGGATCAGCTCTGGCGTCGAGAGCGACAGGCTTGAGAGAAGGTCCGGCGTCATGGTTCGCAAACCCCCAGTCAGTTCGCCGCCGCGGTCTGCGCGGCGCCGATGGATGCGGTGACATTGGTAACGAGCGCCTTGACCGATTCGGCGGTCGCGTCGAAGATCGGCGCCGGATAGACGCCGAAGAAGATGACCAGCGCGACCAGCGGATAGATGATCACCTTCTCGCGCGTCGACAGGTCGAGCAGGCCTTTCAGGCTTTCCTTGGTCAGCGCGCCGAAGATCACCTTGCGGTAGAGCCAGAGCGCATAGGCCGCCGAAAGGACGACGCCCGTGGCGGCGAAGAACGCCACCCAGGTGTTGACCCGGAACACGCCGAGCATGGTCAGGAACTCGCCGACGAAGCCGCTGGTGCCGGGCAGGCCGACATTGGCCATGGTGAAGATCATGAACACGGTTGCATATTTCGGCATGTTGTTGACCAACCCGCCATAGGCGTCGATGTCACGCGTATGCATGCGGTCGTAGACGACGCCGACGCAGAGGAACAGCGCGCCGGAGACCAGGCCGTGCGACAGCATCTGAAAGATCGAACCCTGGACGCCTTCCTGGTTCATCGCGAAGATGCCCATGGTAACGAAGCCCATGTGAGCGACCGACGAATAGGCGATCAGCTTCTTCATGTCCTCCTGCATCAGCGCCACCAGCGAGGTGTAGATGATGGCGACAACGGAGAGCGTGAAGATCAGCGGCGCGAACATTTCGGATGCGATCGGAAACATCGGCAGCGAAAAGCGCAGGAAGCCGTACCCGCCCATCTTGAGCAGGATGGCGGCCAGGATCACCGAGCCGGCCGTCGGTGCTTCGACATGCGCGTCCGGCAGCCAGGTGTGCACCGGCCACATCGGCATCTTCACCGCGAAGGACGCGAAGAAGGCAAGCCATAGCCAGGTCTGCATATTGGCCGGGAAGTTATGCGTCAGAAGCGTCGGGATATCGGTGGTGCCGGACTGGAAGAACATCGCCATGATGGCGAGCAGCATCAGCACCGAGCCGGCCAGCGTATAGAGGAAGAACTTGAACGAGGCATAGACGCGCCGCTTGCCGCCCCACACGCCGATGATGATGAACATCGGGATCAGGCCGGCTTCGAAGAAGACGTAGAACAAGACGATGTCGAGCGCGCAGAACACGCCGATCATCAGCGTCTCGAGCAGCAGGAAGGCGATCATATAGGCCTTGACGCGCTTCTCGATCGATTCCCACGAGGCGAGGATGCAGAGCGGCATCAGGAAGGTGGTCAGGATGACGAACAGCATGGAGATGCCGTCTACGCCCATATGGTAGGAGATGCCGGAATCCAGCCAGGCAAACTTCTCGACGAACTGGAAGCCGGGCTGCGAATTGTCGAAGCCGGTCCAGATGAACAGCGAAACCACGAAGGTGAACGCGGTCGTGAACAACGCGATGGCGCGGATGTTGCGGCGCGCGTTCTCGCTGTCGTCACGCACGAAAAGGATGAGCAGCACACCAACCAGCGGCAGGAAGGTGACCAGCGATAGGATCGGCCAGGCGGTCATCAGAGCATCATCCAGGTGACGAGTGCGGCAACGCCGATCAGCATGGCGAAGGCATAGTGGTAGAGATAGCCGGTCTGCAGCTTGACGACCCGGTTGGTGACGTCGACGACGCGCGCCGAAATGCCGTCCGGCCCAAGCCCATCGATGACGGTGCCGTCGCCGGTCTTCCACAGGAAGCTGCCGAGGCGCTTTGCCGGCCGCACGAACAGGAAGTCGTAGAGCTCGTCGAAATACCATTTGTTGAGCAGGAAGGCGTAGAGCAGGCGATGGTTGGCGGCGACGCTCCGAGGCATTTCCGGCGCGCGAATATAGAACTGCCAGGCAATCGCAAAGCCGATCAGCATGGCGATGAACGGTGACAGCTCGACCCACAACGGCACTTCGTGGATTTCGTGCAGGATGTGGTTGTCCGGCAGCGTGAACAGCGACGCCTTCCAGAATTCGGCATAGCCCTCGCCAATGAAGGCGCCGTGGAAGATCACGCCGGCGAACAGCGCGCCCGCCGCCAGGATGAACAGCGGTACCAGCATGACCGGTGGCGATTCATGGACATGGTGCATGACCTCGTGGCTGGCCCGCGGCTCGCCGTGGAAGGTCATGAAGATCAGCCGCCAGGAGTAGAAGGAGGTGAAGCAGGCAGCAATGACCAGCAATATGAAGGCAAACGCGGCGACCGCATTGTGGCCGGCGAAGGCCGCTTCGATGATGGCGTCCTTGGAAAAGAAGCCGGCCGTGCCGATGATCGTTACCGGAATGCCGACACCGGTCAGCGCCAACGTGCCGATCACCATCATCCAGTAAGTCGTCGGAATCAGCGTCCTCAGGCCGCCCATTTTGCGCATGTCCTGCTCGTCGGAGACGGCGTGGATGACCGAGCCCGAGCCGAGGAACAGCAGCGCCTTGAAGAAGGCGTGGGTGAACAGATGGAAAATCGCTGCGCCATAGGCACCGACGCCGAGCGCCACGAACATGTAGCCGAGCTGCGAACAGGTCGAATAGGCGATGACGCGCTTGATGTCGTTCTGGACGAGACCGACTGTCGCCGCGAAGAAGGCGGTGAAAGCGCCGATGAAGGTGACCACCGTCAGTGCCGAATGCGACAGCTCGAACAGCGGCGACAACCGCGCCAGCATGAACACGCCTGCCGTCACCATGGTGGCGGCATGGATCAGTGCCGAGACCGGCGTCGGGCCCTCCATGGCATCCGGCAGCCAGGTGTGCAGCGGCACCTGCGCCGACTTGCCCATGGCGCCCATGAACAGGAGCAGGCAGACGACCGTCATCGCAGCCTGCCTGTCGAGTGCATAGCCGAGGAAGGTCAGCACGGCCGCACCTTGCGGCGCGCCTTCCGCCGGAATGAACGTCGCCGCATTGGCGAAGATGGTGCCGAGATTGACCGAGCCGAACAGCACGAACACGCCGAAGATGCCGAGCGCAAAGCCGAAATCGCCGACGCGGTTGACGACGAAGGCCTTGATTGCAGCCGCATTGGCCGAAGGCTTCTTGTACCAGAAGCCGATCAGCAGATAGGAGGCAAGGCCGACGCCTTCCCAGCCGAAGAACATCTGCACGAGGTTGTCGGCCGTCACCAGCATCAGCATGGCGAAGGTAAACAGCGACAGATAGGCGAAGAAGCGCGGCCGGTCCGGATCGTGATGCATGTAGCCGATCGAGTAGATATGGACCAGCGACGACACCGTGTTGACGACGACCAGCATGACCACCGTCAGCGTGTCGATCCTGAGCGCCCAGGACGCCTCCAGCCCGCCCGACTGGATCCAGCGCATCACCGGCACGGTGAACACCTCGCCGCCGCCGAAGCCGACCGAGAAGAAGGCGACCCACGACAGCACAGCCGCGATCACCAGGAAGCCGGAGGTGATGTATTCTGAAGCCTTGGCGCCGAGCGAAGTGCCGAACAGGCCGACGATCAAGAAGCCGAGCAGCGGAAGGAAGACGATGGCCTGATACATGGTGGTTCCGTCAACCCTTCATCATGTTCACGTCTTCGACCGCGATCGAGCCGCGGTTGCGGAAGAAGACGACGAGAATGGCAAGGCCGATCGCCGCTTCGGCCGCCGCGACCGTCAGCACGAACAGTGCGAACACCTGGCCGACCAGGTCGCCGAGCGCCGCCGAGAAGGCGACGAAATTGATGTTGACGGCAAGCAGGATCAGCTCGATCGACATCAGGATGACGATGACGTTCCTGCGGTTCAGGAAGATGCCGAACACGCCGAGCGTGAACAGGATCGCCGATACGGTCAGGTAGTGCGCGATGCCGACGACCATCTCAGACTCCTTCGCCCGTCTTGACCTTGCGGATTTCCACTCCGGTTGCCGCCGTGCGGCCGACCTGGGCGGCGATCGACTGCCGCTTGACGCCCGGCTTGTGGCGCAGCGTCAGCACGATGGCGCCGATCATGGCGACCAGCAGCACCAGCCCCGCCACCTGGAAGTAATAGAGGTAATCCGTATAGAGGATGTCGCCGAGCGCTGCCGTGTTCGAGCGCGCGGCCAGGTCCGGAATGGGTTTGGCGACCGTCGCCACCAGTTTCGGCGCGAATGTATAGCCGCCGAGCACCACGATCAGCTCCGCCGCCAGGATCAGCCCGACCAGCGCGCCGATCGGTGCATATTGCAGGGCGCCTTCCTTCATTTCGGCGAAGTCGACGTCGAGCATCATGACGACGAACAGGAACAGCACCAGCACCGCGCCGACATAGACGACGAGCAGGATCATCGCCAGGAACTCGGCGCCGGTCAGCATGAAAAGGCCGGCGGCGTTGAAGAAGGTCAGGATCAGGAACAGCACCGAATGCACGGGATTGCGCGCCGATATGACCATGAACGCCGATGCCACCGCGACAAAGGCGAAGAGGTAGAAAAAGGCCGCCTCTAGTCCACTCAGCATGGGTTCCCCCGGGTTTCCTGTCAGAACAGGACGTTCGTCCTGTTTTTTGCCACCGCCTCCGGTCGGCAAGTTGCGTGTTCCTTAAACGAGGGCCCTCGCCCCGTCCATGCGTCAAATATCAGCGGTAAGGCGCATCCAGCGAGATGTTGCGCGCCAGTTCACGCTCCCAGCGGTCGCCATTGGCCAGGAGCCTGTCCTTGTCGTAATAAAGCTCCTCGCGCGTCTCCGTCGCGAATTCGAAATTCGGGCCCTCGACAATGGCGTCGACCGGGCAGGCTTCCTGGCAGAAGCCGCAGTAAATGCATTTCACCATATCAATGTCGTAGCGCACGGTGCGCCGCGTGCCGTCATTGCGACGTGGGCCGGCTTCGATGGTGATGGCCTGCGCCGGGCAGATCGCCTCGCATAGTTTGCAGGCGATGCAGCGTTCCTCGCCGTTCGGGTAGCGGCGCAGCGCATGTTCGCCACGGAAGCGCGGGCTGACCGGCCCCTTTTCATGCGGATAGTTGATGGTCTCCTTCGGCGCGAAGAATTGGCGCATCGACAGGAAGAAAGCGCTGACGAAGTCCTGCAAAAGCAGTGACTTGGCGGCCTGGGATAGCGTACTCATTCAGCACCCCCAAAGATCTGTGTTGCAGCGATTGCGCCGATAAATCCGAAAAAGACAGGCATCAGGAAACGGTATGCAAGTCTCGTCATCGACGCCAATATCTGCTTGTCCCAGCCAAACACCGGCACTCGGTAGTTTGCTGCCAACCTTTGGTCCTGTTGCCGCAAAACGTAGGGCAGCACAACGACGTTGCCAAAGAGCGCAACAAGCACGCCGACAGCTGCGCCTAGAAAACCAACGATCAGACTGCCCATCACGCAAACCCCGTGATCTTGAGGAAGGCGGCGGTGGCGACCACCATGAACAGCGAGATCGGCAGGAAGACCTTCCAGCCGAGCCGCATCAGCTGGTCGTAGCGGTAGCGCGGCACGAACGCCTTCACCATGGAGAACATGAAGAACACCAGGCAGACCTTGAGCACGAACCAGATCAGCCCCGGCACCCAGGTGAACGGCGCGAAGTTGAAGGGCGGCAGCCAGCCGCCAAGGAACAGGATGGTGGCCAGCGCGCACATCAGGACGACGGCGACATATTCGCCGAGGAAGAACAACAGGAACGGCGTCGAGGAATATTCGACCATATGGCCGGCGACGAGTTCCGATTCGGCTTCCACAAGGTCGAAGGGCGGCCGGTTGGTCTCGGCCAATGCCGAGATGAAGAAGACGATGAACATCGGGAACAGCGACAGCCAATGCCAGTCGAGGAAGGTGTTGGGCAGGCCGAGCCGTGTGCCCAGCCCGTCCTGCTGCGACAAGACGATGTCGGACAGGTTGAGCGAGCCGACGCAAAGCAGCACGGTGACAATGACGAAACCGATGGAGACTTCGTAGGACACCATCTGCGCCGCCGAGCGCAGCGCGCCGAGGAAGGGGTATTTCGAATTGGACGCCCAGCCGCCCATGATGACGCCATAGACCTCGAGCGAGGAGATGGCGAAGACATAGAGGATGCCGACATTGACGTTGGCGATCGCCCAGCCTTCATTGACCGGTATGACCGCCCAGGCAGAGATCGCCAGCACCGCCGACACCAAGGGCGCCAGCAGGAAAACGCCCTTGTTGGCGCCGGACGGGATGACCGGCTCCTTGAAGACGAATTTCAGCAGATCGGCGAACGCCTGCAGCGTGCCCCACGGGCCGACGACGTTCGGTCCGCGGCGCAATTGCACCGCCGCCCAGATCTTGCGGTCGGCGTAAAGCACATAGGCGACGAAGATCAACAGAACGATGATCAGCACGACCGACTTCAAAAGGATCAGCAGCGCCGGCAGCACGTAGAAGGAGAAGAAGGTGTCCATGTCTACTCCGCCGCCTGCCTGAAGCCGTTCTTCGCCAAAGCCGAGCACTCGGCCATCACCGCGGAAGCCCGCGCGATCGGGTTGGTCAGGTAGAAATCCTTGACCGGCGAGGTGAAGGTGCCCTTGTTCAGCCGCCCGCCGAGCTTGGCAACCCTGGCGATGTCGGCCGGGTCGCCGGCCGCGACATGGTCGATGCGGGCAAGATGCGGGTATTCCGCATAGAGCTTAGCGCGCAGCTGCGGCAGCGAATCGAACGGCAGCTTCTTGCCAAGCACATCCGATAGTGCCCGAAGGATCGCCCAGTCCTCGCGTGCCTCACCGGGCGCGAAGCCGGCACGGTTGGTCTGCTGCACGCGCCCCTCGGTGTTGACGAAGGTGCCCGACTTCTCGGTATAGGCGGCACCCGGCAGGATGACGTTGGCGCGGTGTGCGCCCTTGTCGCCATGCGTGCCGATATAGACGACGAAAGCGCCGCCGGTCTTTGCCATGTCGATTTCGTCGGCGCCGAGCAGGAACAGCACATCGGTCTCGCCCAGCATGCCGGCGACGTTCCTGCCGCCCTCGCCCGGCACAAACCCGACATCGAGGCCGCCGACGCGTGCCGCGGCAGTGTGCAGCACGGCAAAGCCGTTCCAGTCGGCCCTGGCGGCGTTGACGGCGACGGCGAGCTTCGCCGCCTGGCCGAGCACGGCCGCCCCGTCCGGACGCGCCAGCGCACCCTGTCCGACGATGATCAGCGGATGCGTCGCCTTCTTCAGCAGTTGGAAGAACTTGCCATTGCCGTCGGCCAGATCCTTCAGCGATTCCGGCCCGGCGCCGAGCTGCTCGTAATCATAGCGCGTATCGCCGACATCGCCGATGACGCCGACTGGCAGATTGCCGGCCCGCCAGCGCTTGCGGATGCGGGCGTTGAGCAAGGATGCCTCGAAGCGCGGATTGGCGCCGATGATCAGCACCGCATCGGCCTGTTCGATGCCTTCGATGGTCGGGTTGAACACATAGCTCGCCCGGCCGAGCGACGGATCGAGTGCGGCGCCGTCCTGGCGGCAGTCGGTGTTCTTCGAGCCGAGCGAAGCCATCAGAAGCTTCAGCGCGTAGATCTCCTCGACGGCGGCAAGATCGCCGGCAATGGCACCGATCTTTTCGGGTGCGGCATTCGACACCGCTTCCTTGATCGCGGCAAAAGCCTCGGCCCAGCTTGCCGGGGCCAGTCTGCCCTCCTTTCGCACATAGGGCCGGTCGAGGCGCTGCGTGCGCAGACCATCCCAGATGAAGCGGGTCTTGTCGGAAATCCACTCCTCGTTCACCGCCTCGTTGGTATGCGGCAGGATGCGCATCACTTCGCGGCCTCGGCTATCGACGCGGATCGCGGAGCCGACGGCGTCCATCACGTCGATGGATTCGGTCTTGGTCAGTTCCCACGGCCGTGCCTGGAAGGCGTACGGTTTGGAGGTCAGCGCACCAACCGGGCAAAGGTCGATGACATTGCCTTGCAGTTCCGAAGTCATCGCGCTTTCGAGATAGGTGGTGATCTCGGCATCCTCGCCGCGGCCGATCAGGCCGAGCTCGGAGATGCCGGCAATCTCGGTGGTAAAGCGGACACAGCGCGTGCAATGGATGCAGCGGTTCATGATGGTCTTGACCAGCGGCCCGATATACTTGTCTTCGACCGCCCGCTTGTTCTCATGGTAGCGCGAGGAATCGACTCCGAACGCCATCGCCTGGTCCTGCAGGTCGCACTCGCCGCCCTGGTCGCAGATCGGGCAGTCCAGCGGATGGTTGATCAGCAGGAATTCCATCACGCCTTCGCGCGCCTTCTTGACCATCGGCGTGTTGGTGAAGATTTCCGGCGGCTCGCCGTTCGGGCCGGGGCGCAGGTCGCGCACGCCCATGGCGCAGGACGCCTGCGGCTTGGGCGGACCGCCTTTCACCTCAATCAGGCACATGCGGCAATTGCCGGCGATCGACAGCCGCTCGTGGAAGCAGAAGCGCGGCACTTCCGCGCCGGCGTCCTCGGCCGCCTGCAGCAGCGTGTAGTGGTCGGGTACAGTGATCTCTTTCCCGTCGACCTTGAGCTTTGCCATTTCGCCTCAAACCCCTGCGGACGTTCCGCAATCTTTCCTTCCGGGCGCAGCCGAGACCGCGCACGATATTGAATTCACTTTTTGGCCCCGGCCAACGCGGCCGCCTGACCGATCCAGCTGTCGCGGCCGATGCGGCCCTTCAACGACAGGTAATCTTCGACCCAGGCGATCTCTTGCGGCGTCCACGCGGCGATCTGGGCGTATGTCCAGATGCCAAGGCCGTTCAGCACCTTTTCCAGTTTCGGCCCGATGCCCGATATCGCCTTGAGGTCGGCCGGCTCGGCTGGCCGATCCATCGGCTTGGGCTGCTTGAAATCTTCCGGCATCAGCCCAGCCGACGCATCCGCTGCAACGGTGCTGGCATTCGCCAAGCTCCGTGCAGCGGTGCTCGTCGCAATGTCAGTCACATCGTTGGCGAAGGACTGCGCCTCGGCAATCAGGGTTTTGGTCGCCGCGCGCGCCTTGGTCGAGGAGCTTTTGCCGGTCGCGGAAAAGCGTTCCGTTCGCGCCTCGAAATCCTCGGCGACCGGTTGCCAAAGCCGCTGCGAGGTCTCGGCGGCGCCTGAAAGCACGCCCATCCAGATACCAAAGGCGTGGTTGGCAAGGCCGATGCCGAGTGCCGTCATCGCCGCCGCGCCCGCGACAGGATGCGCCAGGAGATTGACGGCATTGGCCATCTCCTTCGGCATCATCCTGGTCAGATCCTGGTTCATCTTCAACAACGGGTCCATATCGGGCGTAAAATCGTCGGGTGTCGAAAACAGCGACATAGGTGGTCTCCTGGTCGTTTCCGTCTGCCCCGCGCTCGTTTCCTCGTTTCGGGCATTCGCCCGCAATTTTTTGAATTCTTCTATTCCGCCGCCGCCAGCACCGGTTCGGCGCGGTGTGCGTTGCGCGAAAACTCGTCGATGCGCCGCTCCACCTCGCCGCGGAAATGCCGCATCAGGCCCTGGATCGGCCACGCCGCCGCATCGCCCAGCGCACAGATCGTGTGGCCCTCGACCTGCTTCGTCACGTCGAGCAGCATGTCGATCTCGCGCTTCTGCGCCTCGCCGCGCACCAGCCGTTCCATCACCCGCCACATCCAGCCGGTGCCCTCACGGCAAGGCGTGCACTGGCCGCAGCTCTCGTGCTTGTAGAAATAGGACAGCCGCGCGATCGCCTTCACGATATCGGTCGATTTGTCCATGACGATGACAGCCGCCGTGCCGAGGCCCGATTTCAGGTCGCGCAACGCATCGAAATCCATCGGCGCGTCGATGATCTGCTCGGCCGGCACCAGCGGCACCGAGGCGCCGCCCGGAATGACCGCCAGCAGGTTGTCCCAGCCGCCGCGGATGCCGCCGCAATGCGTCTCGATCAGTTCGCGGAACGGGATCGACATCGCCTCTTCGACGGTGCACGGATTGTTGACGTGGCCGGAGATGCAGAACAGCTTGGTGCCGACATTGTTGGGCCGGCCGAAGGACGAGAACCAGGCGGCACCGCGGCGCAGGATGGTCGGCGCGACAGCGATGGACTCGACATTGTTGACCGTCGTCGGGCAGCCATAGAGGCCGACATTGGCCGGAAATGGCGGCTTCAGCCGCGGCTGGCCCTTCTTGCCCTCGAGGCTTTCGAGCAGCGCCGTTTCCTCGCCGCAGATATAGGCGCCGGCGCCATGGTGCATGTAAATGTCGAAATCGTAGCCGGAGGTGTTGTTCTTGCCGATCAGCTTGGCCGCATAGGCCTCGTCTATGGCGCGTTGCAGCGCCTCGCGCTCGCGGATGAACTCGCCGCGCACATAGATGTAGGCGGCGACCGCGCCCATGGCGAAGCCGGCAAGCAGGCAGCCTTCGACCAGCGTGTGCGGGTCATGGCGCAGTATGTCGCGGTCCTTGCAGGTGCCGGGCTCGGACTCGTCGGCATTGACGACGAGATAGCTCGGCCGGCCGTCGCTTTGCTTGGGCATGAACGACCATTTGAGCCCGGTCGGGAAACCGGCGCCGCCGCGGCCGCGCAGGCCCGATGCCTTCATCTCGTTGACGATCCACTCGCGCCCCTTGGCAACGATGCCGGGCGTGTTGTCCCAGGCGCCGCGCGCCATGGCGCCGGCCAGCGACTTGTCGAAGCGGCCGTAGATGTTGTTGAAGATGCGGTCTCTGTCCTGAAGCATTGCTCGTTCCTCAGACCGGCTTCTTGCCGGTCGGCCGGCTCTTGTTTCCGGGCGACGCCTTGGCCGCCTTGGCGGCAGCCTTCGCCGGTTTGACCTTGGCCTCCGGCGCCTTGAAGGCAGACGCCGGCTCGGCCTTGTTCTTGGGGCCCTTGCGCTGTTTCGAGACGTCCTCGACCTGCGGCTCGGCCTTGTTGGCATTGGCGGCCGAATGCAGAGGCGCTGCGACGCTCGCCGCCTTCTCCACCGCGGGCGCGACTTTCGTGGCCGACGGCGATTTCAGCGCCGGGTTGGTCTCGACCGCGTCGGTTTTCGGCTTGCTGGCATTCGAGGGCGCAACCGGCGCCGGTGCAGGCGCGGCCGAAGCCGCTGGCGGAACTGGTGCTGCGGCGGCAGCCGCCGGCTCTGCATCCTTGGCGGCCTTGGTCGCCGCCCTGGTTTCCCGGTCGCGGGTCGCCTTGAGGATCGCCTTTTCGCTCTTGAGGGTCGTCAGGCCACTGGCCGGCTCAGAGGTGATGCGGCCGTTTTGCGGTCCTGGCGTCACCGAAGCACCTTTGCCGGCGTCATAGAGGTCGATGATCTCGGCAAGCCGCTCCGGCGTCAAATCCTCATAGGTGTCCTTGAATATCATCACCATCGGTGCGTTGACGCAGGCGCCGAGGCACTCGACCTCCTCCCACGACAGCGTGCCCTTGTCGTTGGTGTGGAATTGGTCGTGATGGATTTTCGAGCGGCACACATCCATCAGCGCTTCCGAGCCGCGCAGCATGCAGGGCGTGGTGCCGCAGACCTGGATATGAGCGCGGGTGCCGACCGGATTGAGCTGGTATTGCGTATAGAAGGTGGCGACTTCCAGCCCACGGATATAGGGCATGTCGAGCATGTCGGAGATCGTCTCGATCGCCGCCTTGGTCACCCAGCCTTCCTGCTCCTGCGCCAGCATGAGCAAGGGGATAATCGCGGATTGCTCGCGCCCCTTCGGATATTTCTTGATCCACTGCTTCGCCGCCGCCGCATTCGCCCGGTTGAAGGCGAAGGAGGCTGGCTGGAGGCTGGCTTCTGCGAGACGGCGGACTGACATTTAGCTTTTAACTCTGTTGTAGCAGTCGAAATAAAAACGAGGGTCGGACCTGGCCAAGACCGCGGTACTCTCATCGTTTCCGATCTTTCCCCGGGTAGTGTCGACATAGTCGCGATATTCGCGATACCGATCCGAGCAATCCGCGCCAAGGGCCACATTCCAATCCGGATATGCCGTATCGGCATAAAGATACCAACCGGAATCCAGATCCCAAAGTCGGCCCGTCGTGGTTACCCTGCACATGACATCTGTCTTCACGCCCTCAAGGCGGCAGGACACCCAATAGGCTTCCGCCGAGCGGCCCCAGGCGGCAACGGCACCCATGCCTGCCACTCCGGCAGCAAAACCGGCAGCAACATGCAGGGCGCTCCGCATCTTCACCGATCCACCTCCCCGAAGACGATATCGAGGGAGCCAAGCACAGCGGTGACGTCTGCCAACATGTGGCCGCGGCACAAAAAGTCCATGGCTTGCAGATGCGCAAAGCCCGGCGCGCGCAGCTTGCAGCGATAGGGCTTGTTGGTGCCGTCGGAGACGAGATAGACGCCGAACTCGCCCTTTGGCGCCTCGACTGCGGCATAGACCTCGCCGGCCGGCACGCGGTAGCTTTCGGTGTAGAGCTTGAAGTGATGGATCAGCGCTTCCATCGAGCGCTTCATCGCCGCGCGCTTCGGCGGCACCACCTTGCCGTCAAGGTTGGACACCGGGCCGGCGCCCTCCTTGCCGAGCAACAGGTCGACGCACTGGCGCATGATTTTCGCCGACTGCCGCATCTCTTCCATGCGCACCAGATAGCGGTCGAAACAGTCACCGTTCTTGCCGATCGGAATGTCGAAATCCAGCTCGGCATAGCATTCGTAGGGCTGCGATTTGCGCAGGTCCCACGGCGCGCCCGAGCCGCGCACCATGACGCCTGAAAAACCCCAGGCCCAGGCGTCCGCCAGGGAGACGGTGGCAATGTCTACATTGCGCTGCTTGAAGATACGGTTGCCGGTCAAGAGCGAGTCGAGGTCGTCGACCGATTTCAGGAACGGGTCGATCCAGCTGCCGATGTCCTCGATCAGCTTCTGCGGCAGGTCCTGGTGGACGCCGCCGGGGCGGAAATAGGCCGCGTGCATGCGCGAACCCGAGGCGCGCTCATAGAACACCATCAGCTTTTCGCGCTCGACGAAGCCCCACAGCGGCGGCGTCAGCGCGCCGACATCCATCGCCTGCGTCGTCACGTTGAGGATATGCGACATGATGCGGCCGATCTCGGAGTAGAGAACTCGGATCAACTGCCCGCGCTTCGGCACCTCGATGCCGAGCAGCCGCTCCGCGGCAAGCGCGAAGGCATGCTCCTGGTTCATCGGCGCGCAATAGTCGAGCCGGTCGAGATAGGGCACGGCCTGCAGGTAAGTCTTGGCCTCGATCAGCTTTTCCGTGCCGCGGTGCAACAGCCCGATATGCGGGTCAACGCGATCGACGACTTCGCCGTCAAGCTCCAGCACCAGGCGCAAAACGCCGTGCGCCGCTGGATGTTGCGGGCCAAAATTGATGTTGAAGTTGCGAACGGAGGTTTCAGCCATTTACTGCTTTGCCTTTTCATCCCCCGGAAGCACGTAATCCGTACCTTCCCACGGAGACAGAAAATCGAAATTGCGGAATTCCTGCTTGAGCTCCACCGGCTCGTAGATGACGCGCTTGGCTTCGTCGTCGTAACGCACCTCGACGAAGCCGGTCAGCGGAAAGTCCTTGCGCAGCGGATGGCCTTCAAAGCCGTAGTCGGTCAGGATCCGCCGCAGATCGGGATGGCCCGAAAACAGCACGCCGTAGAGATCGTAGGTCTCGCGCTCGAACCAGTCGGCGCCGGGATATATCCCGGTGATCGACGGCACGAGCGTCTCTTCGTCGGCCTGGACCTTGAGCCGGATGCGGATATTCTGCCTCGGCGACAGCAGGTGATAGACGACGTCGAAGCGCTTTGCCCGTGACGGATAATCGGCGCCGCAGACGTCGATGATCGAAATGAACTGGCATTTCGGGTCGTCGCGCAGGAAGGTCACCACCTCGATCAGGTCGCGCGGCTCGACCGAGATGGTGAGTTCGCCATAGGCGAACACCGCCTCGCCGATCCGGCCGATCAGCTTCTCGCCGAGATAGGTCGAGAGGTCATTCAACGCCTGGGTCATGCCGCTCACCGCTCGATCGTGCCGGTGCGGCGGATCTTCTTCTGCAGCAGAAGGATGCCGTAAAGCAGCGCTTCAGCGCTCGGCGGGCAGCCGGGCACGTAGATGTCGACCGGCACGATGCGGTCGCAGCCGCGCACCACCGAATAGGAATAATGATAATAGCCGCCGCCATTGGCGCATGAGCCCATCGAGATGACGTAGCGCGGCTCCGGCATCTGATCGTAGACCTTGCGCAGCGCCGGCGCCATCTTGTTGGTCAGCGTGCCGGCGACGATCATGATGTCGGACTGGCGCGGAGACGCGCGCGGCGCCACCCCGAAGCGCTCGCTGTCATAGCGCGGCATCGACGTGTGGATCATCTCGACGGCGCAGCAGGCGAGGCCAAACGTCATGAACATCAGCGAGCCGCTGCGCGCCCAGGTGATCAGCGCCTCGGTCGAGGTGACGAGAAAGCCCTTGTCGGCGAGCTCGTTGTTGATCTCCAGGAAGAATGGATCATCCTCCCCCACCGGCCTGCCGGTGTTGGGGTCGATGAGACCCTTGGGCTTCGGCGCGACGAGCGTGCCGGAACTGTCGTTCAATCCCATTCCAGCGCTCCTTTTTTCCATTCATAGGCAAAGCCGATGGTCAGCACCGCCAAAAACACCATCATCGACCAGAAACCGAGCATGCCGATCTGGCTGAACGACACCGCCCACGGAAACAGGAAGGCCACCTCCAGATCGAAGATGATGAACAGGATCGACACCAGGTAGAAGCGGATATCGAACTTCATGCGGGCGTCGTCGAACGAGTTGAAGCCGCACTCGTAGGCGGAAAGCTTTTCCGGATCGGGGTTGCGGTAGGCCACCAGGAACGGTGCGGCGAGCAGCGCCAGCCCGACGATCAGCGCCACGCCGATGAACAGGACGATGGGCAGGTACGAACCTAAAAGTGCGTTCATGCTGCAGTTTCCGTTGGCGGCCAATCCACTCTGATTACAGCACCGGACCCACTTGCGGAAGCGTGACAGTTTAACCACTGAACCGTTTTAAGGGGGCTCTATGCTGCAACGCGGCGAGGGTTAGCGCAGCGCTTTCGGCGAAGCAAGTCAAACCTTGTTCAAATCGCGGTGCTGGACGGCATATCCGGGAAAACTGGTCCGATCCGCTCCTGTTTGATTTCCTTCACTTTTTACTCCACTTTTCTCTCCTGACATGGATGCCGCCAAAACCCTGTTAGCATGGCACGGAATCGCAGGTCATTTTCTCTGTCTAAAATCGTCCGGATGCCGCCTTCATGAAGGAAAAAATCTCGCTCGCCATGGCCCGCCGCATTGCGCTCGCGGCACAGGGATTCAATGACCCGCGCCCCACCGGCACGCCTGACCGCCGGCATCTGGCCCGCGTGCTTGCCCGTACCGGCCTGCTGCAGATCGATTCCGTCAGCGCCGTGGTGCGCGCCCACTATATGCCGCTCTATTCGCGGCTTGGCCCCTACAAGCTGGCGCTGCTCGACGACGCCGCCGTAACGCGCAAGCGCATGGTCTTCGAATATTGGGCGCACGAAGCCTCCTTCTTGCCGGTCGAGACCTATCCGCTGATGCGCTGGCGCATGCAGCGGGCCGAGTGCGGCGACGAAATGTACAGCGGACTGGCCAAATGGGGCCGCGAGCACGCCGCCTATATCGAAGACATCTATCGCGAGGTCGCCGAACGAGGCCCGATCGCGGCGTCGGCTTTCGAAGGGCAGAAGGGTTCGGGTGGCTGGTGGGGCTGGAGCCATGCCAAGCACGCCTTCGAATGGCTGTTCTGGGCCGGCCGCATCACCACGGCGCATCGCCGCGGCTTCGAACGGTTCTACGATCTGCCGGAGCGCGTGCTGCCGCCAACAATACTGAGTCTGCCAACGCCCTCCCCCGAAGACGCTCACCGCGAATTGCTGCGCATCTCGGCCCGTGCCCACGGCATCGCCACGGCAGGCGACCTGCGCGACTATTTCCGCCTCTCGCCCGCCGACATCAAGGGTCGCATCGAGGAGCTGGTCGAGGCCGGCGAGCTGTTGCCGGTGAGCGTCGACGGCTGGAACAAAACAGCCTATCTCCACAAGGACGCCCGTTTGCCGCGCAGGATCGAGGCGCGCGCCTTGCTCGCGCCGTTCGATCCTGTCGTCTTCGAACGATCGCGCACCGAGCGGTTGTTCGACTTCCACTACCGCATCGAGATCTACACGCCGGCCGAAAAGCGGCGGTATGGCTATTATGTGCTGCCATTCCTGCTCGGCGACAGCATCGTCGGGCGCGTTGACCTCAGGGCCGACCGTCCGGCCGGCGTATTGCGCGTCCATGCCGCCTATGCGGAGCCCGGCGCCCCGCCACAAACCGCTGCCGAACTCTTCAAGGAATTGAAGCAGATGCAGGGCTGGCTCGGCCTGGAACGCATCGAGGTGACCGCTGCCGGCGATTTGGGCCGGCCGCTCGCGGATATCGCCGCGCCATAGACGTGCGTTGACACAACTGCCTCCACAAGCCTAAATCCGTTCCAGACGGTCCCCTGCCCGCAACGGCAGGGGCCAAGAGGGAATGCGGTGCGAAATCTCGATTTCAAATCCGCGGCTGTCCCCGCAACTGTAAGCGACGAGCCAAGGCCGAAAACCACTGGGATATTCCCGGGAAGGCGGCACCCAGGCGATGACCCGCGAGCCAGGAGACCTGCCGTCTAGGACCTAAGAATCCGATCGCCTGGCGGGTTTTCCGGGCAAGGAGCCTGATTTGGAACGCGACAGCAGTTTTCCGGCTGAGACAGCGGATTTATTGTCCGGCCATGGTGATTCCCCGGCCGGCGTTACCGTCATCGTCTGCTCGTCCTGCCGTGACGAGACCGGTTCGGACGCTCATCCGCGCGCTGGCGAACTGCTCGCAGAGGACACGCGCCGCGCTGCTTCCAGCGAAAACATCAAAATCCGCACCGTCGAATGCCTCGGCAATTGCAAGCGCCGGCTCAGCGCGGCCATGCTGCGCGACGGCTGCTGGAGCTACGTCTTCGGTGATCTGACCACGACCAGCGGCGCCGATCTCGTCACCGGGGCAAAGCTGTTCGCCACCTCGACGGATGGGCTCATTCCATGGCGCGGCCGTCCCGATTGCCTGAAGCGCGGCCTGGTTGCCCGCATCCCTCCCCTTGACCTTTTGAAGGACCTGACATGACCGCTGCCTCCCTTTCGCGCGTTCCCTGCACCGTGGTCACCGGCTTTCTCGGCGCCGGCAAGACGACGTTGATCCGCCATTTGCTCGAAAACGCCAAAGGCAAGCGCCTGGCCATCATCGTCAACGAGTTCGGCGACATCGGCATCGACGGCGAGATCCTGAAGGGCTGCGGCATCGACACCTGCCCCGAGGAAAACATCGTCGAGCTGGCCAACGGTTGCATCTGCTGCACCGTCGCCGATGATTTCGTCCCGGCGCTGGACCAGATCCTGTCGCTGACGCCGAGGGTCGACCACATCCTGATCGAGACATCCGGCCTCGCTTTGCCCAAGCCGCTGGTCCAGGCCTTCCAGTGGCCGTCGGTGAAAAGCCGCGTGACGGTGGACGGCGTCATTGCCGTGGTCGACGGACCGGCGCTGGCTGATGGCCGCGTAGCCAACGACATGGACGCCCTGCAGGCCCAGCGCGCGCAGGACCAGACGCTCGACCATGACGATCCGGTCGAGGAAGTGTTCGAAGACCAGCTCGCCTGCGCCGACCTGATCATCCTGTCGAAGAGCGACCTGATGGACGCAGCCGGCTCGGCCCGTGCCAATGCCGTCATCGGCAAGCACGTTGCGCGGGCGGTGAAGATCGTACCGACTTCGCAAGGCAAGGTCGACCCGTCGGTGCTGCTCGGCCTCGGCCTCGCCGTCGAGGACGACATCGAGAACCGCAAGACCCACCACGACGACGAGCTCGACCACGAACATGACGATTTTGACTCGTTCGTCATCGACATCACGTCTGTGTCCAACCCGGACGAGCTCGCACAACGGGTCGCCACGGCGGCGGAGGAAGAAAACGTGTTGCGCGTCAAGGGTTTCGTCGAAGTCGGCGGCAAGCCGATGCGGCTCCTGCTGCAGGCCGTCGGTCCGCGCGTCAACCACTATTACGACCGCGCCTGGACCGCCGAAGACGACCGCCGCTCGCGCCTGGTCGTCATCGGCCTGAAAGGGCTGAACCGCCCGGCCATCGAGCGTATCCTCGCCGGCTGACCCAGGTACGAGCCGCGATGCACATCCTCACCACCACATCCGCCTCGCTCGACGATCTCGCCGAGCCTGTCGATCTCAGGCAAACGCCTGCGGATGTCGTGGCGCTGTCCTTCACCGACAGCGACCTGGCCGGGCTGGCGGCGGCGTGGAAGGCAGATGCGCACCGCCTGCCGTCGATGCGGCTCGCCGCCTTGCGCGACCTGCGCCATCCGATGTCCGTCGACCTGTGGATCGACAGCGTCGCCCGCCACGCCAAGGTCATTCTGGTCCGCATCCTCGGCGGCTATGACTGGTGGCGCTATGGCTGCGACCAGCTCGCCGCTATCGCGCGAAATCGCGGTATCAAGCTGGCGCTGCTGCCGGGCGAGAGCCACGACGAGGATTTGCGGCTGATCGAAGGCTCGACGCTGCCGCGCGAGGAGTTGGACGGCCTGCTTGGCTATTTCCGCGAGGGCGGACCGGCAAATATGACGGCGCTGGTGCAGAGGCTGGCAAGTCTCGCTGGATCGGGTGCGGCTGTAGCCGAACCTGTCAGCGTGCCAAAGGCGGGATTTTACGAGCCGGGACTGGGGGTCGCAGAACGCGGCGTCCCCCTCCTCCTCGAGAGGAGGGTCCGGCCGCAGGCCGGGGGCGGGATCCTCTCCGAAGCGCGCCTACACAAAACGTCGACCACTGCCGTGACGACCCCACCCGGCCGTGCGGGCCACCCTCCCCTCGAGAGGGAGGGGGACGTCGTGCCAATTCTCTTCTACCGTTCGATGCTGCTCGCGGCCGATGTCGCGCCCATCGACGCGCTTTTCGAAGCCCTGCGCCACCGCGGCATGGTTCCCGTGCCTATGTTCGTCTCCAGCCTCAAGGACCCGGCGTCGCTCGCCTTTGTCGAAACCGCGCTCGCAACCCTGAAGCCTGCCGCCATCATCACCGCCACAGCTTTCGCCTCGGGTGCCGAGCCCGGCGTTGAAACCCTGTTCGACCGCGCCGGCGTGCCCGTGTTCCAGGTCATCGTCGCAACCACCCGCCGCGACATCTGGCAAACCAATCAGCGCGGCCTGGCGCCCGCCGACCTTGCCATGCATGTCGTCCTGCCCGAGCTCGACGGCCGCATCCTGGCCGGCGCCATTTCATTCAAGGGCGAAAGCGAAACCGACCCGGCGCTGGCCTTCCGCGCCTTCGCCAACCGGCCTGAGCCCGACCGCGTGGCGCAAGTGGCGAACCGTGTCGAGGCCTTCGTGCGCCTGCAGCGGACGCCGCGTGCGGAGCGCAAGCTCGCCATCCTGATCCCCGACTATCCGAGCGCCCCCGGTCGCACCGGCTACGCGGTTGGTCTCGACGTGCCGTCCAGCGTGCTGGCAATGCTGCGCGACCTCAGCGAACAGGGCTACGCCGTTGAAAGCATTCCACAAACGCCGCGCGAGTTGCTGGATGCGTTGGAAAAGGACAGCCAAGGGCTGGCATTGAAGGAGTATTTGACCTTCTCGACGGAATTGCCGCCGTCGGCCATCGCTGCGGTGGAAGCCGCATGGGGAAATCCAGAAGATGAGACAGGTTTGTGCGAGGCACCCCCCTCTGTCCTGCCGGACATCTCCCCCTCAAGGGGGGAGATTGGCAGTTTCGCCGACGGCTCTCTCTCAACATCCTTGGTGATTGGCGAAAGCCGAGACAACAGCGCAATCTCCCCCCTTGAGGGGGAGATGTCCGGCAGGACAGAGGGGGG
Organism: Mesorhizobium sp. M0664; assembly: GCF_040320565.1. Taxonomy (NCBI): domain Bacteria; kingdom Pseudomonadati; phylum Pseudomonadota; class Alphaproteobacteria; order Hyphomicrobiales; family Phyllobacteriaceae; genus Mesorhizobium; species Mesorhizobium sp. M0664. The sequence goes on from NZ_JAMYPW010000003.1 coordinate 220,730, forward strand.
TGTTCGAGCGCCTACGGCAAAATTCCCCTTCCGCGCAGCCACCTTCGGCAACATCACCGTAGCCCTCGCCCCCGATCGCGGGCGCTCCATGAACCGCCGCGCCGACTATCACGACCCGACGCTGCCGCCGCGCCATGCGCTGGTCGCCTTTGGGCTCTGGCTGCGCAAGTCGCTCGGCATCCATGCAATTGTCCATGTCGGCGCCCATGGCACGCTGGAGTGGCTGCCCGGCAAGACCGTGGCGCTCAGCGAAAACTGCTTTCCCGAGATAGTCACCGGTCCCCTGCCCGTCATCTATCCCTTCATCGTCTCCAACCCGGGAGAGGCAGCGCAGGCCAAGCGGCGCATTGCCGCCGTCACGCTCGGCCATCTGCCGCCGCCGCTGACCGGCGCCGGGCTGGACGAAAACCAGCACAGGCTTGAACGACTGGTTGACGAATATGCCCAGGCCGACGGGCTCGACCGCCGCCGCCGCGACCGCCTGGCGAAGCTGATCGTCGAGACGGCGGAAAAGACCGGCCTCGCCTCAGAGGCAGGCGTCGCCAGGACCGATGCGGCCGACGAGGCTTTGCGCCGCATCGACGCCTGGCTCTGCGATCTCAAGGATTTCGCCATCAAGGACGGCCTGCACATTTACGGCCGCTCGCCGGAAGGCGAGGCTGATCCGTTGTGGCGGCAAAGCGCGGCAGCTGAAAAAACCGCGCTGCTTGCCGCCCTCGACGGCCGCCACGTCGCTGCCGGTCCGGCCGGTGCGCCGGCGCGTGGCCGGAGCGATGTGCTGCCGACCGGCCGTAATTTGTTTACCGCCGACCCGCGTACCATGCCGACGCCGACCGCCTATGATCTGGGCAAGATGGCAGCGGAAGAAGTGGTCCGCAGCTACATGCAATCGCATGGCGACTGGCCGCGCTCGCTGGTCATCGACCTGTGGGGCTCGGCCTCGCTGCGCACCGGCGGTGAGGAGATCGCGCAAGGACTGGCGCTGATGGGCTGCCGGCCGCAATGGGATTCCGCCACCGGCCGCATTACCGGCATAGACGTGCTGCCGCCGGCAACACTCGGCCGTCCGCGCATCGATGTCACCTGGCGCATATCGGGCCTGTTCCGCGACATGTTCCCGACCCAGATCGCGCTGATCGACGCCGCGGCCAACGCGGTGGCGACCCGCGACGAGGACGATTCGGAAAACCCGCTCGCCGCTAGGACCCGCATCGACGGCAAGATCAGCCCGCGCATTTTCGGCACCTCGCCGGGCACTTACGGCGCGGGCATCGAGGACTTGTTGTCGAGCGGCGACTGGGCCGCGCGCGAAGAGATCGGCCGCACGTATCTCGCCGCCACCTCGCACGCCTATGGCGGCTCCGAGGGCGAAGGCATTTCGGCGCCCGGCGCGTTCGAGGATCGCCTCGCCGAGGCCGACCTTCTGGTTCATACCGGCGACGACCCCGGCCGCGACATCCTCGAAGGCTCGGCCGACGTCGCCTTCATCGGCGGCTTTTCGGCAGCGCTTGCCGCGCTCGGCAAGAACGCCGACGTGATCGTGCTCGACACCACGGACCCGCAAAAGCCCAAGCCGCGCTCGATCAGTGAGGCCGTATCCCGGGTAGTTCGCGCCCGCGCGGTCAACCCGCGCTTCATCGCCGGCCAGCTGCGGCACGGGCCGCGCGGCGCCTCGGAATTCGCCGAGACGGTCGACCGGCTGGTCGGCTTTGCCGAGACTACCCATGCCATATCGGGCACGCTGATCGAGGCAGTGCACGACGCCTATCTTGGCGACCCCGTGGTGCGCGCCTTCATCCTGCGCGAGAACCCGGCGGCGGCGAAGGTGATCGCCGAGCGTTTGCTGTCGGCACGGCGGCGCGGGCTCTGGCATCCGCTGCGCAATTCGATCGATGACGATCTCGCCGCACTGATTGCCGAAGCGCAAGCGCTGGGAGTGGCGGCATGAACGCTTTCTCGCGCCGTGGCGCCTGCCCCGCTTTGTCGGCGCCGATGCAAACCGGCGACGGGCTGCTGGTGCGGCTCAATCCGGTCGCTGGAGGACTGTTGCCGAAGTCGTTGATCGGACTCTGCGAATCCGCCTTGCGCCATGGCAACGGCATCATGGAAGTGACCGCCCGCGGCAGCCTGCAGATCCGCGGCCTGACGCCGGCAAGCGCGCGGCTGCTGGCGATGGAGGTCGATGCGCTCGGCATCGCTGTGCGCACCGGCGTGCCGGTCGAGACCGGCCCGCTGGCCGGGCTCGACCAGGAGGAGATAGCCGACCCGCGCCCGATGGCGGAGCGGATTCGGGCGGCAATTGAGGACGCCGGTGTTACGCAACGTCTTGGCCCGAAGGTGTCGGTGATTGTTGACGGCGGCGGGCAGCTGACAATGGATGCGGTTACGGCCGATGTCTGGCTGGTCGCGGTGCGGGCCGCCGACGGAATTAAGTGGCGGGTATCGCTCGCCGGAGATGCGCAGGGTGCCACGCCGCTGGCGATGTCCGAGGAAGATGCGGCTTGTGACATCGCCGTCGCCATTCTCAGGATGGTTGCCGAAAAAGGCCGCGATGCCCATGCGCGGGATTTGACGGCGAGGCAGCTGAGATCTCTCGCAAGTTGGCGATCCGTCGCGCCCCCCTCTGTCCTGCCGGACATCTCCCCCTCCAGGGGGGAGATCTGCAGCTTCGCCGGCGGCTTCCCCCCAGCACCTTCGGCGATTGGCGAAAGCGGAGACGAAGGCGCAATCTCCCCCCTGGAGGGGGAGATGTCCGGCAGGACAGAGGGGGGCGCGACGGATCGCCGGCCCATCGGAATTTTCGATCTGGCAGCCGGCAGTACCTCCCTCGGCATCGGCCTGCCGTTCGGCAGCATACCAGCGCCAAAACTTATCGATCTCACCCAATACGCCCTCACCCTCGGCACCACCGAAATCCGTCTGGCGCCGGGTCGCGCGCTGCTTTTGCTTGGCCTCTCCCCAGCCGCATGTCTTTCCCTCCAGAAAACCGCCGCAGCCCTCGGCTTTGTCACCGACGCAGCCGATCCGCGCACCAGGATCGCCGCCTGCCCCGGCGCACCCGCCTGCGCCTCCGGCCGGATCGCCACCCGCGACATCGCCGAGATCATCGCTACAGAAAACCGCGACATCCTTGATTCCTCGCTGACGCTGCACATCTCCGGCTGCGCCAAGGGCTGTGCCCATCCCGGTCCGGCGGCGCTGACCCTGGTCGGTGGCGAAAACGGAGCCGGACTTGTCGTGGACGGGACGGCAAAGGCATTGCCCGCCGGATACAGGCCGGGCTACGACGCCGCGCACGGCATCGGCCGCGTTGCAGCGGCGATCCGCAGCGCACGACATTCCGGCGAGACTGCTGCCGCCTGCCTGGCAAGGCTCGGCGCGGCCGGCATCACCGAAATCTACCGACAGGAATGAGCATGCCCGCCCAGAACGCCTACGACTACATCCATGATGGCACGGCGATCTACGAGCGCTCCTTCGCCATTATCCGCGCCGAGGCCGACCTTTCGCGCTTTTCCGAAGCCGAGGCCGAAATCGCTATCCGCATGATCCACGCCTGCGGCCAGGTCGATGCTTGCAGGCACTTCGTTTTCTCGAGCGATTTCGTCGCCGCCGCGCGCACGGCGCTGGCGGCCGGCGCGCCGATCTTCTGCGATGCGCAGATGGTCTCGCATGGCGTCACGCGCGCCCGGCTGCCGGCCGGCAATGAGGTGATCTGCACGCTGCGCGATCCGCGGACCGCCGACATCGCGAAAAAGATCGGCAACACCCGCTCGGCCGCCGCGATCGACCTGTGGGGCGAGCGCATGGCCGGTTCGGTCGTCGCCATCGGCAATGCGCCGACAGCCCTTTTCTATCTGCTGGAAAAGCTGCGCGACGGCGCGCCGAAGCCGGCGGCGATCATCGGCATGCCGGTCGGGTTTGTCGGTGCCGCCGAATCGAAGGATGCGCTGGCCGAAAATTCCTATGGCGTGCCTTACGCCATCGTGCGCGGCCGGCTGGGCGGCAGCGCCATGACCGCCGCCGCACTCAATGCATTGGCGAGGCCGGGCCTATGAATACGATTGCAAAAGGCAGGCTTGTCGGCGTCGGCACCGGACCCGGCGACCCGGAACTCTTGACGCTGAAGGCAGCGCGCGCGCTCGCCGAGGCCGATGTCGTCGCGCATTTCGCCAAGCGCGGCAACAACAGCAATGCGCGCGCCATTGTCGGCGCGCATTTTCGCCCTGATCTGATCGAACTGCCGCTGCTCTACCCGGTGACGACCGAGATCGACAAGGACCACAGCGATTACCGCTCGCAGATAACCGATTTCTACGAGCAATCGGCCGAAAAGGTCGCCGCGCACCTCAGCGCCGGCAGGATGGTCGCTGTGCTTTCGGAAGGCGACCCGCTTTTCTACGGGTCCTACATGCATCTTCATGTCCGGCTGGCGCACCGCTTTCCGAGCGAAGTCATTCCCGGCGTCACCGCCATGTCCGGCTGCTGGTCGGCGACCGGCCTGCCTATCGTCCAGGGTGACGACGTGCTGACGGTGCTGCCGGGCACCATGAGCGAATTCGAGCTGACGCGTCGCCTCGCCGATACCGACGCTGCGGTGATCATGAAGGTCGGCCGCAACCTGCCCAAGATCAGGCGCGCGCTGGAGGCAACCGACAAGCTGGCGCGGGCCATCTATGTCGAGCGCGGCACCATGCCGGGCGGCGTCTCGATGCGGCTGGTCGATAAAAAGGACGACCAGGCGCCTTATTTCGCCATCGTGCTGGTGGCCGGCTGGTCGGGCCGGCCAAGCGCATTGAAAGCCGAAGCATGAGCGGCCGCCTCACTGTCATCGGCCTCGGGCCCGGCAACGCCGACCAGGTGACGCCGGAGGCAAGCCGTGCCGTTGCCGAGGCAAAATTCTTCTATGGCTATAAACCCTATCTCGACCGGCTCGATCTGCGTCCCGACCAGATTCGCGTCGCTTCCGACAATCGCGAGGAACTCGCGCGCTCCAGGGACGCGCTGCTGAAGGCTGTGGAAGGCCACGATGTCGCCGTCGTGTCGGGCGGCGATCCCGGCGTCTTCGCCATGGCCGCGGCCGTCTGCGAGGCGATGGAGGCGGGCCCACCCGAATGGCGCGCGGTCGACATCGCCATCGTGCCCGGCATCACCGCCATGCTCGCCGTCGCCGCCCGCATCGGCGCGCCGCTCGGCCATGATTTCTGCGCCATCTCCCTGTCCGACAATCTGAAGCCGTGGGATCTGATCGAGCTACGCCTGCTGGCGGCAGCCGGCGCTGGCTTCGTAATCGCGCTCTACAACCCGATCAGCAAGGCGCGCCCATGGCAGCTAGGCCGCGCCTTCGAATGCCTTGCTGCGATCCTGCCCGGCACCACGCCGGTGATCTTCGGCCGTGCCGCCGGCCGTCCCGACGAGCGCATCGAGGTTTTTCTGCTGGCCGACGCCGATGCCGCGAAGGCCGACATGTCGACCTGCATCATCATCGGCTCGCCGGAAACCAGGATCATCAAGCGGGGTGACAAGGCCGTGCTGGTCTACACGCCGCGTTCGGCAACGGGCCCAAGAACATGACCGACCAGAACATGATCGACCATCTCGCCAAGAGATTCGACGGTCTCAGCCGACGTGACGTCCGGCAGCGCCGGCCTGCGGATCATCACCACCTCGATTCCCAGCGCTCGCGCCGCCGCGATCTTGCCGTAGGTCGCCTCGCCGCCGCTGTTTTTGGAAACAACGACTTCGATGTGGTGTTGCAGAAGCAGTGCATGTTCGTCGACTTCCCGAAACGGCCCGCGCGCCAAGAGATAGGTCGCGCGGGGCACAGCGAGCCTGGGCTCGACCGGGTCGACACTGCGGATGAGATAATGATGCTGGGGAGCGGCCTTGAAGGCAGCGACCTCCTGTCGCCCGAGCGCCAGGAACACGCGGCGCGGCACCGATCCCAGAGCCGTCACTGCGCTGGCAACGGTGTCGACCAACATCCAGCGATCACCTTCGACCGCCTCCCATCCGGGACGCCTGAGCGCAACGATAGGCACGCCGGTCATGCGCGCTGCTTCCGCCGCATTGGCAGAGATTCGCGCCGCATAGGGATGCGTGGCGTCGATCAGCAGGTCGATCTTGTTCTGGCGGAGATACGCCGCCAGCCCGCCGGCACCGCCGAAGCCGCCGACCCGCACCGGCACCCCCTGCGCGGCCGGCTTTTCGGTGCGGCCGGCCAGCGACAGCATGACCGAAATATCCGCGCGCGCGGCCAGCTTTCCGGCCATTTGCCGGGCTTCCGTGGTTCCGCCGAGGATCAGAATGCGGTGGGTCGTCATGCCTGCTGAAGCTCCGCGCGGCGCCAAGCTCACCTCAAAGTGGCTCACGATCATCGGCATCGGCGAGGACGGTGTAGCGGGTCTCGGCGACGAGGCCAAGCGGTTGATCGCGGAGGCCGAATTCGTCTTCGGCGGCAAGCGCCACCTTGCCCTCGTCGCGTCGCTCGCCAAAGGTGAAGCGCGCGCCTGGCCGACACCTTTCGATGCCGAGATGCGCGACGTGCTGGCGCTCTCCGGCAGACGCGTCTGCGTGCTGGCCTCCGGCGATCCCCTCTACCACGGTGTCGGCGTCACCCTCGCCCGCAAGGTCGCGGCAGAGGGTATGCGGGTGATCCCCGCGCCCTCGGCCTTTTCGCTGGCCGCCTCACGCCTGGGCTGGGCGCTGCAGGACGTCGAGACCATTTCGCTGCATGGCCGCTCGCTCGACCTGATCCGGCCGTTGCTGCATTCTTGCACCCGCATTCTCGCGCTGACCTCGGACAGCGATGCACCGGGAGCGATTGCCCGTCTCATGACCGAACTTGGCTTCGGCGCTTCGCGGTTGATGGTGCTGGAGGCGCTGGGTGGGCCGAACGAAAGCCTGCGCTCGGCGAGCGCCGGCACTTTCGACCTCGAAAAGATCAACCCGCTCAACGTGCTCGCGATCGAAGTTGAATCGACTTCGCAAGCACGCATCCTGCCGCTGACACCGGGACTTGCCGATCATTTGTTCGAGCATAACGGCCAGATCACCAAACGCGAAGTGCGCGCCGTCACCCTGTCCGCTCTCGCGCCAAGACGCGGCGAACTGCTGTGGGACATCGGCGCCGGATCGGGCTCCATTGGCATCGAATGGATGCTGGCGCATCCCTCCATGCGCGCCATTGCCGTTGAGGCCGATCCGACCCGCGCCGCGCGCATCCGACGCAACGCCGCGGCTTGCGGCGTTCCCAGTCTCACCGTCGTCGAAGGTTCGGCACCGCAAGCTCTTGCCGGGCTGGAGACGCCCGCGGCGATCTTTATCGGCGGCGGCGGCAGCGATGCCGGCGTGCTGGAAGGAGCCACCGATGCCTTGCCTGCCGGCGGCCGCCTCGTCGCCAATGCGGTGACCCTGGAGATGGAGGCGCTGCTGCTTTCCCGTCACGCCGCGCACGGCGGCCAGCTCGCCCGCATCGCTGTATCCCGTGCTTCGCCGGTTGGTTCGATGCAGGCCTGGCGGCCGGCTATGCCGGTCACTCAATGGAGTTGGGTCAAGCCATGATGGTCGCGGGCATCGGCAGCCGCAAAGGCGTCAGCGCAACGGACGTGCTTGCCGCGGTAGAAACCGCGCTGGAGGCGCACGGGCTTGCCCTGCCCGCGCTTTCGGCCCTCGCGACCGCGTCTCTCAAGCAGGATGAGGCGGCAATCTTCGACGCCGGACGCGAACTCCGCCTTCCGGTAATCGTTGTCGGGCAGGACGAACTCAAAGCCGCATCTACGACCAGCCGTTCCGACCTATCGCAGGAGCATGCCGGCACGCCGTCAGTTTCCGAAGCCTCGGCGCTTGCCGCCGCCGGCAAAGGCGCAAAACTGCTCGGGCCGCGCACCGTGCTCGGTGCTGTCACTTGCGCCATCGCCATCAGCGGAGAGGCGGCATGACCGTTCACTTCATCGGTGCCGGCCCGGGTGCTGCCGACCTCATCACCTTGCGCGGCAGCCGCCTGCTCGGCAGTTGTCCCGTCTGCCTCTATGCCGGATCGATCGTCGCGCCCGAGCTGTTGCAGCACTGCGCGCCCGGAACGAGGTTGATCGACACCGCGCCGATGTCGCTCGACGAGATCGAGGCCGAATATCTGGCCGCCCACGCGGCCGGCAATGATGTCGCCCGCCTGCATTCCGGCGATCTTTCGGTGTGGAGCGCCGTTGCCGAGCAGATCCGCCGGTTGGAAAAGCACGGCATTCCCTACACGCTGACGCCGGGCGTGCCGTCCTTCGCCGCTGCGGCGGCAGCGCTGCGCCGCGAGCTGACCATTCCAGAAGTCGCGCAAAGCCTAGTGTTGACCCGAATCTCCGGCCGCGCCTCGAAAATGCCGCCCGGCGAAACGCTGGCCGGCTTCGGCCGCACCGGCGCCACGCTGGCCATCCACCTTGCCATCCACGCCATCGACCGGATCGTCGCCGAACTGACGCCGTTCTATGGCGCCGATTGCCCGGTGGCGGTCGTCTTCCGTGCTTCCTGGCCGGACGAGCGCGTGCTGACCGGCACGCTGGCCACCATCGAGGCGCAACTGGCCGCCGATCCGATGGAACGCACGGCAATGATCTTCGTCGGCCGCTCGCTGGCGGCGGAGGGCTTTGGCGAAAGTTCACTGTATGACGCGCACTACCAGCGACGCTTTCGCGGACGGGACGGATTGTGAGCGGCAGCAACAGAAACACTACGGTCGAGCAGGCGCTCACCCGGCTAAACTTCAAGCCGCGCCAGCTTGAGCCCGGGCATGTCTGGCTGGCCGGCGCCGGCGCTGGCGATCCCGGCTGCCTGACGCTGGAAGTGCTAGCCGCCCTCGGACAGTGCGACGCGCTGGTTTATGACGCGCTGGTCTCGCCAGAAGTCGTCGCTGTCGCCGAGGGCGCGGAACTGTTCTATGCCGGCAAACGCGGCGGCAAGCCGTCGATGAAGCAGGACGACATCACCGCTCTGCTGGTCCGGCTGGCGCGCGAGGGCCGGCGCGTCGTCAGGCTGAAGGGCGGCGACCCCTATATTTTCGGGCGTGGCGGCGAAGAGGCGCTGGCGCTGGCCGGGGAAACTATCCCGTTCCGCATCCTGCCTGGCCTGACGTCCGGCCTCAGCGCGCTGGCCGCGACCGGCATTCCCGGCACCATGCGCGGCATCAACAAGGCGCTGATCCTGGCGACCGGCCATGCCGCCGGCACCGATGATGATCTCGACTGGGCGGCAATCGCCCGCACCGGCCAGCCGGTGGTCATCTATATGGGCATGGCCAACCTGCCGCTGATCGCCGCTTCGCTGCTCGAGGGCGGCCTGCCACCTTCGACGCCCGCCGCGGTCATCGTTGCCGCGACGACGCCGCAGGAGCGTATCGTCGTCGCCACGCTCGCCACGATTGCGGAAGAGGCAGCGGCCGCCGGTCTGACCTCGCCGGCGCTGATCGTCGTCGGCGGTATTGTCGCGATGCGCGCGGCACTGGCGGGTGAGCCATGACCCGCGCCATCATCATCGGCGCGCCGCGCTCGGGCTCGGGCAAGACCAGCGTCACCATCGGCATTTTGCGCGCACTTGCCCGGCGCGGCCTGAAAGTGCGCGGCGCCAAATCCGGCCCGGACTATATCGATCCTGGCTTCCACACCGCCGCCACCGGCTTGTCCGGCATCAATCTCGACAGCTGGGCAATGCCGCCCGCCCTGCTCAACGCGCTGGCCGGCGAAGCGACCGAAGATGCCGACTTCATCTTCCTCGAAAGCGCCATGGGCCTGTTCGACGGGATTCCGGCTGCTCCAGGCCGTTCCGGCTCGGCCGCCGACCTTGCCCGACTCTACGGCCTGCCGGTGCTGCTGGTGCTCGACGTTTCCGGCCAGTCGACCACGGCGGCGGCCGTCGCCAAGGGCTTTGCTATTTATGACCCCGATGTGCGCATGGCCGGGGTCGTGCTCAACCGGCTGGGCAGCGAGCGCCACCGCCGGCTATGCGGCGATGCCATCGAGGCACTTGGCCTGCCTGTCGTCGGCGCCATCCTGCGCGATCCCTCGCTCAACCTGCCCGAGCGCCATCTCGGCCTCGTCCAGGCCGGCGAATATGAGAATCTGGTGGCGCATCTCGACCGGCTGGCCGACATGGTCGAGCGCTCGCTCGACCTCGAGGCCATCATGGCGCTGGCGGCGCCATTCACGCCCGCGCCGGGCAATTTCGGCGATGCGCTGCCTCCCCCCGGCCAGCGCATTGCACTCGCCGAGGACGCCGCCTTCACCTTCCTCTATCCGCATGTCGCCATGCATTGGCGCAAGGCCGGCGCCGAAATCGTGCCGTTCTCGCCGCTCACCGATGAGGCGCCAGGCGACGATTGCGATGTCTGCTGGCTGCCCGGCGGCTATCCCGAGCTTCATGCCGGCCGCCTCGCGGCCGCGGCGAATTTCAGGGCCGGCATGGCGCGGTTCGCCGCCACGCGGCCGGTGCATGGCGAGTGCGGCGGCTTCATGGTGTTGGGCGAAGCGCTCGAGGACGCGTCGGGCGAGACGCATCGGATGCTTGGCCTCCTCGGCCATTCGACCAGCTTCGCCAAGCGCAAGATGAATCTCGGCTACCGCGAGGCGCGGCTGCGGTCCGGCTGTCCGCTCGGCAGCCAAGGCACGCTGATCCGCGGCCATGAATTCCACTACGCGCAGATGATTGCGACCGGCAATGACGAGCCGCTGGCCGACCTCGCCGACGGTCAAGGAAATCCGCTCGGCGCCTCCGGCTACCGGCGCGGCAATGTCAGCGGCACGTTCTTCCATGCCATTGCGAGGGGCGGATGAAGGCCTCGCAACAGCAAATTCTCGATGATATCGCGCTTTGCCTCGTCTTCTTTACCCGGCTGCCGCTGCCGAGAGCCGACTTCCGTGGCCGCAGCCTTGCCGCTGCGATCTGGGCTGCACCCGTTGCCGGTCTCGCCGTCGCTCTGGTCGGTGCGCTGGTCTACGCCGGCGGCACGAGGCTCGGCCTCGCCGCTGGCCCTGCTGCAGCGTTGGCCCTTGCCGCGATCTTGCTCGCTACCGGCTGCCTGCATGAGGACGGGCTTTCGGATGTCGCCGACGGATTTGGCGGCGGCAAGACACGCGACAAAAAGCTGGAGATCATGCGCGACAGCCGCATCGGTGCCTACGGCGCTTGTGCACTTGCTGTCTCGCTGCTGATCCGCTGGAGCGTGCTCTCTGGATTCGCCGGCCCGGCTCATGTCTTCTGGGCCCTCATTGCCGCGCATGCCGCGTCGCGCGGCCTGCCCCCCGCCTTCATGCACCTGCTGCCACCGGCCCGCAGCGACGGCCTCTCGATTGATGCAGGCGCAGTCACGGCCGAAACCGCCGGTATCGGTACCGTACTCGGTGCGATCGCGCTGCTGGCGCTTGGGTTCGGCGCTGCCGTTTTCGCGATCATCCTGCTCGGTCTGTTATTCGCCGCCTTCCGCGCGCTTTGCCTGAACCAGGTCGGCGGCCAGACCGGCGACACCGTCGGCGCCCTTCAGCAGCTGGGCGAGATCGCAATCCTGCTCGTCGCTTCCGTTTCCCTTTCCTGACTCTGTTTCGGAGATTTTGCCCCCATGCCTTTCAAATCGCTCGATGAACTGCGCGCCGCCTGCCTCGACCTGCCCACTGGCAGCGATGCCGCCGCAAATGCCGTCGCCCGGCGCCAGGACACGCTGACCAAGCCGCAAGGCAGCCTCGGCCGGCTGGAGACAGTAGCCGCCTGGCTGGCGCGCTGGCAGGGCCGCGACATGCCAAAGCTCGACCGCGTCAAGGTTTTCGTCTTTGCCGGCAACCACGGCGTCACCGCGCAAGGCGTGTCGGCCTTCCCGTCGGAGGTCACCGTGCAGATGGTGGCGAATTTCGCCGGTGGGGGTGCTGCCATCAACCAGCTTGCCCGCATTGCCGGCGCCGAACTCGACGTCATCCCGCTCGACCTCGACCGCCCGACCGGCGACTTCACGCAAGAGCCGGCGATGGACGACGAGGCCTTCCTCGCCGCCGTCTCCGCGGGCTACGACGCGATCAGCAAGGAACTCGACCTCGTCTGCTTCGGCGAAATGGGCATCGGCAACACCACGCCGGCGGCGGCCATCTCGACCGCGCTGTTCGGCGGCGGCGCGGAGCGATGGACAGGGCGTGGCACCGGCGTCGACGACGCCGGCCTCGTGCGCAAGATCGTCGCCATTGAGGCCGGCCTGAAGCGCCACGCCCCGGCGCTGGGCGATCCCCTGAAGGTAGCGGCAGCCCTCGGCGGCCGCGAGCTTGCGGCGATCTTGGGCGCTACACTGGCGGCGCGCCATCTCGGCGTGCCGGTGCTGCTCGACGGCTTCGTCTGCACCGCCGCCGCGGCACCCTTGGCCGGGCTGCATCCTGCCGGCCTTGCCCACACCATGGCCGCTCATGTCTCGGCCGAGTCCGGCCACCGCCGCCTGCTCGAAGCGCTCGGTCTGCCGCCGCTGCTTGATCTCGGCATGCGTCTCGGCGAAGGCTCCGGCGCTTGCCTGGCGGTCAACATCGTCCGCTCGGCGCTCGAATGCCATGCCCGCATGGCAAGCTTCGCCGAGGCCGGCGTGTCGGAGAAGTAAGGCGGAGCCAAGCGCGGATCGCGTTGATGAACAAACGCTCACAGATCTTCGGAGACCCCAAACAGGGGCTTCGCGATATTCTTGCTCGGATCATCAGAGATTTCGATAGCAAGAGCGGCGCCTTTGCCGGGCTGAAATACAATTCGCCGTGGATACTCGCCACCGAGGATTGGGCAGAGCGATCGGGCCATACGGTCGAAGAGCTATGCGAGATGATTTCTCAATGGCGAATCTCAATCTTTTCTGGCGAGCAGACAGACCCGAGAATCGTTCAGATTTTTGAAGATCTTCGCAGCGCCGCGGAAGATTGGCGAACCGAGACAGACTACATCGATCCACCGCTTCCCTACGATCCTGAAGAGGCAAAATTCCCCAATCGCAAAGAACTGAAAGCGCATACCCTCAGGGCTTGGGGATTCTTTGGGATTATCGACGCAGTGGCATAGCTATGATGCCAAGGACCTTAGGTTCTGCGGAATTTTTGAGAACAGATTTGGTCACGATGTTACAGTCACAATGACCTTTAAGCTTGGATATGGTGGGCCTATCCGGCTGGATTTTCACTTTCCTTACTACGCAGACGATGAACCTACATCCTTTGGACTGGGCGGTCTCTCGGGCGAGGCGCTATTCAATGCACTTCGACTGCCCAGGCATCCTGAACTCGAATGGATCGCAGGCAAGAGCAAAACAAACTTCGATGCCGTCGACGGCGTGATAGCCATAACGCGAGCAATCCTGACCTATCTGAGGCCCACCATCCAATAGTCGGGCGAGCCGACCGCAGCTGGCTGATACGTGCAAACCTGCAAAACGCCGTCTCGCGTTCCCAGCTCGTTAAGGTCCTTCCACCAAATCCTGGAGATTTTTGGTGGGTGCGCACAGGATTGAACTGTGGACCCGCTGATTAAGAGTCAGCTGCTCTACCAACTGAGCTACGCACCCACTCGGCCGGCAAAACCGGCGTTGGCGGGCATATAGCCGCCGATATCCGCCATGTCCAGCCCCGTGGGATTCATTTCCCGACAAATCGCCGAAGTGCCGCGCCCGTCAAACAAAAAGCCTGCCTTCAGCCACCTTCACCGCATGGCCGCCGATGCGGGCGGCCGCCAGTTTGCCGCCTTCGACATTCAGTTCGAGGCGAATGCGCGAAGGCCGGCCCATCTCCAGCCCCTGCTCGATCCACAGTTGTGAAACGCCGTCCGTCGGGCCGTCGAAATGCATGATCGCGCCGGCGAAGGCGGCCGCCGCTGAGCCGGTCGCCGGGTCTTCGTAGGACGGATTGCCGGGCACCATCATGCGGACATGGAAGGCGCTGTCGTGATGCACCGTCTCGCGGCAATAGACATAGGGGCTGGCGAAGGCCCATTCGCTCTTGCGTGGTGCGAGCTCCGACCAGGCCTGGTTGTCCAGCCTGATCCGGGCGGCCGCCTCCAGATTGGCGACGGGGATGGTCACGTAGGGCACGCCCGCCGACCAGAACGAAACGCGGTGGTTCTCGAAGCCGATCTCGTGCGGCCCAAGGCCAAGGGCCGCGCCGATCGCCTCGGGATCGGCCGACAATGCCAGCTGCGCCGGCAGTTTCGCCAGGTCGAACTCGGCAAAGGTCGAACCGTCGTGCTTGCTGACAGCGCAGCGCACCGGGCCAATATTCTCCTCGAGCACGAAGATGCCGGCGGCCTCTCCCGCAATTTCGGCGAGCGCTATCGCCGAGCCGACGGTTGGGTGGCCGGCGAACGGCATTTCATAATCGGGCGTGAAGATACGGATGCGGGCCCGGTGCTTCGGGTTGTCCGGCGGCAGCACGAAGACGGTTTCGGACAGGTTGAACTCGCGCGCCACCGCCTGCATCGTCGCAACGTCCAGCCCATCACAGTCGAGCACCACGGCCAGCGGATTGCCGGCCAGCCAGTTGGTGGTGAATACGTCGTAAAGCAAGTAATTCCGCGGCTGCATCTCAGTAAGTCCTCTGCCTCATTCCAAACATGAGCGAAATTTAATTTGAATTTTGAACCATAAGGCCTGATTTGTGCACCGATGGGATATCACTGAACATAGGGGTCCGGCGTGGACCAGATTGTCAATCTGCCAAAGACGGAATCCGCTTCCGCCATCGAGACGGCGCTCGGGCTCGACCACCAGGGCCTGAAGACAAAACGCCGTCGCGGTTGGGGTTACGCAGTGTTCGCACTGCTTGCCGTCGCCGCGAGTGTCGTCGGCTACCAGTGGTATGCGGGCTCGCCCGCCAAGATCGAGTATACCACGACACTGGCCGCCATGGCCGACCTTACCGTCGCCGTTTCGGCTACCGGCGCGCTGCAGCCTCTCACCCAGGTCGATATTTCCAGCGAACTCTCCGGCGTCGTCCGCTCGGTTTCGGTCAACGAGAACCAGCTGGTGAAGAAGGGCGATGTGCTGGCCGCGCTCGACACCGCAAAGCTGGAGGTGCAGATCGAGCGCGCCCAGGCCTCCGCCAAGGCAGCGGCGGCGAGCGTCGAGGACGCCACCGTGACCCTGGCCGAAAACGAAAAGGCGCTGGTGCGCGCGGCGCAACTGACCAAGCGCGGCATGGCGACGGACCAGTCGCTCGAAGCGGCAACCGCCACCCGCGACCGCTCGAAGGCGGCGCTTGATATCGCCAAAGCCAACCTCGCCATGGCCAATGCCGATCTCAAGGCGCAACAGACGGATCTTGCCAAGAGTACCATCTACGCTCCGATCGACGGCATCATACTGACGCGCTCGGTCGACCCCGGCCAGACGGTCGCCTCCTCGCTGCAGGCGCCGGTGCTGTTCGTCATCGCCGCGGATTTGAAGAACATGGAATTGAAGGCTGCGGTCGACGAGGCCGATATCGGCGCCGTCAAACCCGGCCAGCATGCGCGCTTCACCGTCGACGCGTTCCCCGAACGGCCATTCGACGCCGAAATCCGCGACATTTCCTATGCCTCGGTCACCACCGACGGTGTCGTTACCTATGATGCAAGGCTCGACGTCGACAATAGCGAGCTTCTTTTGCGGCCCGGCATGACAGCCACCGTCTCGGTCGTCACCAAGCAGGCCAAGAACGTGCTCACCGTGCCATCGATCGCCTTCCGCTACCGGCCGGCGCAGACGGCGGAGCGCGGCTGGAGCCTCACCGACCTGTTCACCGGCCGCATGGGACGCCCCGGCGGCAACCGCCAGCACCAGGCGGCGGCGAAGCCCACCGACGGCTCGCGCACGCTCTACGTGCTGGAGAATGGGCGGCCGCATCCGGTCAACGTCAGGGTCGGCTCGACAGACGGAGAACTGACCGAGATCGTCTCCGGCCTGGAGGAAGGCGCGCAAGTCATTACCGCCTCGCAGCAGCGGAGCTGATCGTGGCATCGGGCGCGACCACCCTCATAGGCTTCGACAAGGTCTGGAAAAGCTATGGCCAGGGCGAAGCCCGGGTGCATGCGCTGGCCGGCGTCGACCTCGCCATCAGGCGCGGCGAATTCATCGCCATTATGGGCCCGTCCGGTTCGGGCAAATCGACGGCCATGAACATCATTGGCTGCCTCGACACGCCGACCGCTGGGACCTGCAGCTTCGAAGGCATCGACGCCGGCCGTCTCGATCGCAATCGCCGCGCCGTACTGCGCAACCTCTATGTCGGCTTCGTCTTCCAAGGCTACAACCTCTTGCCGCGCACCACGGCGGCGGAGAATGTCGAACTGCCGCTGATCTACCGCGGCGTTGGTGCCCGCGAGCGTCGCGGCCTTGCCATGCAGGCGCTTGCCGAGGTCGGCCTTGTCGGCCGCGAGCATCATACGCCAGCCGAGCTGTCCGGCGGCCAGCAGCAGCGCGTGGCGATCGCCCGCGCCATCGTCACCAGGCCGACGCTGCTCGTTGCCGACGAGCCGACCGGCAATCTCGACACCGCACGCACGCACGAGATCATGGAACTCCTGACGCAGCTGAACAGCGAGCTCGGGCTGACTATCGCCATGGTCACGCACGAAGCCGATGTTGCCGGCTATGCGCAGCGCACGATCCGTTTCCTCGATGGCCATGTCGCCTTGGACACAGCCAATCTCGAGATGGCCTAGCCATGATCTGGGAAACCGTTCGCCTCTCGCTCCGCTCCATCCGCCGCAACGTGCTGCGCTCGTTCCTGACGCTGCTCGGCATCGTCATCGGCGTCGCCGCCGTCATCGCCATGCTGACCATCGGCTCGGGCACCACCGAGAAGGTCAAATCCGACATTTCCAAGCTCGGCAGCAATCTGCTCGTCATCCGTTCCGGCCGTCCGGCCGGGCCTGGCGGACCTGGAGGGCTCGATCAGGTCGTCCGACCGCTGGGCGACAAAGATCTCGCAGCGCTTGTCGCGCATCTGGACGGCGCGCGTGCCATCTCGCCGGCGTCGCAAAAGCAGGTGCGCGTCATTTTCGGCACCGAAAGCCTGACCTCGGGCGTCACCGGAACCGACAGCGTCTATCTCGATGCCCGCGACTGGAAGCTGGTTTCGGGCCGTCCGTTCAGCGATTCGGAAACCCGCTCGGGGACCGGCGTCTGCCTCATCGGCGAGACGGTGCGCCAGCAGTTCTTCGGCGCCGGCGACCCTGAAGGCGAGATCATCCGCGTCAACCGCACTTCCTGCAAGATCATCGGCTTGCTCGAACCGAAGGGCTATACCGGTTTCGGCCAGGACCAGGACAATGTCGTGCTGATGCCGCTCGCCGCCTATCAGCGTCGCATTGCCGGCAATCGCGACATCGATTCGATCTATGTCGCCGCCGACGACCGTACGCCAACCACGGTGCTGCAGCAGCGCGTCGAGGACATCTTGCGCGACACACGCCGCATCACGCCCGACCGCGACGATGATTTCTCGATCCGCGACATGACCCAGATCGCCGATGCCATGGCCAGCGCGACCACCACCATGACTGGCATGCTCGGCGCCGTCGCCGGCGTCAGCCTGCTCGTCGGCGGCATCGGCATTATGAACATCATGCTGGTGTCGGTAACCGAGCGCACGCGCGAGATCGGCATCAGGCTCGCCATCGGCGCCCACGAAAAGCACATCCTCATCCAGTTTCTGGTCGAGGCAACCGTGCTGTCGCTGCTTGGCGGCATCATCGGCATCCTGATCGGCCTGGCGCTGGCCGGCCTCGCCTCGCTAACGCTGACGATCCCGTTTGCGCCAAGCCCGGCGGTCATCCTGCTTGCGGTCGGCTTTTCCGCGCTGATCGGCATGGTGTTCGGCTTCTTCCCGGCGCTGCGCGGCGCGCGGCTTAACCCGATCGACGCGCTGAGGCATGAATAGGCATTGCAGCAAGTGTCGCCTCCAGACGCTGCCAATTTTTTATGCAACCTGCCCTTGTCGCAGCACATTCTGCAATGATAACAATGCTGTTGGGGACTAAGGGGGGAACAATGGATGAGCAAGAAAGCGCGACTGGCTCTGGCGATTGTGATCGTCGAAGCCGCCTTGGCAGGGCTTTGGTGGAATTTGATCCTTTATGGGATGGACAACCCCGATCGCGTCACCGCTGACTTCCAGCAGGTAATTGGGCAGACGATGGGAACGGCGATGGGCGCGCTCCTGGGTCTCGGCGTGCTGTTGTATTTTGTTGCCGCCCGCAACGACCGCAAGGCTATTGAAGGTAGGCTACGACGTTAGAGTTGGAAACCTTGCTCGCTCGCAAAGTGCCATTCGATCAGCGGTCTCATATGCGGCATCAGCCCGTCCGGCAGGTCGGCTGCATTGCGGATGATGACGGGGCCTTCGATTTCAGGCTCTGATTCGGCGGCGACGAATGCACTGATCCGCTGTGCCAGGTCGTCGGCGGAGGCCGTCTCGCGGTAGCGGCGAAAGATCACCGTGCCGGTTGCCGTCGACAGGGCGTAATAGCGCCTGCCGCGTGTCGCACCTGATAGATCGAGCCCGGTTTCCTCCAGTACCTCGCGGATCATGTTGAAGTCGACGTCAACAATGCCGTCGCGGAAATCGGTTGGCTCGAACGAACCGGCGGCGAAGTAGACGCGCCCGGCATTGACCGTATGCGGTGCCATACGGATCGCCACCAACGCGTTGTCGCCGGCGACCAGCATGGCGTGCGCGTAGGCATGTTCGGCGCCAGGCACCTGTCGATTGCTGCGCCAAAGCATGAAGGTCGAATAACGCACCGCATGGCAACGGCCGACTAGGCGATTGTCGCGATAGCTGAGAGCGGAAAGCAGCACCACGGTGCCGTCGAAAAGCGCCGGCTTGGCCGCGGTCTCACGCCGCCAGTTCGCCGCGATCGCGTCGGCATGATCGCGCTCGAACGGATGCGGGCCGGAATCGAGCCTGACGTCGATGGCATCGACCGGCAGGATGACGTTGCGCGGCAAATCGAAACTCACGCCTGTCTCACACCATGTCGAGGGCAATTGCTACTGGGCAATGGTCGGATGCCTTCGGCCGGTCCCACCCGGCGCGTGGGAAGCGCTCGACCTCCTGGCCCGCCGGAAATATGGTGCGCCAAGGCTGCCCGCTACGGATGATATCGGGAACGGCGGTGGCGTTCTGCCTGGCTAGCGCCCTCGACAAAAGGATGTAGTCGAGCTGGCAGAGATGCCGCTCTTCCGGTCCGCGCGTGTGATAGAAAGTCCAGCGGTCCATTTCCGGCCGCCGCTCGACCGTGTTTTCGCAAAAACCGCCGGCAGTGAGCACGTCGATGCAGGACCGGGTCTCGTCGATCACCTCGAAGCGATGGCCGTCGAAAACATCGCCAGTGATCTTCACGCGCTGCCGGTAGTCGTTCATGTCGCCGCAGATTGCCCAGCGCTTGTCGGCGGCATTATCCTTACCGAAGCGCTCCTCGATGATCCGGCGCACCGCTTGCGCCTCGGCGATGCGCAGCGGCATTGTCGCCTCGCGGCCGTCGAGGCCGTTACGGGGCGAGCCCATCGACTTGAAATGCACGAGATACAGCGTCAACGGCGCGCCAGCGACCGTCAGATCGATTTCCAGGCAGTCGCGTCGGAAGATGCGTTCATTGGCCTGGTGACCAAGCGCTGCCAATTCCGCCGTGTGCAGGCCGAATTGCTCGAACGTGACATAGGCGTAGCTAGTCATGCGCACGAATTCGATTGGCTGGCCCTGCGCGGTCTCGTTGCGCATCATCACGGCGACGTCGATGCCGCGCGAATCATTGCCGGCGGTGGTGTATTTCTGCCGGTAGCCTTGCCCCACCATCTTGAACAGATAGCCATATTCGAAGGCCCTCAGCGCCTCGATATTGTCGACTTCCTGCATGCAGATGATGTCGGCGCGGGTGGCCGCGATCGCCAGCGCCGTCAACTGGCGCGTGTCGTCGGATTGCGCGATCGCCCGCGCCTGCTCGAGCATCTTGTATTCGGCCTCGCTCTGGATGTCGAAAAGCGCCAGTGTGCGATCTTCGTTGAGCTGATTGCGGTATCCGGAATAATCAAACCTGTTCATTAGGTTTTCGACGTTGAAGGTGGCAAGGCGCAGCGACATGGCTTTGAGCTTTGCCCGCAAGCGCGCCCGAAAACAAGGGCGCAGAAACCAGGCGGCTCTGATTGATCGCGCGCTCGCCATGGTTGACGGAACCTTTTTGTTCATCTTCCGTTCAGATGGAAAGTTCCATCAATAGGCCCTTCCCCGAGGTTTCTGGGCGTGGGGCCTGAATTTCGGAGAGTGCGATGAAACCGCTCTTTTTATCTTCCGTCAGATCCGGGCTGATGGCCCTCGGTCTGATCGCCAGCCTCTCGGCCCCGTCGCTTGCCGGGCCGATGCCCAAACCCCTGCTGCCGGTGGCGGGCAACGCTGCCGACATCGTGCAAATTCGTGAAGATTGGGCAGGCGGCAATGACAGGCAGATCTGGCGTTGGCGCAATCGCGGCTTTCGGCAATGGCACGGCGGCGACGATTGGAGATGGCGGTCCCACAATTTCCGCGGCCGTCATTTTTCGAGACACTGGGACAATGGCGGCTGGGACGACAGCTGGCGCTGGCGCCACCATCGCCGCCATTACCGCGGCGGCTACTATGATGATGGTGCGGGTGCCGCGATTCTTGGCTTGGGCCTGGGCCTCGGCCTTGGCAGCCTGTACAACAGCTACAACTACTACGACGCGCCGCCACCGCGCCGCTATTATCGCGCAGGGCGGCTTTCCAGTGCTCATGTCCAATGGTGTTACAATCGCTACCGGTCGTACCGCGCCTGGGACAACACCTTCCAGCCCTATTACGGGCCGCGCCAGCAATGCTACTCGCCCTATAGGTAAGCAGGCCGACAACAAGCATCATTCGGCGCCGTGCTTCGCGGCGCCTTTTTCTTCCAGCCAGGAACCGCGAACATCGCCCAGTCCCGACTGCTGATAACGCTATTTTTATCAGGCAGGTCTAATAATCCTCCCGATCAGAACGCCCGAGACGCGAAAAATGGCTGGATTGCGTGCGATGGCCGAGGACGAACAGAGGGACAAACACCGGCAGCGCGTCTTGAAGGGCGCGACGATCCTGACCGGCGTGAGCAATTCCGAGGTCACATGCACGCTGCGCAACATGCACGCCGGCGGCGCCGAATTGAAGGTCTCGATCGACGCGCGCGTGCCCGATGAGTTCCTGCTCTATGTTCCGACCGACGGCATTGCCTACAAGGCCGTGGTCCGCTGGCGCCGCGAGGATCGTATCGGCGTGATGTTCACCGGTACCGAACCAAAGCCCAGTTGGCACTACGGCTGAGATCCCGGCGCTATCCGGGTGGCAGGACTCGCAGTGTCTGCTCGTCAAACAGCGGCTCATCCTGGCCGACGCGAACGAATAGAAGCTTTCGCAGTTCGGGTGATTGCACCTCGAAATACTGAATGCCGTCCGGGGCTTCGCCCCATTCGCCGCAAGGCGGTACGCCGACCTCGTCAGGGTTGGCGACGGTCTTCAATTCCTCACGATAGGCGGCATTGGGACTGAAAACATACCGGAGGATGCGCGCGGGCGTCGCCCCTTCGGTGTAAGGCATGAGCACGCAACGTGTGCTGATGGCTTTCTCGGTCTTCTCCGTAAAAATGCGCTGCAACGCAGCATCGGCGGCCTCGCCAGGCAGCATATCGAAGACTTCGACGACAGGATCGGCCGGCCCGCCGTCGCTGTATTTGATGGCAAGAGCATTGCCGCCAAGCTCGAAATGAATCCGGCGAAGACCGAAATCGCAACGCTGCACCCAGGCAGCCAGCCCGACATCCCTGTCCGCCAGCCGTTCCCAAGCGCATTTGTCGACAGGCGGACGCGACGGCTTGCTTTGGTCGGCACGAGCGCCGGTTGCCATGGCAACAAGGACCGGCAGGGCGCAGATGCAGGCCGGCAGTCTCTTGCTATTCATCGCTGCAACCCGACAAGGTAAAGGCATCCCAGGCTGAACCGTCGGGATTGGCATTGGCGAAATCGGGCCATTCGGTAAAAATCGCGCCGAAGTCAGGCAACAGCAACCCTGCCGGTGCCGGCGAGGCTTCGCGGGAATTCAACTGCTCGGCACCGCCTGCATTGAACGCATAGACTTGCCCATCCCACACTCTGCACAGCCCGGTGCCGTCCTCGAGACCAGCCTCACGATCGTCGTCGGTGCAGGTGTGCCGGATCGTGCCCACAGGAAAGGAGTACTTGCCATTGGTCCAGGTAATGTCCGACGGCAGACGAATGTCGGTATTGGGCACGATCAACGAAAAGACCTCGGTCGTCAGCGCGGCCGGCTCGTTGTTGGTTGGCCGGAACTGTATCGTCGCTCCCGAACGCGGCTCGCGATAGGTCGCATGGCTGAGCGAACATTCTGTTGCGTTCGCTGCTTGCAACAGGCTCAGCATGCTCAGAAAAATAGCTGCTGCTTTGCGGATGATCATTTAAGTCCCTTGGAGCAGCATCATTGTGAAGTTTGAGCATCGATGCTTTAGCATGGCCCAAGGCCGCGTCGAAAAGAAAGAATCGATGATGCGAAATCTCTTGATGCTCATTTCGATCTTAACATTTACGTGCGGCAGCGCCTTTGCCACGGAACCCTATGTGGGCACATGGTCCGGGGACAGATCGAACTGTACCGCCGTTGCGGATGTTCAACGCCAGACTGTCTACACATTGTACCGCGACGCGCTGTCGGTCCCTGCTCTCGGCTGCGAACACGCATCGTTTCTCAAGACGCCTACGGGCTGGGTGGCTCGGGCCAGCCAATGCTACGGATCCGACCCGTCGGCCGAAGAGCCGTTCTCCCGTGTCATCCATATTGTGGTCGACGGGGCGACGGTGAGATTGACATGGCCTGGCTTCGACAGCGGAGTTCTTGTCAGATGCTGAAGACAGGCGTCTTTTTCCGCTGGATATGCAGCCTAGGACAGCAGCTTCAGATGACGCCTACCAGCAGCGCGGCTCCACCGAGGAGGCCAACTGCGCAGACCCACAGGAGCCAGAGCCCGCTCACCCTGCATTCGAGAACCGCTGCAACCGGGTTGTCGGGATCGTAGTGGACCTCGACCTTGTCGCCCTGGAGGTAGCGCTGCGATCGACCGCTGACGAGGCTCGGCAGCGAAGCCGTCACGTTTGCGCCGAACGCGATGCGATCGGCGGCGTAGCGCTGGCCGGCGACGCTATAGCTGTAGACGACGCGGGATTTGAAGACTGTCCGCCAGGGCCGATAGCCGCCTCCGGACCTGTCGCGGGTCTCGAATTTCTGCAGGCCCGAAGCATCGATGCGTCCTGCCGTGATCGGCCATTTGGCCGCCTGTTCCGCAAGTGACTTCTGGGCAAAGCCCATGCGCAGGACAAACAATCCCATGAAAAGCAGCAGGGCAGCGGCGCCGAGGTTCTGCGGCCTGGGCAAAAACGGCCGGATCGCTTCGAGGACGCCGCCGACGGAGAAGACCAATACAAGCGCGCCGACCACCAGCCCGGCCGAAAGCTGGACCATGAACTTGAAGGAGCCGTCGGGCATGGTGCGTTCGATCACCGCCTTGGCTGGATCGGCCGGATTGTAGAAGACGGTTACGCCGGCCCCGTTTGGAAATTTCGCAAGGGTTTCCGCCACTGCAAAGTTTCCAAGGTTCTCCTGCACGCTGTAGTGCGAACTGCGAAATGTCTTGCCGTTCACCTTGTATTCGAAGGTGATTGCCGGGAAGTTGCGGATTTCGGTCGACCCTCTGCTGTCCGAACCGGATCCCGAACTGGTCACCTCGCGGGCCTCGACCCGCGACGAGATGATTTTTCCCGGCGTCGGAGACCAGCGGCTGACCGCCCTCACCTCCCACCATTTCAGCAAGGTGACGAGGGAGAGCATGCCGGCAACCGCGCAGGCAAACCCGATCAACAGAAATTTGAGTTCCAACTCTCACCCCCTTGGCACTTTTGTGCCATGCCCCGCACAGGCATATCACGGTGATGAGGATAGTGCGCCTGTCCAGAAGCCTGGAAACCACACGATCTTGATGCGAAAAGGCCGGCGGATCGCTCCGCCGGCCTTTCTTGATCGGCAATGAAATTGCGATCAGTTCTTGGCCTTGTCGACCAGCTTGTTCATGGAAATTCCCACGCGCCCGCAGGGCGAAGCCCGAGGACGGGTAACGAAACGAACGTGGACGTCCTTCAGTTCTTGGCCTTGTCAACCAGCTTGTTCTTCGAAATCCACGGCATCATCGCGCGCAGCTTGGCGCCGACTTCCTCGATCTGGTGGCTGTCGTTGTTGCGGCGGATGCCCTTGAAGCGCGACATGCCGGCGCGGTATTCCTGCATCCATTCCGAGGTGAACTTGCCGGTCTGGATATCCTTCAGCACGCGCTTCATCTCGGCCTTGGTCTCGGCGGTGATGATGCGCGGGCCCGAGACATATTCGCCCCATTCGGCGGTGTTCGAGATCGAGTAGTTCATGTTGGCAATGCCGCCTTCATAGATCAGGTCGACGATCAATTTGACCTCGTGCAGGCACTCGAAATAGGCCATTTCCGGCGCGTAGCCGGCTTCCACCAGTGTCTCGAAGCCGGCGCGGATCAATTCGACCAGGCCGCCGCACAGCACCACCTGCTCGCCGAACAGGTCGGTCTCGCACTCCTCGCGGAAATTGGTCTCGATAATACCCGAGCGGCCGCCGCCAACGCCGCAGGCATAGGAGAGCGCCAGGTCGAGCGCATTGCCCGAAGCGTCCTGGTTGACCGCGACCAGGCACGGCACACCACCGCCCTTCTGGTATTCGCCGCGCACCGTATGGCCAGGCCCCTTCGGCGCGATCATCACGACGTCAACCGAAGCTTTGGGCTCGATCAGGCCAAAATGCACGTTGAGGCCGTGGGCAAAGGCGATCGCTGCGCCATCGCGGATGTTCGGCGCGATCTCGGATTTGTAGATGTCGGCCTGCAGCTCGTCCGGCGTGGCCATCATCATCAGGTCGGCCCACTTGGCGGCATCGGCTACGCTCATCACCTTGAGCCCGTCGGCCTCGACCTTCTTGGCGGTCGCCGAGCCGGCTTTGAGGCCGACGGCGATGTCCTTGACGCCGGAATCCTTGAGGTTGAGCGCATGCGCCCTGCCTTGGCTGCCATAGCCGATGATGGCGACCTTCTTGCCCTTGATCAGGTTGAGATCGGCATCGCGATCGTAATAGACACGCATTTTTGTTCCTTCCCGTTTTGAATTCAGAGGCCTTGCGGCCCGGTTTTTGCCCCGTAAAGAGCGAGAAACTGCTGCGTCGCCCGGACGGCATCGCCGCCGATCGCCGCATCAGTCAATTCCAGCCGGTCGCCAAGCAGCAGGCGGATCTGCACGTCGCGGGCGACCAGCCCGAAAAAGGTGCGGAACGCCGTCTCCGCGTCGGAAAACTCGAGGAAACCAGCTTCCTTGCCTGCCTCCAGCACCGGTTTAAGGCGCCGGGCCAGTGCGAAGCGGCCGTTCTCCAGCACGATGGCGCCGAGATCGTCCTTCCCCGAACTAGCATGGCCGACCGCCACCCTGTTCAGCGCGATCGAGGTGTCGCTCGAAATTACCTTGAGCCAGTCCGAAGCGAAGCGTTCGAGGCTCGCCGTCAGCGAAGGGAGGTCGAGCCCCTTGCGGTCGACCGGCACTACCCGCACCTTAGACGCCTGCCATTGTACCGTTGCCGTCAACAGCCCGTCGCGATCGCCGAACCATTTGTAGAGCGTCTCCTTCGAGCAGCTCGCCCGCCGCGCCACGGCGGTCATGGTCAACTGATCGCCCTCTTCGACCAGCAGGCGAAGGGCGGCGTCGAGCACGTCCTTCTGCCGCTCCGTCAGCGCCTCGCTGGTTTCGATGTCGGTCACAGCGTGCAACACAGTTTTTCCTCAGGACGCGAACTCACCCGCAGTTCAGATACGAGCTCGATGGCGTACCGTACGTTACGGTTCGGCTTTATGGCGTATTGCCCGACCCGACGCAAGCCTTTATTTCTGTAGCTTGCTCCATGCGGGGCATCACGGGAGACACTGATCATGCTCGCCGGATTGCTTGCGTTGACCGTTACCGCAGTGTTCGCGGGTGCGGCTATCTACGTCAGCGTCGCCGAACAGCCGGCGAGGCTTCGCCTCGAGGACAAAGCATTGCTGCAGGAATGGCAGCCTTCCTACAAGCGCGGCGCCGCCATGCAGGCCTCGATCGCCGTCATCGCCTGTATTCTAGGCCTCGTCGCGTGGTGGCTGACCGGCAATCTCGCTTTTCTGGCCGGCGCTGTGCTGATCATCCTGCCTTGGCCATGGACGCTGCTGGTGATGATGCCGGCAAATAGGTTGCTGGAGGCGATGGACGCGAACTCCGTCAATCCTGAAGCTCGGACATTGATCGCCAAATGGGGCAATCTGCATCTGGTCCGCGTCGGGCTTGGCGTTCTGGCGACGTTGGCATTCCTCTTGGGCAGTGCCTGACCTCGCCAATCGGTCGCCATCTTCGTCATGAAGGCGTGTCACTCCAGGGCGGGCGGATCTCGCAGGCGCCCAAGCAGAGCTGACAGCGCGTCCAGTTCAACATTGGAAAGCCGGGAGCCGACCAACTCCGCGATCGACCGGCCGTAGACAGCCCACATGCGGCGGCGCGTCTCGCGTCCCTTGTCTGTGACGCGGACTGTTTGCCCGCGGCCGTCATCGGCAACTGGAAGCTTCTCGACCTGCCCGTCGGCTTCGAGCCGCGCCAGCAGCCGGGAGATGTTGTACTGCGCAAACAGGGTGCGCTCGGTGAGTTGGAACGGCCGCAATCCGCCCTCGCCCGCCTCGGCAAGCTCGTGCAGGATGTCGTACCAGGCAAGCGGCGGCAGGCCACTGTCCTTCAGCGCGTCCTCGGCTCTTTCCAACAACTGGCGCGAAACCCGCATCAGGCGGGCCCAGGCCTTGATGGCTGGAGGTGAAGGAATCCCGGTCATGATTGCATCGTAGGCGATAGATGCAATTGCATCAAGCTTGACGATCGATGCAAATGCATCTATATAGATGCAATCGCATCAATCACGAGAGGCAATTCCGATGAAGCATGAAATCTGCAAGATCGCCGACATTCCGGAAACAGGCAGCCTCATCGCTCCGTTTTTCGGCCGCGAGGTCCATGTCTACCGCAGCGGCGAGCGTATCCGCGCCGCCGCCAACGTCTGCCTGCATTTCGGTGGCCCGCTCGACTGCAAGGACGGGAAGCTCGTCTGCCAGTGGCACGGCGCCTCGTTCGACATGGCGAACGGTGATCGCCTCGAAGGCCCGGCGCCGAAGGGCTCCCGCCTGATGTTCCTCTCCACCCGCGTCGAGGACGGTGCTTTGAACTATGTCTGGGGGGAGTGAGATGACCGACAAGCTCACTCTCGTCAGCCATCATCTTTGCCCCTATGTGCAGCGCACGGCGATTTCGCTTCGCGAAAAGGGCGTGCCATTCGAGCGCATCACGGTCGATCTCGCCAACAAGCCTGCCTGGTTCAAGGCGATATCGCCGCTCGGCAAGGTGCCGCTGCTCCGCGTTGAGCATGACGGCCAGGAAACGGTGATCTTCGAATCGCTCGTCATCCTCGAATTCCTCGAGGAAACCCAGCCCAATCCGCTGCATCCCACCGACCCCTACGCCCGTGCCCGGCATCGCGCCTGGATCGAGTTCGGCTCGGCAATCCTCAATGCCATCGGCCGCTTCTATTCAGCTCTCACCGAAGCCGCCTTCATCGCCGAACGCGGGGCTCTGGCAGCAATGTTCGATCGCCTGGGAGTGGAACTGGCGAACGGCGCGGCTGGGCCATGCTTCGACGGCGAGCGCTTTTCACTGGTCGACGCGGTCTACGGCCCGATTTTTCGCTATTTCGACGTCTTCGACCGGATCGGCGATTTCGGCATCCTGGACGGAAAGCCGCATGTCCAGGTGTGGCGCGAGGCGTTGCGCAAACGCCCATCCGTGAAGGGCGCGGTCGCTCCCGATCATCCGCAACGCCTCCATGCATTCTTGCAGGCTAAGGGTTCGCACCTTTCGGAAATCATCCGCCAAGGCGATCCGGCCACAGCGCTTCCGCAAGCCCTATCGGCTTGAATGGATTGGGCACCGTTCCTGTAACCATGGAAGCAAGAAACTGCGGCGCCGGCGGGACTTTTGCCAGCGTCGCCACCAGCCTGTCGCGGACGAACGGCATCACAATCGAATCCGATTGATAAAACGGCGTCAGCACCAGCGACAGCGTCTGGAAGACCCGCACATGCCATCGCCGCGCCCGAACGTAAGCTTCCAGCGCAGTATCGATACGGTCCGTTCCTATGAGCGCGTAGTTGAGCGCGGCTGCATCGAGCAGCGCCATGTTCGCGCCCTGCCCGAGCTGCGGGCTTGTCGAATGGGCCGCGTCGCCGATAACGGCCAATCGCCGTCCGGCTGGCGTCTTCATCGTGTGATGGCCATAGCGCGCCAGCGAGAGCTGCTCGAAACTGTCGATCTGGTCGATGAAGGCCGCGCATTCAGGCCACAGCCCGACCAATCTCGCCTTCCATGCCTCGAGACCTGCCGCCCAGACGCGCTCGGCATCCGCCGGCTTGAGGCTCCAGAAGAATGCCGCCATCTTCTGGGCATCCGGCTCGGGCCGGCCGATTGGCAGCACGCCGATCATCACGCTCGCGCTGTCGTAGCGCTGCAGCAGCGCGTGCTCGTCGAAACCCTCGCCGCGCCAGCCAAGCGATGCCCAGAACGCGCCATAGGCGAGCGATCGCGGTTCGCCCGGATTGTTCACGCACCGCCGCAGTTTGGAGCGCGAACCGCTGGCATCCACTACCAGGTCGAACGACCCTATCCGTTGTCCGTTGCCGCAGATCAATGTTGCCCGCTCGCCGGTTTCCAGCGTCTCGAGCTCGATACCTGTCTCAATGGTGAGCGCCTGGCGCCGGGCGGCGCGGAAAAGCACGCCGAACAGAGCCGCGCGGTGCACCGCCAGCCCGAAGCGGCCGCCACTCCGGGCATCGTAGCGGACGTCGAGCACTGTGCGGCCGGTCTTGGCATCTGCACCATGCAGGCGGTCTATGCGGCTGCCCAGCGCCAGAATGTCATCGAGCAGGCCGAGATCGGCAAGCACCGTCAGCCCGGTCGGCTGCAGGATCAGCCCGGACCCGACCGGTTGTGGCTGGTCGAAGCGCTCGAAGATGGTGACCCTATGTCCGGCGCGCGTGAGATAGAGCGCGGCGGCAAGTCCAGCCGGCCCGGCGCCGGCAATCGCGATGTCCAGAGAATTGCCCATCTGCCCGCCCCAACCCAGGCCGGACAATCCTTCAGCACCGCCGCTAAATCAAGCCGCCGTCTCGGCCTGGAGGCTCAGCCTTCGGCAGCATCGAAAACCTTCCGTGCCTCGCGTACAGCGCCGTGATTGAGCTCGGCCCATTGGATCAGCTGATGCAAGGGTCCAAACATCGAGCGCCCGAGATCGGTGAGGCTGTATTCGACGCTCGGCGGTTTGGTCGGGAACACCTGGCGATGCACATAGCCGTCGCGCTGCAGATCGTGCAGCGTCTGGGTGAGCATGCGCTGTGAAATATCGGGCACCAGCCGCCGCAATTCGCCGAAGCGGTACGGCTTCTCGGCCAAGGCCTCCATCAACAGTGAACTCCATTTATTGCTTATGCCCTGGATCACGTCGCGAACCGGGCAATCCGCAAGGTTTCCGCCACCGCTGCCTGCTTTGTATATCTCGAGCTTCGATCTCAGATTGACGATCTTGCCGTCCATGGCTGGTTCCCTGGGTGTGCCTACCTCCCGCAAAACTGCCTTCTTTACGAGGATGGGTCAATTCCTATTTTAGTGCTGGTCTCTTTTTGAGACTAACATATGCACCCGCCGCTCCGGCGCAACGTCAGGACATCTCATGACCGACACCCTTCTCGTCACCGGCGCCTCCGGCCAGCTTGGCCGCGGCGTCATTAATCATCTGCTTGACACGCTCAAGGTCTCCCCTCAGCGCATCATCGCCGCCACCCGCAACCCGGAAAATCTGGCCGATCTGGCAGCCCGAGGCGTCACCATCCGGGCAGTCGACTTCGACGACGCCACGTCGTTGGCCAGTGCATTTACCGGTGCGGACAGGGTTCTGATCATTTCGACAAACGAGCTCGCCGTTCCGGGCAAGCGCCTGAAGCAACATGAGGCTGCGGTCGCCGCAGCAAAAAGCGCCGGCGTTTCGCATCTGCTCTACACGTCGATGCCCAGTCCGGAGCCAGGATCGCCGGTACTGTTTGCGCCTGATCACCACGGCACCGAGCAGGCGATCAAGGCGAGCGGTATCCCCTACACCATCTTCCGCAACGGCTGGTATCAGGAGAACCTGTTCATGGCGCTGCCGCACGCCATCGCGTCGGGGCAGTGGTACACATCCGCCGGAGACGGCCGCATTGCCCATGGCGCGCGCGACGACATGGCCGCGGCGATCGCCGCCAGCCTTGCTTCGAGCGGAACCGAAAGCACGACATACACGCTGACCGGCCCCAAGGCCCACACGATGGCCGAGATTGCAGCCCTCGTCACCGAAGTTACCGGCAAGCCGATCGAGGTCGTCCAGCTTTCGGACGAAGCGCTGACCGGGGGATTGAAGGCAGCCGGCGTCCCCGAAGGTTTCGCGCCTGTCATCGTTTCCTTCGACACCAACACACGCTCCGGCCGCATCAGCATGGTGACGGACGCGATCGAGACGCTGTCCGGCAGGAAGCCGCGGCCGCTGAAGCAATTTCTTGAAGCAAACAAGGCGGCTCTGGTGAGCTGAGCCTGACAAATGGCGGTGCCCTTCGAAGGGCACGGCCGTTTGCTCAGATAGCCACCTGCGTTCCGATCTCGACGACGCGTCCGGTCGGGATCTGGAAATATTCCGTCGCATCGGCCGCCGTGCGCGCCAGCCCGATGAACAGCTTGTCCTGCCAGACCGGCATGCCGGAATTGGGCGAGGCCTTGAGAGAGCGCCGCGACAGGAAGAAGGACGTCGTCATGATGTCGAACTTCCAGCCCTGTTTGCGGCAGATCGCCAGCGCACGCGGGATGTTGGGCTGCTCCATATAGCCGAAGGTCAGCGTCACCCGCATGAACAGCTCGTTGACCATTTCCATCTTGACGCGCTCGCTGTCGGGCACGACAGGCTGCGGCGCAGTCACCACCGAAAGGATGACGTTCTGCTCGTGCAGCACCTTGTAGTGCTTGAGGCTGTGCATCAGCGCCGTCGGCGCGCTCAGCGGGTCGCTGGTCAGGAACACCGCGGTGCCCGACACCAGATGCGGCTTCTTCTTCAGCAGATTGCCGGCGAGGAAATCCAGCGGGATCTCGTTCCGGCGCGTCTTGTCGAACAAATAGCGGCTGCCGCGGATCCAGGTCCACATAGTCATCACGATAACTGCGGCGATGGCAAGCGATGCCCAGCCACCTTCAAACACCTTGACTATGTTGGCGGCAAAGAAGCCGGTATCGACGAAGGCGAACACGGCCATCAAGGCGATCGCGACGCCGAGCGGCCATTTCCAGATGCGCGTCATCACAACAAAAAGCAGCACATTCGTCACCAGCATGTTGCCGGTCACCGAAATGCCGTAGGCCGAGGCCAGGCGGCTGGATTCGCCGAAGCCGACCACCAGCAACATCACTACCAGCGCCAGCATCAGGTTGATGCGCGGCAGATAGATCTGGCCCGACTGTTTTTCCGACGTATGCTGGATAACGAAACGCGGCAGCATATTGAGCTGCACCGCCTGTCTGGTCAGCGAAAAAGCGCCGGAGATCACCGCCTGGCTGGCGATGACGGTCGCCGCCGTCGCCAGCACGACCATCGGAATAAGCGTCCAGCCCTGGTTCATCTCGAAGAATGGATGACCGACAACGCCGCCATTTGCCAGCACGAAGGCGCCTTGCCCGACATAGTTGAGCAACAGACAAGGAAACACGATTGCCAGCCAGGCGAGTACGATCGGCTTGCGGCCGAAATGGCCGAGGTCGGCATAGAGCGCCTCGGCGCCGGTGACGGCGAGGAAGACCGCACCAACCGTGACGAAGGCGACATCGGGCGAGTTGACCAGGAACGACACGATGTAATGCGGGCTGATCGCCAGCAGGATTTCCGGATCGGCGATGATGTGGTTAATGCCGGAAAGGCCGATGGCCAGGAACCACAGCGCGGTGACTGGCCCGAACACCAAACCTACGCCGCCGGTGCCGAATCGCTGTACCGCAAACAGGATCGCCAGGATGGCCAGTGTCAGTGGCACCACATAGGGCTGGAATGTCGGCGTGACGACGTTCATACCTTCGACCGCCGATAGCACCGAGATCGCCGGCGTGATGACTGCGTCGCCGAAAAAAAGCGCCGCGCCGACGATGCCGATGCCGAGGATCACCGCCGAGCGCGTCGGGAAGCTGTTGCGCGCCAGCGCCATCAGCGACAGCACCCCGCCCTCGCCTCGATTGTCGGCGCGGAGCACGAACATGATGTATTTGATGGTGACGGTGATCGTCAGCGACCAGATGATCAGCGACAACACACCGAGGATGTCGCCACGGTTGGCGACGTTGCCACCGGCCGATGCGTGCAACGCCTCGCGAAATGCATAGATCGGGCTGGTACCGATATCGCCGTAAACCACGCCGAGCGCGCCCAGCATCAGCACCTTGGTGCTGTGCTGCTCGACCTCAGAATGGCTGGATTGTTCGACAGGTTCTGCCTCGTTACCAGCATTGGTAAGGGCCATGGACGACACTCCGGTAAGCGGGCGGTGCTCTACGCTTGCTGCGCTGCAATATCAAGTGCCGTCACGTAATGGCTCCGTCCCGATATTGCGAGCCCTCCACGACTTGGCAGACTCAGTCCGATCGGCAGACCACCTGGAATGTCGCAACGGACACGTTTTTAAATAGCCACCTGCGTCCCGATCTCGACGACGCGTCCGGTCGGGATCTGGAAATATTCCGTTGCATCGGCCGCCGAGCGCGCCAGCCCGATGAACAGCTTGTCCTGCCAGACCGGCATGCCGGAATTGGGCGAGGCCTTGAGAGAGCGCCGCGACAGGAAGAAGGACGTCGTCATGATGTCGAACTTCCAGCCCTGTTTGCGGCAGATCGCCAGCGCACGCGGGATGTTGGGCTGCTCCATGTAGCCGAAGGTCAGCGTCACCCGCATGAACAGCTCGTTGACCATTTCCATCTTGACGCGCTCGCTGTCGGGCACAACCGGCTGCGGTGCCGTCACCACCGAAAGGATGACGTTCTGCTCGTGCAGCACCTTGTAGTGCTTCAGGCTGTGCATCAGCGCGGTCGGCGCGCTCAGCGGATCGCTGGTCAGGAACACCGCGGTGCCCGACACCAGATGCGGCTTCTTCTTCAGCAGATTGCCGGCGAGGAAATCCAGCGGGATCTCGTTCCGGCGCGTCTTGTCGAACAAATAGCGGGTGCCGCGTATCCATGTGGACATGATCAGCCCCATGCCGCAGGCGACCGTGATCGACACCCACCCGCCTTCGAGGATCTTGACGACGTTTGCGAGGAAAAATCCGGTATCGATCGTGCCGAACAGCAGTGTGAGCGCGGCCGCCAGTGCAAGCTGCCATTTCCACCGGAACCGCATCACCACGAACAGCAGGATGGTCGTCATAAGCATTTCGCCAGTCACCGAAATGCCATAGGCGGAAGCCAGCGCACTCGAACTGCCAAAGCCGACAACCAGCAACATCACGCCCAGCGCGACCACCAGATTGACCCGCGGCATGTAGATCTGGCCGGATTGCATCTCGGAAGTATGCTGCACCTCGATGCGCGGCAGCAGATTGAGCTGTACCGCCTGGCGAGTCAGCGAGAACGCGCCGGAGATCACCGCCTGGCTGGCGATCACCGTCGCTGCCGTCGCCAGGCCAACCATGGGCATCAGGGCCCAATCAGGCAGCATTTGGAAGAACGGATTGGTGGGTTTGCCGCCATTGGCCAGGACGAACGCCCCTTGTCCGAAATAGTTGAGGAGCAGACAAGGGAACACGACGGAGAACCACGCCAGCACTATTGGCCTGCGGCCGAAATGGCCGAGATCGACATAAAGGGCTTCGGCCCCGGTGACCGCCAGGAACACAGCCCCGACCGTGACGAACGCACCGGTGGGCGTATTGGCCAGATAAGCGACCGCGTAATAGGGATTGATCGCCAGCAGGACCGACGGGTCGTCCAGCAGATGGTAGACCCCGGCGGCACCGATCGCCAGGAACCACGCTGCCGTCACCGGTCCGAACACGGCCGCCACCCTGCCGGTGCCAAAGCGTTGCACGGCAAAAAGCATTGCCAGGATGATCAGCGTGATCGGAACAACATAAGTTTCCAGCGTCGGGGTCACCACTTCCAGGCCCTCGACCGCCGAAAGCACGGAGATGGCCGGCGTTATGATGGCGTCGCCGAAAAACAGCGCCGCGCCGCAAAGTCCGATCCCCAGAATGAACCGGGCTCCCTTTGGATAAGCGTTGCGCGCAAGCGCCATCAGCGACAGCGTGCCGCCCTCACCCTTGTTGTCGGCTCTGAGCACGAAAGCGACGTACTTTATCGTGACGATGATCGTCAGCGCCCAGACGATAAGCGACAGCACGCCAAGGACGTCGTTGCGCGCTACCGGTCCCGACGATGCGTGCAGCGCTTCCCGAAACGCGTAGATTGGGCTCGTGCCGATATCGCCGTAAACCACGCCCAACGCGCCCAGCATCAAAACTCTGGTGCTGTGCTGTTCGGCCTTGGAGTGGCTGGATTGTTCGATGGGTTCTGCCTCGCTACCGGCGTGGGCAAGAGCCATGGACGACACTCCCATAGACGTGCGGCGCTCGACGCTGCGGGATGGAAAGGACGCGCTGCCGTGCCCGGAACGCATGGCCTATCGGCTCGCCTTTCTCTACCAGCCACAAGCCTTCAGAAACCGCCTGACCGTTGCGGCCATGCCATACTCCAACGCATCGGCTGTCAACCCATGTCCGATCGACACTTCGGCCAATGCTGGGATGCGCCTGGCCAGCGCCGGCAAATTGCTCACCACAAGGTCGTGCCCGGCGTTGACCTGGAGCCCTGCCGCCAATGCGGCATCCGCCGTCTTTCCCAATTTCTCCAATTCCTTCGCCGCTTTTGCCGAATCGGAATGATAGCTGCCGTATGGACCCGTATAGAGTTCGATCCGATCGGCGCCGGTGTCGCGAGCGGCGTTCACGCCAGCGGGATCCGGATCCGAAAACAGCGACACGCGAAAGCCTCCCTTCTTCAGGCGCTTGACGACCGGTGTCAGGAACGCAGCCTCGGCGGCGAAGTTCCAGCCATGGTCGGAAGTCGCCTGCGCCGGGTCGTCGGGCACCAGCGTCACCTGCTCGGGCTGATGCTTTTCCACAAGCGCCAGGAACTCCTCGGTCGGATAGCCCTCGATGTTGAATTCCGCATTCGGGAACTCGTCGTCGATCAGCGCCCTGATCTCAGGCAGATCGGAATGCCTGGTGTGCCGCTCGTCGGGTCGCGGGTGCACCGTGAGCCCATGCGCGCCGGCGGCAAGGGCGATGCGTCCGAGCCCCGTCACGCTTGGCCACGGCAGGTCGCGCCGGTTGCGCAGCATGGCGATCGCATTGAGATTGACGGAAAGCTTTGCAGGCATTTGCACGGCTCCAGGCTGATCTTGGCGCGCATCTATACCGCCTTTAATGGGAACAGACAGAGGGTTTCAGGTGTTCCAAGGTGTGCGAAGGAAATCGAGCGCAAGGAGTTCCCTGTTGAATTTTCTCGAGGCCGTGCCGGCGGTTCGCCGCATCGACACCGATCGCGAAGACCTCTTCGCCATCGATGTCGTCGGCCATGTCGCAGCGGCTGACGCCGAAAACCTGTTCGGATTGCTGGAGGCGGCCTATGCGCTGCATCCGAAGATCGACGTGCTGGTGCGCCTGATCGACCATGAGGGTGTCGACTGGGCCGACGTATCGGACGAGACGATCGAACAGGGCATAGCTCATGCCGTGGAGCATATCGGCCGCTGCGCGGCGATCGGTGAGCCGAACTGGATACCGGAGGCAAGAGCCTTTTTGCCTGCCTCTTTGCCTATCGAACTCCGGCATTTCGAGGCCAAGGACGAAGCCGCCGCCTGGGAATGGCTTGACGCCAGACCGATCGCCCAGCGCTGATACGACGGACCTGACAGCCCTATCGGACGATCGTCAACCGTTCGGCCGCGCGCGTGATAGCGGTATAGAGCCAACGCTGGCGAGTTTCCTTGAATGCCCAGCTTTCGTCGAAAAGCACGATCTCGTTCCATTGCGACCCTTGCGCCTTGTGCACGGTCAGTGCATAGCCATAGTCGAAATCGTCGAAACGTTTCTTCTGCTGCCAGGGAATGTCGGCGTCCGGATCTTCGAATGCCGCCTTGAGCAGCTTGATCTTGGCGACGCCGCGATCCGGGTCGTCTTCCTCCGGCGAAACCAGCAGATTGATGCCAGGCTTGACCGTCTCGCGCGACGAGGTCATCACCTTCCACAACGAGCCGTTGAGCAGTCCCTTGGCCGGATCGTTGCGCAGGCAGACCAGCTTGTCGCCGGCTTGCGGATAATCGGCGTTGAACCCCTTCAGCTCGCGCAGCCGCTGGTTATAACGGCGGCGCGTACGGTTGGTACCGACCAGCACCTGGTCCGCCTTCAGCACCAATTCCTGGGTGACGTCTTCCTTGCCGATCACTTGCGCCGCGCCATAGTCGCCGCGCATGAACTCGCGGCCCTCGCGCACGTCAAGCGCCAGCCGGATGATCGGGTTGTCTCGCGCTTGGCGATGGATTTCGGTGAGCAGAATGTCCGGCTCATGGTCGGTGAAGAAGCCGCCGCCGGAGATTGGCGGCAACTGGCCGGGATCGCCGAGCACCAGGATCGGCGTGCCGAAGCTCATCAGGTCACGGCCGAGCTGCTCGTCGACCATCGAGCATTCGTCGATGACGACGAGCTTGGCTCGCGAGATCGGGCTCTGCCGGTTGAGCGAAAATGTCGGCGACATCGATGTCTTGCCGGTCACCTCGTCCGCTACCGATTCCTCGCCCTTCGGCCGGTAGATCAGCGAATGGATGGTGCGGGCATTGACCGCCCCCTTGGAACGCAGCACCTGCGCCGCCTTACCGGTAAACGCGGCGAACTGCACCTGGCCGTCGACATGCTCGGCGAAATAGCGCGCCAGCGTCGTCTTACCGGTGCCGGCATAGCCGAACAGCCGGAACAGCTGCGGCTTGCCTGCTTTCAGCCAGCCGGCCACCGCCTTCAGCGCCTCGTCTTGTTGAGGAGAGAATTCCATCAGCGCGACAGACCGGATTCGCGAGGGAAAGACAAGGTGACTGCCGTCACCGGCAAATTTTCATCGCCGGCAATCACGCCGCTGCGACAGGGTCAGGCTATCAGTGACGAACAGGAACGTAAAGAGAACAAGGCCGGGCGGCCGCAGCTTACCCGGCCCGCTGTGGATCGTTCTCCAGCTGGATCGGCTTGCCATGCGGCGTTGCGTGCGCGGCGCGTTCCCAGGCAGCGGCGAGCGCATCGACGTCGCGCTTTCCGGCAACGCCCTTGGCCAAAAGCAGCTTTTCCAGCGCTGCCAGCCAGTGCTCGTAGTAATCGTGACCGTCGCGCGCGGCGCCCGGCCGCTTCACCTCTGCCGACAAAGCATCCGCCCATTCGCTCCACGAAAACAGCCCGTTGTCGTGCAGTGCTACCGTCATGGCAAAGGCCTCTGCTTGCCACGGCTCGGCAAACACAGGCGCCTCGACACCGGCGGGCAGCATGGCGGCAACTGAGCCCGTCTCACGCCGGCTCAAGGTAGCTCTCCCAGGCGTCGATCGACACGACAAGTGTCGGATCGGCGCCCTCGCCCCAGATTTCGCCGCCGGTGAAGGCCACCGTATAGACCCATTGCGGGTTTTCGCCCTGGCCGTGCGCATTGGTGTCGGGAAAGACAAAGCCGTCGCGCACAGCCTCGACGACGCCTCGCTTGCCGCGTGCATAGCGCGGCAGTCTGGTGTGGCCGGTCGGATGAAAGTTCTTGGTTCGCACGGGGTCGCCCGCCTTGAACCGCGCAGGCGCGGCGACAGGCCGGTCGCAGTGCCCGCCCTTGGCCAGCACCGCCGGAACGTCCTTAGCCTTCAGCACCCGTTTGGGTGTCGCTGCCGGGTCGACTGCGTCGCCCGTAGTCAGGTCCCGGTCGCTGACGAAACCATGGCGTTTGAGCAGCACCTCCAGCGCCTTGATCCATATCTGGTAGTAGCTGGAGGCATAATAATCCGCTGGATGCAGCGATTCCCGCGCGTGCCGGCTCTCGTCGATGGTCCAGGCGCCCATGGCGCCGGCGCACAACGTCACGCCCAGCGCCCGCCTTTCCCAATCGGCATGGAAATAGGGTTCGTCAGGTTCGGGCGCGACCGGCCCGAAACCCATCTGGCCGCCGAGATCCTGCGGCCCGTTCATGCCGGTTCCCGCACCAACGCCGTGCCGATCATGGCATCGCGCGTCACCAGATCGGCGAGCCTTGCCTCATCCCAGCCCTCCGTACCCCGGGGGCGCATCGGCACCACCAGATAGCGCAGCTCGGCGGTCGAATCCCACACCCGGATTGTCGTCCTCGCCGGCAAGGTCAGACCGAATTCCTCGAGCACGCCGCGCGGATCGATCACTGCGCGCGAACGGTAGGGCGGCGCCTTGTACCAGACCGGCGGCAGGCCGAGCACCGACCACGGATAGCAGGAGCATAGCGTGCAGACGACGAGGTTGTGCGTGTCGGCCGTGTTGAACACCGCCTGCATGTGCTCGCCTTGCCGGCCGGTGTAGCCGAGCGATTCGATTGCCGCCGTCGCATCACGCTTCAGCCATGCGGCAAACCCGGGATCAACCCAGGCCTTCGCCACCACCTTTGCGCCGTTGCGCGGCCCGATCTTAGTCTCATAGGTGTCGACGATAACATCGATCGCCGCCGGATCGATCAGGCCTTTGCGGGTGAGAATCGTCTCCAGCGCGCGCACCCGCGCCGCAAAGGGATCAAGCTCGTTGTCGTGGTCGTGATTGTGCGGCATGGCGTCAAATTACGATCGCGGACCCCCGGCCGCAAGCACCACGGCTTGGGCCAGCGCTATTCGGCTGCCGCCTTTTGCGGCACCGGTTCTTCCTCCTCGTCGAACAGTGACGGCTGGTCGACCGCTTCGACCGGGCTCGGCTCGCCCCGGCGCCGCGCCCACAGCCTGACCAGCCAGCCGGAAAAATGCTCCATGTAGACGTAAATGACGGGTGTGACGAACAGCGTCAGTGCCTGCGAGGCGACAAGACCGCCGACCACCGCCACGCCGAGAGGCTGGCGCAATTCCGCGCTGGCGCCGGTGCCGAGCGCGATCGGGATGGTACCCATC
The DNA here is from genome assembly GCF_040320565.1 of Mesorhizobium sp. M0664. Lineage (NCBI taxonomy): Bacteria > Pseudomonadati > Pseudomonadota > Alphaproteobacteria > Hyphomicrobiales > Phyllobacteriaceae > Mesorhizobium > Mesorhizobium sp. M0664. The sequence goes on from NZ_JAMYPW010000003.1 coordinate 260,174, forward strand.
AGCGCGGCAAGCGTGGTCATCATGATCGGCCGAAAGCGCATCAGGCAGGCCTTGTGGATGGATTCGACGGGCGACATCCCCTCGCGCCTGAGTTCCAGCGCCACGTCGATCATCATGATGCCGTTCTTCTTGACGATGCCGATCAGCATCAGGATGCCGATCACCGCGATCACCGACAGATCCATCCCCGCCAGCCGCAGTGCCACCAGCGCGCCGAGCACCGCCGATGGAAGCCCGGTCAGGATGGTGAGCGGGTGGATGAAGCTCTCATAGAGCATGCCGAGAACGATATAGATGGTCAGAATCGCGCCGCCGATCAGCAGCCCCTGGTTGGAAAGCGAATCCTGGAACGTCTTGGCCGTCCCCGAGAAGGCGGTCGAGATCGTCGGCGGCATGCCGATCTTGTCCTTCAGCGCGTTGATGTGGCTCACGCTGTCGCCGAGGGCCACGCCTTGCGGCAGATTGTAGGAGATGGTCACTGCCGGAAGTTGGCCGAGCTGGTTGACGGTCAAAGCACCGGCGGTCCGATCGACGCGGGCGAACGCACCGAGCGGCACTAGGCTGCCGCTCGCCGTTCTCACCTTGATGGCCAGCATCCGCTCGGGCGACCACTCGATCTTCGGATCGAGCTCCATGATCACGTCGTAGCTGTCGGCCGAACCGAAGATGGTCGACACCTGCTGGGTGCCGAAACCGCCGTAGAGACTGGAGCGCAGCGTGTCGGTATCGACGCCGAGGTTCGCCGCCTTGTCGCGGTCGATCACCAGCGTCGCCTGTAGCGCGTTGTTCTGCAGGTCATTGGTGACGTCGGTGAAGGCGGCATGATCGGCAGCCATCGCGTCCGTCAGCTTCTGCGCCCAGACGTTCGTCAGGCCGGTATCGAGGCCCTGAACGGCAAGCTGGTAGGCACTCGCCGAAGAACGCGCGCCGAGCCGCAGGTTCTGCACCGGCTGCATGTAGGTTTCGATGCCGGGCACATTGGCCAGCTGGCGCCGCAGGTCCGTAAGCACCTTGTCGATGTTCGGTCGGTGGTCCTTGTCTTTCAGCTGCACAAACAGCTGGCCCTGGTTGAGCGCATTATTTCCACTGCCCGCCGACCAGCCGACATGCGCGACGTAGGGCGAATGGGTGAAGACATCCGCCACTTGCCCCTGCAGCTTCACCATCGCGTCAAACGAAATGTCCTGGCGCGCGATGGTCGTCACCGAGACCTGGCCGATATCCTCCTGCGGGAAGAAGCCCTTCGGCGAAATCTGGATCAGCCACACCGACAGCCCGGCGGTCACGAGGAAGACAAGGAAGACAAGGAAATTGTGGCGCAGGCAGAATGTCAGCAGCCTGTCATAGCCCCGCATGAAGACGTTTTGTCTATGGCCTTCACCGTGCGCTGCTTTCTGCTCGGCTTTCGATAATGACAACAGCCGCGAGCACAGCATCGGCGTCAGCGTCAGCGAGACGAACATCGACGCCAGGATGGCGACCGTCACCACCACCGCGAATTCGTTGAAGATGCGCCCGATCACGCCGCCCATCAAAAGCACCGGAATGAACACGGCGACCAGCGAGATCGAGATCGAGATGATGGTGAAGCCGATCTCGCGCGCGCCCTTGAGTGACGCCTCGAGGGCCGAGAGCCCGTCCTCCTCCATATGGCGGAAAATGTTTTCGAGCATGACGATTGCATCGTCGACGACAAGGCCGACCGCCAGCGTCAGCCCCATCAATGAGACGTTGTCGATGGAAAAGCCGAACAGGTACATTACACCCAGCGTGGCGATGAGCGAAATCGGTACCGCCACCGCCGGAATGACCGTCGCCGTCACTCGGCGCAGGAACAGGAAGATCACCATCACCACCAGCGCGATGGTGAGCAGGAGCGTGAACTGCACGTCATCGACCGCCTCGCGGACCGATGTCGAGCGGTCGTTTAGCAACTGGATGCTCGCCGCTGCCGGCATCTGATCGTCGAAGGAAGGCAGCATCGCCTTGACGCGGTCGACGACGTCGACGGTATTGGCATCCGGCTGGCGCTGCACCGCCATAATGATGGCGCGGGTGCCGTCATACCAGCTTGCCGTCGTCGTGGTCTCGACCGAATCGATGACGCGGGTCACCTCGCCGAGCCGCACCGGATGGCCGTTCTTGGTGGCGATGATGATGTTGGAGAATCCCGCCGCATCGTTCAGCTGCGTGTTCGCGGTGATCGTCAGCTGCTGTTTGTTGTTCTTGAGCACGCCGAGCGGCGTGTTGCTGTTGGCCGAGGCAATGGCCGTCTGCAGCTGGTCGATCGAGATGCCGCGTGCGGCGAGCGCCGTCGGATCGATCTGGACGCGCACGGCATATTTCTGCTGCCCGTAGATCGACACCTGCGCAACGCCGTCAATCGTCGACAGCGACGGCGAAATCACATTCTCGGCAAACGCGTCGAGATCAGTCAGCGGAATTGTGTCGCTGACCAGCGACATCAACAGGATCGGCGCGTCGGCTGGATTGACCTTGCGGTAGCTCGGCGGGCTGGTCATCTCCGGCGGCAATTGTCGTTGCGTACGTGCGATCGCTGCCTGCACGTCGGCGGCGGCTGCATCGATGTCGCGGTTGAGTACGAACTGAATGGCGATCGAGGTCGAGCCGAGCGAGTTGGTCGTCGAGATCGAATCGATGCCAGCGATAGTGGCAAACTGCTTGATCAGAGGCGTTGCCACCGAGGTCGCCATGGTTTCCGGCGAAGCCCCGGGCAGCGAGGCCGAGACGTTGACAACCGGAAATTCGGCGCTTGGCAGCGCCGCGACCGGCAGGAATTTGTAAGCAAATAGTCCGCCCAGAACCAGGGCGAACGACATGAGCAGCGTGGCGACGGGCCTGCGGATGCAGAATTCGGAAATCATGGCTGTGTTCCGCCCGTCCGGTCAGCCTCGGCAACCTTCGGAGCCGCCCGATCGCCTGTGCCGGTCGAAGCCTTGCCTTCGCGCACCGCCGCGCCGTTCTTCAGTTTGGTCTGACCCTCGACGACGACACGCTCGCCGCTTTTCAATCCTTGGCTGATTGCGGTGTTGGTGCCTTCTGTCAGCGCGACCTGCACGGGCCGCATTTCAACGGTGTTGTCCGGCTTGATTACATAGACGAACGGGCCCTTCTGGCTGGGCTGGACGGCGACCGTCGGAACGGACGTCATTTGTGGCATGATGCCGGCATCGAGCACGACGTTGACGTATTGGCCCGGCCATAGCGAAAGATCGGCGTTGGGCACACTGGCCCGCGTTGCGATCGTGCCGGACGCCGTGTCTACGCTGGAATCGACGAAATCCAGCGTTCCCTTGCCGACCGGCTTCGGGTCGCCGTCCTTGGTCAGCGTCACCGCACCTTGCCGCGGCGCTGCCAGCGCCTTGTGCAGCAAGGCAAGATCGCTTTCGGGGAGATTGAAGTTCACCTGCAGCGGGTCGACCTGCGTGATCGTCACCAGTGGAGTCGACGTGCTGCTGCCGTTGCTGGTGGTGACGAGATCGCCGACGGCGACGCTGACTGCGCCAAGCCTGCCGGAGATCGGCGCCCTGATCGTGGCGAAGCCAAGCTGGATTTGGTCCGCATCGATCGTTGCCTTGTCGGCGTCGACGGTGGCCGCGGCGGATTTCTGTGCCGCGACGGCCTGATCGTAGGTCTGCTGTGTTCCGGCCTGCCTGGCGACGAGATTTTTGGCGCGCTGAAGATCGGCCGTGGCGCTGGCAAGCAGCGCCTGGTCTTTTGCGAGCGTCGCCTGATCGCGTGCCAGTTGCGCCTTCAACGAGCGATCGTCCAGCGAGAAAAGAAGGTCGCCGGCCTTCACCATCTGTCCGTCCTTGACCGCGATTGCGACGATCTGGCTCGAGACCCGCGCGTTGATGCTGACCACGGCAGGAGAGGACACAAAGCCGATGGCATAGCGCCGGACCGGGAAATCGGCCGTCGTAGCGGTGGCGGCAACCACCGAAGTCGTACGCGCGGCATTTGCCGCTGCAGCGGGCTTGTCCGCCGTCGCCGTCTGCTTCGCCGACAGCATCTGCTGAAGACCGCTCATTGCGCTGGGCGAAAGATAGAGCCACGCCGCGGCAACGCAGGCTGCAGCGATCACCGCTAATACGATCTTTCCGCGCATCGACAAAAGACCTCTCGATCCGACACGCCGCTATCCGGTGGCCGTAGTCTAGCTCAACTCGCAGCCTCTTGCCGCGCTTTTGCCAGATAATAGAGGATGCCGAAGGCGAAAAAGGGCCAAAACCCGTCATTACGAAGATTTAATGTGCAGTGCACAATAGAACGGCAGCTAACGCAGCATCGGCCACAGCGTCGCCGCAAGCATCACACCCATGACGATGTTGAACCATTTGAGCCGCACCGCATCCGCCAGAAAGCCGCGCAGCGCCATGCCGAAACCGGCCCAGGTCGAAATGCTCGGCAGCATGACGACGGCGAAAGCGGCTGCGATCAGCACCACCGACACAAACGGGCGTTCCGGACTGGTATAGACGGCCATGGCTGTAATCGCCATCACCCAGGCCTTGGGATTGACCCACTGGAATGCCGCAGCCTCGATGAAGCGCATCGGCTGGCCCTTCGTCTTGTCTTCGCCGCCGAGCGAGCGCGACATGGCGATCTTCGAGGCGAGATAAAGCAAGTAGAGGCCGCCGGCGATCTTCAACCCGGTATGCAGGACCGGAAAGGCCGTCAACACGGCGCCAAGCCCGAAGCCTACGGCAAGCAACAGCACGAGGAAGCCGATGCCGATGCCGAGCATGTGTGGCACGGTTTTGACCAAGCCGAAATTCACGCCCGAGGCCAAAAGCATGAAATTGTTCGGACCCGGCGTGATCGAGGTCACGAAGGCATAAACCAGCAGAGCAAGGAATGCATCGAAGGTCATGGAGGATCGCAAAGATCAATAATACTGAAATACTGACTTAAATCGATGAGGTGCTGAGTGCAATTGCAATTCGTTGGTCCACGCGCCCCAAGCGTTCCTTCATATCTTAGGCCAATATCCGCTGAGAACATCTATCTGCGGTAGGGCTGCACCGACCATAGATCTGAATTCGGGGCAGTTTCGCGCTGACGGCGCACGCGTCGCAGCCCTTTTCGTCTCGGCGTATTCTCCGGAATCTTGACGCTGTGCGCCAGACCCAGGATCGCCAGAACCTGAATGAATAGCCAGCCGAGATCGATCTGTCCGTGTTCCAGACCAAGCCGTGCAGACTCGGGAAACGCGTGATGGTTGCCGTGGAAACTCTCGCCGAACGTTACCAGCCCGAAACGCGGCAAATTGTATCCTTGCACGGCAACGTCGTCGACGCGCCATCCTTGCTCCCCATCTCGGTGCGCAAAATGCCCAACCAACCAATGCCCGGTAAGCGACACTGAAACGCGCACCGCGATTCCCCATACCACCCAATCCCAGCCGCCAAGCGCGAAAAAGAGGATCGCCCAGGGCAGTTGTTGCAGCATCCAGGTGCGCTCGACGAACTTGTAGAACCGGTCATTCGTGATCGAGTGTTCGATGACGAAGGTGGGTGGATTGCGCAAAGCGACCGCGCAATGCATCTGCCAGAAGGCATCGGTGAAAAATGGCCGACGATGGGCATGGAGATCGTGACATGCGGTCTGGCGCTGAGCCCAGTCACGAATATCGTGAGCATAGATCATCCCAAAAGGACCGGCCATGCCGACGAGCACGCCAAGGTAGACCAGCGCATGCTCGACCCAGATATGAACCTTGAACGACCGGTGGATGAGCAGACGGTGCATCCCCACCGAGTGTCCGGCGCAGATTGTCGCCGCCGTTGTCGCAACGAATAAGGCGAAGGCACTCCAGCTAAATGTCATCGGTCCCAACACAATGGCGGCGATCGTCATCGCCCCGACCCAGATCGACTTTGCCGGCACCCACACGACTTTGCCGTCTTCGGCGTCACTGTCCTGTTGGGAAATCATTCTGCCCGTGGATATGGTTTTCATCGGTACCCCTCCTCCTGCATGAACATTTCCGGACCACAGCCTTGCCTTCTGGCGCGTCGTCCGTTACTTAGGCAGTAAGCTAATCGTCTACTACTGTGAATTAGGTATTTAGGCAATAGTCTAAATGAAAATAAGAAAGGCGGACCGAGGCGCAGCCAACGCCTCGGCATCACAAGGTGGCAGACAGTGATCGAAGATGCAGAGCACGCAGCGGATGCCGAAACGGCTGCTCACGCAAATGGCGCGATACAGCGCGTGTTTGAAGCGCTATCTTCAGCGCCCCGGCGCAAGATCCTCGCCTATCTTGCGCACTCTTCCCTAACGGCGGGCGAGATCGCGGCGCGCTTCGAGATGTCGAAGCCGTCGATCTCGCAGCATTTGAGCATTCTGGAGACGGCCGGGCTCATCGCCAAGGAGCGGCACGGACAGTTCATCCACTATTCTCTGGTCCAGAACAATCTTGTGAACACGCTGAATGGATTTGTTCAGGATGTCTGCCCGGTATCGCGCCCTATCAAGAGAGAAAGCAAAGAACTTGGTCGAGGCGAGGCAGCGCAAAGATCGCAGTTGCGCAAATCTGAAAAGCCCTAGCGGCTTTGCATCGTTTTCATGAGCGCCTTGGCGTATCGGCAGGCGTCAAATTCCACAGCGATCTCGCAAGACTTTTTGTAAGCGGCCATCGCCTCGGCTTCGTCCGCAGAGACGCCTTCACCATGCTGAAGGGCGCTGCCATACATGGTGCAACCCCAGGCATCGCCCTCATTGCAGCTCAGCTTGAATGTGCGCGATAAGGGCAAGATTCATTGGCACTACCGGCGGCAAGCAGTTTGTTTAGCCCAAGCCGACCCAAGAGAATTCCCGCGCCGCGATTTGTGCAGCCGCCGATACTGCCAGTTGCGCAGGCCTGGGCGAACATCTCCTCGGTCCATTGCTTGTCTTCTGGCGAGTGCTCCTGGATGACCCTGGCCGTCTCGAAACAGGCTTCGCCCCTGCGTCCGTCGAAACACCGCCTGGCACAGGCCAAGACGTCTTTCTCACAACCTTGGTAATCTATTCCCGGCGTGGAAAAGAGCGCGTCATCGACGCCCGACGCCCTGCGCCAAATATCGGCCGGGCATTGTTGGAAATAATAGCTCGGTGTGCCCCTGCGGGTCGATTTCTTCAAACAATTTCGGCAGCACTGACTTGTCGAATACCGGCTCCTAGCTGGCCGCCGCCGTCGTGACCGCAAGAACGATTGCGCCGGCGCCTGCTAGAATTGCCGCCGCGAGCATCATGATCACATCCCTTGCGGGCCGCGGTTCATCGCCGCCACCCCGGTACGGCAGATCTCGACCAGCCCGAGCGGTTTCATGATGGCGATGAACTGATCGAGCTTGGAGCCCTTGCCGGTGATCTCGAAGATGAAATGCTCGGTGTTGGCATCGATGACGCTGGCGCGGAATGCATCGGCGAGCCGGAGCGCCTCGACGCGGGCTTCGCCGGTGCCGGCGACCTTGACCAGCGCGAGTTCCCGCTCCAATGGCCGCTCCTGTCCGAATTCCTGCGACCGCACGGTGAGATCGACGACGCGGTGCACCGGCACGATGCGCTCGAGCTGGTGCTTGATCTGCTCCAGCACGTGCGGCGTGCCGCGCGTCACGATGGTGATGCGCGACAGGTGCTTTTCGTGCTCGGTTTCCGAGACCGTCAGGCTCTCGATGTTGTAGCCACGTCCGGAAAACAGGCCGATGACCCGCGCAAGCACGCCCGGCTCGTTGTCGACCAGGACCGAAAGCGTGTGGTTCTCTGGTTTTTCCGTCTCCTTGGCGATGAAATAGGCGGAGCCGGTCGGTTGCAACTGTGCGTTCATGACATGAATCTCGATTTCAAACTTTTGCGCTAATCTGCTGTTTTCGCACAGCTTCCTTGAACCAGACTACACCAGTTCCCTACCCTTGGCGTCGATCGCGTTGGCGACAGCTTCGTCCGTCGCCTCGTCCGGCAACAGCATCTCGTTATGCGCCTTGCCGGACGGGATCATCGGGAAGCAGTTGGCGAGCGTCGCCACGCGGCAGTCGAACAGGACGGGCTTCTTGACCGCGATCATCTCCTTGATGGCATCATCGAGTTCGTCCGGCTTGTCGCAGCGAATGCCGTGGCCGCCATAGGCTTCGGCGAGCTTGACGAAATCCGGCATCGCCTCGGTGTAGGAGTGCGACAGCCGGTTGCCGTGTAGCAGCTGCTGCCACTGCCGCACCATGCCCATATACTGGTTGTTGAGGATGAAGATCTTGATCGGCGCCTCGTGCTGCACCGCCGCGCTCATTTCCTGCATCGTCATCTGCACCGAGGCATCGCCGGCGATATCGATGACCAGCGCATCCGGGTGCGCGATCTGCACGCCGAGTGCCGCCGGCAGGCCGTAGCCCATCGTGCCCAATCCGCCAGAGGTCATCCAGCGGTTCGGCTTCTCGAAATGATAGTGCTGCGCCGCCCACATCTGATGCTGGCCGACCTCGGTGGTGATGTAGGTGTCGAGGTCCTTGGTCAGCGCATAGAGCCGCTGGACGGCGTATTGCGGCATGATCACCTCGTGGTTCATCTTGTAGGCGAGCGAATCGCGCGCGCGCCATTTGGCAATCTGCTCCCACCACGGGTGAAGCGCTTTCTTGTCGGCCTTGGCGGTTGCCCGCCACAGCCGCACCAGATCCTCCAGCACACGCCCGACATCGCCGATGATCGGCACGTCGGTATGGACGTTCTTGTTGATCGACGACGGGTCGATGTCGATGTGGATCTTCTTCGAATTCGGCGAAAACGCCGTCAGCCGCCCGGTGATGCGGTCGTCGAAGCGCGCACCGATGCAGAGCATGACGTCGCAATCGTGCATCGCCATGTTCGCTTCATACGTGCCGTGCATGCCGAGCATGCCCATCCAGTTCTTGCCCGACGCCGGATAGGCGCCGAGGCCCATCAGCGTCGAGGTGATGGGAAAGCCGGTGAGGTCGACCAGCTCGCGCAGCAGATGGCTCGCCTCCGGGCCGGAATTGATGACGCCGCCGCCCGAATAGATGATCGGCTTTCGGGCAGCCCCCATCAGCTCGACCGCCGCCTTGATCTTTTCCAGATCGCCCTGGACCTTCGGTTGGTAGCTGGTGCGCGGCGCCGTCTGCGGCGGGACATAGATACCCCTGGCGAACTGCACGTCCTTCGGGATGTCGACGACGACCGGACCGGGGCGCCCTGTCGTTGCCACATGGAAGGCCTCGTGGATCGTTGCCGCGAGCTCGTTGACGTCCTTGACCAGCCAGTTGTGCTTGGTGCAGGGCCGCGTGATGCCGACCGTGTCGCACTCCTGGAACGCATCCGAGCCGATCAGCGAAGTCGGCACCTGGCCGGTCAGGCAGACCAGCGGGATCGAGTCCATCAGCGCGTCCTGCAATGGCGTCACCGCATTGGTGGCGCCCGGCCCTGAGGTCACCAGCATGACGCCGGCCTTGCCAGTCGAGCGCGCATAGCCTTCCGCCGCGTGGCCCGCGCCCTGCTCGTGGCGGACGAGGATGTGCTCGACCTCGTCCTGCTGGAAGATTTCATCGTAGATTGGCAGAACCGCGCCGCCCGGATAGCCGAAAACATGCTTGACGCCATTGTCCTTCAGCGCCTGCACCACCATTTCGGCACCCGTCATTTCGCTCCTTGGCATTTCAGTTCTTGGCATTTCGCGCCGCTCATTCTGTCCACTGCTCATCGTTCTGGTCCCGTACTGTTCGCCATCTGGCGATTGCTCGTCGTTTAGTCGTGTTTCGGGCAATAAAAAAGGCCCCCGAGGGAGCCTGTGTCTTGCGCATGGGAGGTCACCGCCCGGCGGTTACACCGCCTTGCCCACGCGCTTTCCTACGAGAATGAGTGCCTTTTTCATGGTGGCGGACAATAGAATTGGTTTGACGCCGCTGTCAACGGCGAATGTGCACTTGGCCCGACGTCGGCACATCCGCCCATTATGCACCCGCGCCGCCTTTCCGCCGCGCGGGTGTTCCGTTTCAGGCGCAGAGCACCACACCCCTCGCCTTGGCCCAGCGCTCGATGATCTTGCGCTCCTCGAGCGAGGCGAGACGATTGCCGAAACCGCGCACCTGCACCGCACGGTTTTGCGGGTCGAGTTCGATCGTCAGCAACCGCTCGATCTTGCCCAGCGCCGAGCGCCGCAGCACCCAGATCGAGGCATTGCCGGCGATGCATTTGGCCGCGTATATCGAGACGCAATGATGCATCGCCCGGCTCTCGGCGACCAGATCCTCGGCTGTCTTCAACTGACGGACGAAGAAACGCTCGCCATGCGCCTTTGCCTCCTTGGTCGACGGCTGCCAGTCCCAGTCGTCCAGGCACGAGCCGTCCCAGGCGCGACCCTGCGACTGCGTCCCGGCAGTACGCGTGGTCCGCCCGGCAGCGCGGCGGCGCATTGCCTCGATGCGTTCGATCGCGGCAATGTCTCGATGCCATTCCAGCATCTGCCGACGCAGCGAGGCAAGCGTGCGACCCTTCAGGCTGTACGCCGCATCGCGCTGGTGCACGGCGCCGATATAGTCGCAAAGATCGTCGATCTCCTCCTTCGACGCGGGTTGCCCGCAGAAGAACCGTGTCACCTCGCGCCAGAAGGCCAGATCGTTACGTGGCGTGCGCGCGATTTTCGACTTGGCAAGTCGGGCCGCCAACCCGGAATCATCCGTGTAGGACCGGGCGATCACCACCCAAAATGCCTCGTCGAACGTGAAATCGCCGGGCAAGTTCAAGAAGCAATGCACCTCCTTGCGAGACAGCCACGCACAGGCGCCCGCCTTGTAAAGCGAGTCACCACGCGCCACTGCGGTATACCAAGCCTTGCGAAGCGCAATCTCGCCGGCATTCAACCCCGAGCTGTCCAGCCAGATCCCCTCGAGCGCGGCTGTAACCGGGTAGCGCGCATAGAGATGGCGCGCCGCGGCCAGCCGCAGCCGCGCGGGGTCGCGCGTCTTCAGCTTTGGACGCCACAGCGCGCCGTCGCGGATCGCCATGCCGGCAAAGCCCCGACGTGCCTCGTCGAGCGCCCGCTCGAAATCCGGAGCGGGACGCGGGACAGGAAAAACCCGCCGCAGCGTTACGGCATATGCTTCAATGCGTTCGCGCTCGGCATCCTGCCTGCGCTGGATCATGGACTTTGCCATGGCCGTTCTTCCTGATTGGAACCCTGTCAGCCGCACGCAATTCCAGCGTCGGCACGGAATGTGTCGATCTGGATCGCCGGGTCATTGACAGGTCTCCTTTCAGGACGACGGATCAGAATGGGCGGCTTCTCTAAGCTCGCCGCCAATTTGACGCAAGAGCTATTCTTTCCACGCCCGCGATGGTCTGACGGGTGTTGCAAAGGTGCATCGTTGTCGCCATCAGCGTGTCCGGCCGACGCGTTTCCAGTAGATGAGGGTGCCTGTGAGCCCGCCATGCGGCTTCAGCGCATAATCCGGTATTTCGCCGGCCAGCGTGAAGCCGAGCTTTTCATAGAGCCCGGAAGCCCCCTCCTCTTTTGCCGTGTCGAGGACCAACAGCGTGCGGCCTTTCTCCACAGCAACGGCTTCCGCCGCCTCCATCAGGCGGGTTGCGATGCCCTTGCCGCGGTAATCGAGGCGGATCATCAGCTTGGCGATCTCGGCCCGGTGCGGCTGGTTGGGAGGGCAGTCGAGCAGCAAGGTGATGGTGCCGACCAGAGCCTCGCCGTTCCAGGCCCCAAGCACCGCCCTTTCGCCTCTGGCGGCCGCCTGAAGCGACTTGTTCCAGAAGGCCGCGGCCATCTCCGGCACCAACGGATGCATGAAGCTGACCGAGCCGCCGGCAGCGACTGTCCCGATCAGCAGTTCCGTCAGCATTTTTTGCGTTCCGTCAGCATTGCTGAGTGGCCTGATTTCGATCGAACTCATGTCGTTCCCCTGTCGCCGTCCGTCAGTCGAAACGACTGGTCCGCTTCCGCTTCCTGGCCCGCCGGATTTCCGCGATGCGATCGGCGTCTTCCTCTTGCAGATGTCGCCCGCGTTCCAGCAGTTCGAGCGTGTATTCCTCATAGGTCAGGCCCAGCCGCTCGGCCTTGTGCAGCCGCATCAGCATGATCTCGCGGCTCGGCACTTTCCATGCCTGGGCATGGGCGGTCTGCCAGGCAAGAAACACATAGGGGTCGCCCTTGCCCCAGGGCGGACCGTCATAGTCGTCGAGCGGCGGACCGCCATTGTCGCAGCGTTTTGGACGGCGCGCCTTCACCTCAGCTCCTGGCCAACGCAACCAGATAGTCGGCGGCGTCCGGCCCCGGAGCGTGAAAGACGCAATCGGATGGCGCGCCGAGCGCCAGGCAGTCGCCCGGTTCGAGCCGGTGAACGATGTCTCCCTCTGTGAATTCCAGCCGCCCGGAGATCAGCCATATCTGTTGCCTGATGAAGGCATAAGACGCCGCCGGGAAACTTACCTTGGCGCCGGCCGGCAACTGGATCCGGATCAGTTCGAGGGGCATGTCCGAAACCGGCGAAAGATGCCGCCGCACATATCCCGTAGCCGGATCGCGCCAGAGCGGCTGGTCACATTCGCGAAGCAGGCCACCGCCCTGCAATTCCGCCCTTGCGATCAATGTGGACAGCGTCATGCCGAAGGCGGCCGCAATACGCACAAGGAGTGCCGCCGTCGGGCTGGTCATGCCGCGTTCTACCGTGCTCAGCATGGCTTTCGAAACATCGGACCGCTCCGCCAGTTCTGCCAAGGACCAGCCTCGAGCCACTCTTTCGGTATGTATTCTTCTGCCGATGGTCGAGGAGATGTCGTTCGCTATATCATCCATTAATCCAATATATCGAAATTCTTCTACAGAGCAACGGCCGTTTCATCCAGTTTTCGCAAACTCCTTAATGTCCGCTAAACCATCCGGCCTCATCCCACCTTAACCCCGTTCGCCTAGGCTCATCGCTTGGGAAAAGGGGACCGGCGTATCCATGCTCGTTGAACGCGAAGCCTCCATTGGGGAACCGACTTTGCTGGAGCGCCGCAGGGCGGAGCAGAACGACAAGCGCATTCTGGGCAATGTCGTACAATGCGACGGCGCGCGCGCCACCATCAGCGCCTATGCCGACGATATCGAAGGCACGGTCACCGGCCTGTGGAGCGTCGGCAAGATGATCTCGATCAATCTCGGTACATCACGAACCGTCGGCCTGGTCTATGAAATCGGCAAGTCGGATCGTGCGTGGAGCAGCGAGGGCCAGAATCCGATCGAGGTCAGCATCGAATTGATCGGCGAGGTGCGCGACGGGGCCGAACCCGGCGCGAAGCCGATCTTCGACCGTGGCATCACAACCTACCCGCATATCGGCGCCATTGCCCATCGTATCCGCAGCCGCGACCTGCAGGCCGTCTACGATCTCGCAGGTCGTCATTCGATCACCATCGGCACGCTGTCGCAGGACGAGGCGATCGACGCCAATATCGCCATCGACGATACGCTGGCGCGGCATTTCGCCATTGTCGGCACCACCGGGGTCGGCAAATCGACCGCCGTGTCGCTGCTCTTGCGCAAGTCGATCGCCGCCCGGCCCGACCTGCGCGTGCTCATCCTCGATCCACACAACGAGTTCGCCGCGTCGTTGCCCGAATATTGCGTCAGGGTCGATTCGACGACGCTCGACCTGCCCTTCTGGATGTTCAAGCTAGAGGAATTTGCCGAGGTGCTGTTTCGCGGCCGCGAGACGGTCCCGGAAGAGGTCGACGCCTTGCGCGATCTCATCCCCGCGGCCAAGAACCTCTACCGCAATCCGAACTCCGGCAACTATCTACGGCGCAGCACCGATGCGCTGACCGCAGACGCGCCGGTGCCCTATCGCATTGCCGACCTCATCAAGCTGGTCGACGAGCGCATGGGGCTGCTGGAAAGCAAGAACGATCGCCCGACCCTCAGGTCACTGAAGACACGTATCGAATCGGCGGCATCCGATCCGCGCTACCGTTTCATGTTCAACTCGCGCCTGATCGAGGACACCATCCACGAGACGATCGGCAACATCTTCCGCGTGCCGCATCACGGCCGCCCGGTGACCTGCTTCGAAATGGTCGGCATGCCGTCCGAGGTGGTCAATTCCGTTTGCTCGGTCCTGGCGCGGCTGGCCTTCGACCTGGCGTTGTGGAGCGAAGGCCGCCTGCGGCTGCTCTTCCTGTGCGAGGAAGCGCATCGCTATATGCCGGCCGATCCGCGCCTCGGTTTCGCGCCGACGCGGCACGCGCTGTCGCGCATCGCCAAGGAAGGCCGCAAATATGGCTGTTATCTCGGCGTCGTCACCCAGCGCCCGGGCGAACTCGACCCGACCATCCTGTCGCAGTGCTCGACGTTCTTTGCCATGCGGCTCGCCAACGAGCAGGACCAGGCGATCATCCGCTCGGCGATCGCCGATTCCTCGGCTTCGACGCTCGCGTTCCTGTCTTCCATGGGCCAGCGCGAGGCTATCGCCTTCGGGGAAGGCGTGGCGACGACGATGCGGATGAAGTTCGAAAAGCTCTCCGAGGATTTGATCCCCGGCACCGCCAGACGCGAGAATGCCTTGCCGTCCGAAACCGGCGACGAGGTCGACCTCGTGGCAATCGTCGAACGGCTGCGCAACGTGCCGAAATCACAACAGGCAATGCCTTTCGCGGAAGTCGTCGATCCGGGCCGGCAGGCCGGCGATTCGGACTATCGCAAGCCGTCGGCCGCACGCACCCAGCGAAACGACGATTTCGACTTGCGCTACGGCCTCAAGCCGGCGACCTTCGGCCTGCGTCCCCCAGAATGATTGAGCCGAGCGACTTTTAGGCAGCGCTCGCAGATATCAAAGCTGAGTTTCGATGGCTGTCTTGTCTATAACTGACCACACCTGGCGAATTTTCCCTCTCTGAAGCTCATAAAATACGTTCTCGGCAAACGAAATTCTCTTCCCGCTTACATCGAGCCCAAGGAACGTTCCCCTTGGCGCGCAGTCGAAGCTTAGCCGGCTCGCTACATAAGGCGGATCGGCAACCAATAGCTGAATGTTGAAATAAAGGTCCGGAATTTCGTCGAAGTCTCTCACCAACATTTCGAGATAGCCGGACAATCCGAGCTTGCGACCGTTGTGGGTCACTTCATCATGAACAAACCTCCCCAGATTTGGCCAATCCTGCTTGTTCAGGCATGCAATATAGCCTCGGTAAAGACCGGAGAGATCGGATTTAGTCACGGCAACACCTCTATTTCCGGCAAGCCCCGCAAAGGCAGCATCTCAGCTTGACGGGGTGATGTCGGTCTGCGTGCACCGGAAACGAAGAAAACGATACCAGACGGCCGGAATCACGAATTCAATGACGGAATTCAGGCACAGACGCGGTTGCGCCCTTGCCTCTTCGCCTCATAGAGCTGGCGATCGGCGCGGCGATAGAACTCCTCGGCGGTTTCCTTGCGATCCCAGACGGCAAGCCCGACGCTGGTGGTGATTTTCAGTCGGACATTGCCCGTCAGCACCGACATGTTGGCGATCGCCTTGCGGATGCGCTCGGCGAATTTGGATAGCAGCTCGGCGTCCATATTGGGCGTGACCACCGCGAACTCCTCGCCGCCCAGGCGCGCCACCACGTCGTGATAGCGTGTCATGTCCTTGAGACAGTTGGCGACCGCCCGCAACACCTCGTCGCCGACATCGTGGCCGTGGCTGTCGTTGACCTGCTTGAAATGGTCGAGGTCGAGGATCATCAGCCCTACTGGTTTCTCGATGCGGCGGAACTCTTCGAGATATTCCTTCAGCGCATCGTCGAAATAACGCCGGTTCTGCATGCCGGTGAGGCTGTCGGTGAGCGCCGCATGCTCCAGCGTCTCCGAACGCGCGCTGAGCGAAACGGTCATGGCGCGCAGCTTGCCTTCTTCCGTCGCCTGCTTTCGGATCAGCGGGTAGATGAAGAAAATGCCGAAGAACAGCGCAGTCGCCAACAGCACGCCCGTCGCAAACAGCAGCTTGTTGAGATAGACGATTTCATCGAGTTTTGAAGGCGTATTGCTAATGTCGGCGGCCAGGGTTTGCAGGAGCCCATAGGCGTAAAGCGTCACCAGGCCGGCGGCCAGGATCACAAAAATAAAGACGAAAAAGGCTGATTCCGCCTTGTGGAAACGCATCTGCTCCCCGTTGGAAAGTTCGTAGCGATCTTATGGCATGCGGGAACTTACGGACAGTTAACCTGGACAACTTCAACGCGAAATGTCCCCTCGGTGTCGACTTTTCAGGTTGCGCTCGAAGGAGGGAGTGAGAGCATCGAGTCGATCCCCCCATCAGGACGCAATCTCTGCCATTCCGGGCCCAATTGGTGCCTGAACCAGGTCGCCTGCCGTTTGGCATATTGCCGCGTCGCGATTTTCGCGCGCTCGATGGCCTCGGGAAAACTGAAGGCGCCGGCCAGCGCGGCCTGAAGCTCGCGAACACCGATTGCTTTCATCGCCGGCAGGTCGGGATCGAGGCCGAGCGCTGAAAGCTGTTTCACCTCGTCCAGTGCCCCCTCATCCAGCATGCGGTCGAAGCGGGCATCGATCCGCTCCACCAGAGCCGCTCGCTCCGGCTCGATGACGAAAAAACGCGCGCTGCTCCCGTCGATCAACGGCCAGCCACGCGCGGCCTGCCAGTCCAGGATGGAACGGCCCGACGCGTCGAGCACCTCCAGCGCCCGCACGATGCGCTGGCCATCCGTCGGCTTCAGCATCATGCCGGCCGCAGAATCCTCGCGCAACAGGATGCGGTGCAATCTCACTGCGCCCTGTTCCTGGAGCTCGTAGCGCCAGCGGTCGCGGATCGACTTCGGAATGTCGGGCATCTCCGAGATACCTTCCGTGAGCGCCCGGAAATAAAGCCCGGTTCCGCCGACGAAAATCACTGGCCGCTCCGAAAGCGTGCCGTCGTCGATCAGCTTTATGACATCACGCAACCAGGCGCCGGTTGAATAGGCGGTGGACGGATCGACGTGTCCATAAAGAAAGTGGGGGACGCGGGCGAGTTCGGCAGGACCAGGCCGCGCCGTCAGCACGTCGAGCACCGAATAGCCTTGCATGGAATCGGTGTTGACGATGACACCGCCATTGCGCTCGGCGAGGTCGAGTGCGAGCGCCGACTTGCCGCTGGCGGTCGGCCCGGCTATCAGGATCGCGTTCTTCAGGCGGCCGCCGCCCGCCCGTCCGCTGGAATTTTCGATGCCGCTGATCGCCACGCTTCTATCCCATCCCGCCGGCCGCGCATTGACGCCGACGCTAGCGAATATGGCCTCGCGGTCGGTCGGCGCAAGCGCTGTTCGCTGGCTGGCCGAAGGCATCGCCTGCGAGCTCGACTTGCCGGAGACCGCCGACGCTTCCGAAATAACGGCGCGCCTGCGTGCCGCGCTGGCTTCCGAACCGATCGACGTGGCCGTCCAGCCGGCCGAGAACAGGCGCAAGAAGATCCTGATCGCCGACATGGATTCGACGATGATCGACCAGGAATGCATCGACGAGCTTGCCGACGAGATCGGCGTCAAGGATCGCGTCGCCGCCATCACGGCGCGATCGATGAACGGCGAGATCGCATTCGAGCCGGCCTTGCGCGAGCGCGTGGCGCTGCTCAAGGGTCTCGATGCCGCAATCATCGACCGCATCATCGACAATCGCCTGACGCTAGCCTCCGGCGGCCGCACGCTCGTCCAGACAATGGCGGCCAATGGCGCCTGGACGGCCCTGATCTCCGGTGGTTTCGACATCTTCACCACCCGCATCGCAGCATTGCTCGGCTTTCACGAAAATCGCGCCAACCGCCTGATCGAGCAGGATCGCCGCTTCACCGGCCTGGTCGCCGAACCGATCCTCGGCCGCGCCGCCAAGGCCGAAGCCCTTATCGAGATTTCCGCCGGCCTCGGCCTGACGCCTGCCGATGCCATTGCCGTCGGTGACGGCGCCAACGATCTCGACATGATCCGTCTTGCCGGGATCGGCGTCGCCTTGCATGCCAAGCCGGCCGTGGCAGCCGAGGCAAAGATCCGTATCGACCACGGCGACCTCACCGCCTTGCTTTATCTGCAGGGTTATCGCCGGAAGGAATTTGTCGAATGACGCCGATCCGCACCGAGCGCCTGATCCTGCGCAACTGGGGAGATCGTGACCGCGAGCTCTTCCATCGCATCAATTCCGACGAGTTGGTCATGGAATTCTTTCCGTTTCGCCGCGACCGCGCCCAGGCTGACGCCAAGATGGAGGAGTTGCGCGCGGCTATCGATCGCGACGGCTTCGGCTTCGCGGCCGCTGAGATCGCAGCCACAGGTGAATGCATCGGCTTCGTCGGCATAACCGGAACCGATCATTTGCCATTCCTGCCGCGCGGCACGATCGAGATCGGCTGGCGGCTGGCACCCGAATTCTGGGGCCGCGGCTATGTCACCGAAGCAGCCGAAGCCTGGCTCACCTATGGCTTTGAAAGACTTGGCCTCGACGAAATCGTGTCCTTCGCAGTCAAGGATAACAGCCGGTCCACTGGCGTCATGGAGCGCCTGGGCATGATCGCCGACCCCGCCTCCGATTTCGACCATCCCGGTGTTCCGGACAGCCACACCGCACTCAGGCGACATGTCTTCTACAGGCTGTCACGCACAGACTGGCAGGCAAGAAAAAAAGCGGCCCGCTAGCCGCCCTTTTCCTTTTAACATCAGAGCGTTGCAGGCTCTTCCGGACTCAATCCATCCGGATCGTAACGAACCGCAGCTCGCCGGTCTTCGACGCCAGCATCAAAAGCGCGTTCTTGCGCCCCTGCTCCTTCAGCGCGCCGATCCGGTCCATGACATCCTTGGGCGTGGCGACCGATTCCTGCGCGATCTCGGTGATCACCTCGCCCGGCTGGATGCCGCGTTCGGCAGCCGCCGAATCCTTGGAGACGTCGGTCACGACGACTCCGGAGACGTCGGCGGCGATGCCGAATTTCGTGCGCGTCTCCTCATTGAGCTCGCCGATCGTCATGCCGAGCACGGCAGCCGTCGAAACCGCAGGCGCCTTGTCGGCATCGTCCTGGTCGGCGTTGCCGTTTTCACCGCCGCTGGCAAGCTTTTCGCCGTCCTCGAGCCGGCCGAGCGTCACCTTGACGGTCTGCTCGACCCCTTTGCGCACGATGATCACGTCGACCGCCTTGCCGACCGGGCTCTCCGCCACGACGCGTGGCAGGTCGCGCATTTCATGGATGTCCTTGCCGTCGAACTTGATGATGACGTCGCCGGCCTGGATGGTGCCGTTGTCGACCGGCCCGCCCTTGATAACGCCGGCGACCAACGCGCCCTTGGCGGTCGCCATGCCCAGGCTTTCGGCAATGTCGTCGGTCACCGGCTGGATGCGCACGCCGAGCCAGCCGCGCCGCGTCTCGCCGAACTGGCGAAGCTGGTCGACGACGCCCGAGGCAAGCTGCGACGGGATCGAGAAGCCGATGCCGATCGAGCCGCCCGATGGCGAGATGATTGCCGTGTTGATGCCGATGACCTCGCCGCTGCTGTTGAACAGCGGTCCGCCGGAATTGCCGCGGTTGATCGCGGCATCGGTCTGGATGAAGTCGTCATACGGGCCGGAATTGATGTCGCGATTGCGTGCCGAGACGATGCCGACCGTCACCGTGCCGCCGAGACCGAACGGATTGCCGATCGCCATCACCCAGTCGCCGACACGCATCGTGTTGGAATCGCCGAACTTCACCGCCGTCAGCTTGTGCCCTTTCGGATCGACCTTCAGCACCGCGACATCGGTCTTGGTGTCGGTGCCGACCAGCGTCGCCTTGAGCGTCACCCCATCGGAGAAATTCACCTCGATGTCGTCGGCATCGGCAATGACGTGGTTGTTGGTCACCACGATGCCCTGCTCGGCGTCGACCACGAAGCCGGAGCCCAGCGACTGCACCTTTTGCCCGCCGCCGCCCTTGTCGCCGCCACGGTTCTTGAAGAAATCGTCGAAGAAGTCCTGGAAGGGCGAGCCCTCCGGCAGCTGCGGCATCGGCACTGCGCCCGGCCCCTCAGTGCCTTTAACAGTCTGCGACGTCGAGATGTTGACCACGGCGCCAAGCAGGCCGGCGGCGAGATCGGCAACCGAGGGCGGCCCGTCGGCTGCCATCGTCGGCGCCACGAACGACGGAACGGCAATGGCGCCGACCAGAAGCGCAGCGGCCCCGGCGATGAACGTCCGCCTCGCTGCACGCAGAAGGGTGGTGGATGTCATCGAAAGGCCTCCGGGTGTTCTGAAAAAAGCGCTTCGGCAAAAAACGCCGCGTCGCGTCATGTTGGCAAGAAATAAGGCACGTTTGCGGCTATGGCTACCGCCAGAGAATAAATCCTCTGTTACGCCGGCTATCCCTGCACCGGCCCTACTGGCCGGTGCTTGGCTGAGCCGCCGGTGGCGCGGGAGCGGCAGGTGCTGGCGGTGGTGCCGCCGGTGCCGCAGGCGTTTCCTTGCTGTCCGGGTCGCGGAAGAAGCGGAAGAACTCGGAATTCGGCGACAGCACCATCGTCGTTCCTGCGCTGTTCAGCGCCGTGCCATAGGCATTCATCGACCGGTAGAAATCGAAGAAGGCCGGATCGCGCTGATAGGCCCCGGCAAACGTCGCGCTGCGCTGGGCTTCACCTTCACCGCGCAGGATTTCAGACTCTTTCTGCGCTTCGGCGACGATTTCGACCACTTCGCGGTCGGCGCGAGCCCTGATCCGCTGCGCTGCCTCGTTGCCGCGCGCCCTCAGCCGCTCGGCTTCGGCGAGACGTTCGGCCTTCATGCGGTCGAAGGTCTGCTGCGAGACTTCGGCCGTGAGATCGGTGCGGCGGATGCGGACATCCTCGATCTGCAGGCCAAGCGAGGTGGCATCAGGCCTCAGCTGATCGCGCACCTCGCGCATCATCACGGCGCGCTCTTCCGAGAGTGCCGCCTCGAAGTCGCGCAGGCCGTAGACGCGGCGCAAGGCAGCGTCGAGACGCGTCCTCAGCCGGGCCTCGGCCAGTTCGATCTGACCGGAAACCGCGGCGCGGAACACACGCGGGTCCGAGATACGATAGGCGATAAAGGCATCGACCTCATAGAATTTGCCGCCCGAAACCTGGACACGGATGTTGTCGAGGTCGAAGCGCAGGACCCTGTTTTCGATCAGCTGGACGGTGTCGGCATCGAAGAAGGAGAATGGCGCCTTGAAATAGATGCCCGGCTGGTTCTTGACGTCGACGATTTCGCCGAACCTGAGCACCAGCGCCTGCTGGCGCGCATTGACGACGAAGACCGACGAATAGAGCAGGAACAGGATGACCGCGGCGATGACCGCAATGACGGGAAGACGGTTGGCCATCACTGGTTTCCTCCGGTGGCCGGTGCCGGCGCCTTCTGCTGCAATGCCGGCAGCGGCAGGTAGGGAACCACCCCTTGCCCGTTGCCTTGCTCGACGATGACCTTGCTCGAATCCTTCAGCACCCTCTCCATCGTCTCCAGGTAGAGCCGCTTGCGCGTCACTTCCGGCGCCTTTGCATATTCGTCATAGACCGAGATGAAGCGCTGCGCCTCGCCTTCGGCCTCCTGCACGACCCGGTTCTTGTAGGCGGCCGCGTCTTCGCGGATCTGTGCGGCCGCACCGCGCGCCTGGCCGAGCTTCTGATTGGAATACTGATTGGCCTGCTCGACGAACTTGTCCTCGTCCTGTTCGGCCCGCTGCACCTCGTCGAACGCGTCTGCCACCTCGCGCGGCGGCGCGGCGTCCTCGATGGAAATTGCGTTGACGTTGAGGCCGGCCTTGTAGCCGTCCAGCGTCGTCTGGATGATCTCACGCACCGACGCCGCAATGCCTTGCCGGTCGTCGCGGAAAATATCCTGCGCCGGGCGCCGGCCGACCGCTTCGCGCATCGCGCTTTCGGCGACCTGCTGCAGCATGCCGCCCGGGTCGGACACGTCGAACAGATAGGCCTTCGGGTCGGAAACCTGATAGGCCACCGAGAATTGCACGTTGACGATGTTCTGGTCGCCGGAAAGCATCAGGCCATCGCCGCTGGTGCTGCCGCCGCCGATGCTGACAAGCTGCTCGGCGATGTTAGCGGTCTCGACCGTTTCGATGGGCCACCAATGGAAATGCAGGCCCGGCTGCGACAGCTCCGCCTTCGGCTTGCCGAACCTGAGCTCCACCGCAACTTCATCTGGCTGGACGGTGTACACTGCCTTG
This sequence comes from Mesorhizobium sp. M0664, assembly GCF_040320565.1. Taxonomy (NCBI): domain Bacteria; kingdom Pseudomonadati; phylum Pseudomonadota; class Alphaproteobacteria; order Hyphomicrobiales; family Phyllobacteriaceae; genus Mesorhizobium; species Mesorhizobium sp. M0664. The sequence continues at coordinate 282,367 of NZ_JAMYPW010000003.1, forward strand.
AACGCCCATAGCACCACCAGCGCCGCGGCAATCAGCCCGAACACGGCAGGGCTCGCGCCACCGCCGCCCGGCAGCGCGCGCCGCAACCGGTCCTGCCCGCGCCGGATGATATCCTCGAGATCGGGAGGCGAGCCCTGCGGGCCGCTGGGTCCTTTTGGTCCCTGACCCCAAGGCCCCTGATTGTTGCCGCCGCCCCACGGGCCGCCGCCGCCGCTCTTGTCGTTCCAGGGCATGAATGTCCTTTCGCTTGGAATTCCCTCAAGCGCCGGCTCACCGGCGCAAAATCCAATATTATTCTTCTATAGGGATGCGACGGCACGCTTTCAACGCGATCGGCTGCCGCCACTGTCCGCCTTTGGGTCCATCTAGACCTGTCGCGACCCCTTTGTCGCCTTCAATGCACGTCGCGGCGCCGCTCGTAAACCGAATAGCGTGTCGCATGGCTGTCCTTTTCGCCAGCCTCCACCTCCTGCGAGCGGACGATCCGCCACAGCGCCGGATCGATCGGCGGGAAATGGGCATCGCCGTCGACCGCGGCCAGAACATGGGTCACGTGCAGCCGATCGGCCAACGGCAGCGCCTGAGCGTAGATTTCGCCGCCGCCGATGACGCAGATCTCGTCGGCGCCGGCCATGCAGCGCCCGCGCACCGTCGCCAGCGCGATTGCGTCCTCGATCGAGTGCGCGACTTCGACGCCCTCGGCGCGCCATGCCTTGTCTCGTGTCACCACGATGTTGAGCCTGCCCGGCAATGGGCGGCCGATGCCTTCATAGGTCTTGCGGCCCATGATGATGGGCTTGCCCATCGTATCGGCTTTGAACCGCTTGAGATCGGTGGACAGCCGCCACGGCAACCCACCCTCGCGCCCGATCACGCCGTTCTCGGCGATGGCGACATAAAGCGCGAGGTCCATCAGCCGCCGTTTCCGCCATCCGACGGCTCCAGCAGCAATATGTCGATGTCATGCTCGGGGTAGAAGTTCTGCGCCTTCATCTCGAACGTCGTCGGTCCGATCTTCCTGACGTTTTCGCCGCAAAACGAGACCAGGTTCTTCGCATCGCCCTTGTCGACGGTCAGCTTGAAACTGCCGATGTTTCCCGACGCCCAGTTGCCGCCCGTGGTCAGGATATAGGCGATGCGGTTCTCGAAATATTTGGGGTAGCCGTCGGGATCGTCCTTGGCTGCCTTGCGCACGGCATTCTCGAAGGCATCGTCCATGCAGTAGCGTGTCTTGTAGGCGGCATACTGACCCTGGAACTGGCCGTCATAGAAGAAGCTGACCGAGGAGGTGCCGCCGACGCTCGGCTTGTAGCGATGCGAGACATGGACCGCCTTGTTGGCCGGAAACGTCGAGCGCCACCAATAGGTCGAGCGCAATTGCCAGAACGGCGTATAGACGGTCTTCATGCCCGAACCGTCGTCAGCAGTGTCCTCGATGATGATGCCGCGGTTGACCCAGTCGTCGGCGACCGCTTGCGGCAGCTTTGCCAGCGCTGCCTTGGCCGCATCGCCGAACGGATAGAACGGCACGCCCTGCGCCTTCAGGTCAGCGCCGATGTCGATGCCGAGCGCGAACACCTTCTGCTCGAGCTGCGGCTTTGCCGGCTCCCCGTCGATCGTCACTTCGAAGCCGAGGAAATTGTCGCTCTGCGCCTCCGGAATCGCTGGTATTTCTTCGGGGTCGCCTTCGATGTCGGGCATCGGAAAGGCGACGATCGCATCGACATCCTTGTCGGTATTGTTGCGGAAGACGTAATCGACCATCACTTTTTCCGGCGAGATGTAGAGATCCTCGCTTTCCATCGCCACCGCATCGCTGCGCGAAAGAATCAGCCCACCGGTGCCGAGTTCGGCGACCGAATCATTGGCGAGCGCGGGCGTAGCCGAGAGCGCCAAGGCTGCGGTCAGGACGTAACGGAACATGGAAACTCCCCCGGCGAGAATGCCAACATGACTCTAGCTGTTCAATGTGGCGTTTCAAAGCCTTTCGGCAAATGCGCCGGCGCCTGCCGGCATGTCGTGTCGGTCTAGACACGCCGGTCCCGATCGGGCAGGAGTTCGCCCATGCGCAAGCTTCTCGTCATCGGCATCGGCGCCGGCAATCCGGAGCACATGACGGTCCAGGCCATTAACGGTCTCAATCGGGCCGACGTGCTGTTCATTCCCGACAAGGGCGCCAAGAAGAACGATCTCGCCGAATTGCGCCGCCAGATCTGCGACCGCTTCGTCATTAATCCGAACTCGCGCCGTGTCGAATTCGACGTGCCGGTGCGCGCCGAGCCGGCGCCTTCCTACCGCTCGACCGTCGACGACTGGCACGAGGCGATCGCCGCGATCTACGAAGGCCTGATCCGCGACGAACTCCCTGAAGATGGCTGCGGCGCCTTCCTGATCTGGGGCGATCCGTCGCTCTACGACAGTGCGCTGCGCATCCTCGAGCGCGTGCGCCTCAGAGGCAATGTAGCGTTCGAGCTGGAGGTCGTCCCTGGCATCACCGCCATCCAGGCACTCGCAGCCAGCCACAAAATGGCATTGAACCGGATCGGCGACGCCATTTTGATCACCACCGGCCGCCGGCTCGCCGAGGAAGGTCTGCCCGAAAACGCCGGCAGCACCATCGTCATGCTGGACGGCAAATGCGCCTTCAACACGCTGGACGACAACGACGTCACCGTTCACTGGGGCGCCTATCTCGGGACGCCTGACGAGATCGTCATCTCGGGCCGGATTGGCGACGTCGGCGACAAGATCGTGACCACCCGTGAGCAGGCCCGCCGGAAAAAAGGCTGGATCATGGACACCTATCTGCTGCGCAAGCCGGGCGAGCCTAAGAAGTAACAGGGATCACACGCGGCATGAATTCCGCCGGCGTCACGCTGCGTCGATCTCGGCCTGCAGCGCCTCCATATGCGCCGCCGCTGCTGAAGACGCAGCCCGCTCGATCGCGCGGAAGCGGCTGACCACAGCAAGCCCGACCGACGTCAACTGGGCGCCACCGCCTTTTTTGCCGCCCGTCTGTGCCGCAACCAGCGGCTTGCCGAACACGCGGTTCATGTCTTCGACCAGATCCCAGGCGTGCTTGTAGGACATCTCCATGCCGCGTGCCGCGGCCGAAATCGAGCCGAAGGCGGCGATCTGTTCCAGAAGCTCGATCTTGCCCGGTCCGATGCGGCCATCTGGATCGAGATTTATCCGCAAACTCAGCGACGGCATTTGCTCCTCCGCGGTCACGCTATTCTACAAGTTCCGCGGCGATACCGCTATTCCAAAACGATATAGCGAATCATCGGCCGTTCACTCATCCGCCTCGGCGGGCAGGCCGGCGCCGGTATTCGCCCGGTCGAAGCTCACCGTCTTGACCACGGCGAAGACCTGTCGACCAAGCCGAAGCTCCAGTGTCTGCCGCGACTGTTCGGTGATGCGGGCAAGCACGGTTGCGCCATTGCAGTCGATGCCGATCTCGACCGTGGGCCCTTCGCCCGGCTCTATCGCCACGATCGTGCCCGGCAATATGTGGAGCGCGCTGAGGCCAACCGGCTGCTCGGTGGCGATCATCACGTCGCGGGCACGGATGCGGACGCGCACCGGCGCACCGACTGGCGTTGCCAGAAGCGGCACCCGGATCTCGCCCGCCAATGAGCCTAGCACCGTCATGCCAAAGGCTTCGTCGTGGCGCAGAACCGCGGTATCCAGCACGCCACCGCCCTCGCCGCGCTCTTCGGCCGGCAATAGATCCAGACGCTGCATGATCGCACCGGTCGGACCGGAAGCGGCGACCTTTCCTTGCATCAGCACCACGACGTCGCTCGCCAGCCGCGCCACTTCGGCGATCGAGTGGCTGACATAGACGATCGGAATTTTCGTCTCGTCGCGCAGCCGCTCGATGTAAGGCAAGATCTCGGCCTTGCGCCGCTCATCGAGCGACGCCAGCGGCTCGTCCATCAGCAGCAATTTCGGACTGGCAAGCAGCGCCCTGCCGATTGCCACGCGCTGCTTCTCGCCACCGGAGAGTTTTGCCGGCCGCCGATCGAGCAAATGGCCGATCCCGAGCAGTTCGACCACAGCATTGATATCGGCGTAACGCTCGGCAGCCGGCGTGAACCAGCGGCCATAGCGCAGATTGCTCGCCACGCTCATATGCGGAAACAGCCGCGCATCCTGGAACACCATGCCGATCCGCCGTTTGTGCTTCGGCACGAACAGACCGGCATCGCTATCAACCAGCACGCGGCCCTCGGCCGCGATGCGACCTTTGTCGGGGCGGATCAGCCCGGCAATCAAATTGATCAGCGTCGTCTTTCCGGAGCCGGAAGGCCCGAACAGCGCAGTCAGCCGCCCGGCGCTTTCGAAACGGGCATTGACGATGAAATCGCCAAGCCGGTGGCTGATGTCGACCTGAACCGTCATTCGATGTCCATCCGCCGGCCGACACGCCGCGCCAGCACTTCCGAGGCAACAAGTGCCGCCATCGAGATGACGATCGAGATCAGCGTCAGCCTGAGCGCGCCGGCGTCGCCGCCGGGAACCTGCGTGAAAGTGTAGATCGCCGACGGTAGCGTCTGCGTCTCGTTCGGAATGTTGGAGACAAAGGTGATCGTCGCGCCGAATTCGCCCATCGCCTTGGCGAAGGAGAGGATCGCACCGGCGATCAGCCCGGGCAGGATCAGCGGCAGCGTGATCGTGCCGAATACCCATAGCGGATTGGCGCCGAGCGTGCCGGCGGCCGCCTCGATTTTGCGGTCGACGGCCTCGATCGACAGCCGGATGGCCCGCACCATCAGCGGAAAGCCCATCACGCCGCAGGCGAGCGCGGCGCCAGTCCAGCGGAAGGAAAAAACGATCCCGAAATGTTCGGCCAGGAAAGCGCCGGCCGGACCACGCTTGCCGAAAGTCAACAGCAGCAAATAGCCGGTCACCACCGGCGGCACGATCAGCGGCAGATGCACCAGACCATTGAGCAGCGTCTTGCCCCAGAACTGGCCGCGGGCAAGCACAAGAGCGATCAGGATGCCTGGCGGCAGGCTGGCAATCATCGCCACGGTCGCCACCTTGATCGACAGCTGGACCGCATTCCATTCGTCGGGAGCGAGATCCAGCAGCCAGTTCATGTGCGGTGCCGTACGTCAGTTGCTCGGCGCGAGGATTGTAAAACCTTGCGCCTTGAAGAGTTCGCCAGCCTTGGCGGATTGCAGGCATTTCAGGAATGCCGGAGTATCCCTGCTCTTCGAATCCGCAAGCTGGGCGACTGGATAGATGATCGGCGGATGGGTACCCGCGGGGAAAGTGCCGACCACCTTCACGCCAGGCTCCGCATGCGCATCCGTGGCGTAGACGATGCCGAGTGCTGCCTCGCCGGTCGACACCAGCTTTAGGGCGGCGCGGACATTCTCGGCCTGCGCCACCTTGCCTTCGACCGAAGACCAGGCACCGAGCGATTCGAGGGCTGCCTTGCCGTATTTGCCTGCCGGCACAGCTTTGACATCGCCCATGGCAAGTTTGCCGTCACCGACGAGCTTGGCAAGATCGAAACCCTTTTCGATCCTGGTTTCAACCTTGGAATCCCGTGGCGCAACCAGAACGATCTGGTTACCGAGCAGTTTCACTTCGGTTTCGGGCTTGGTCAGCTTCCTGTCGGCAAGATATTTCATCCAGTCGAGATCGGCCGAGATGAACAGGTCTGCTGGCGCGCCGCTTTCAATCTGCCTGGCCAGCGCCGAGCTCGCCGCGTAGGAAATGGTCGCCGCCTCGCCGACATCGGCCTCGCAGGCCTTGTTGACGGCATCGAGCCCGTCCTTCAGGCTCGCCGCGGCAAACACGACCACCTTGTCATCGGCATGGGCCGCCGGCACCGCGGCCATCAGCATGGCGGCGAGACCCGCGATGGCAATCGTCGTCGAACCTTTGCGCGCCAGCATGAAACTCTCCTCGTCTCGGAACGCCCGAAGCCGTCCATCGATATATCCATGTGAACATAACAAGGAAAGGCTCTTTACCGCCTACGGCATTCTGAGCTGAGGTTTTCCCGGCCTGCGATAATCTTCGTTGGATACAGCGGCACCGAGGCCGAAGGAAATATTCACATGAAAATCAGCGACCCGGATTGCGCGTCAAGTCGACGTCGGCCGATCGAGATTGATGCTGACAAGGCCCGAAGGCGCAGCCGCAGTAGGCAATTTCGATATGGATGGTCAGGTATGGTGCTAGACCGCGATCGGCGCCTTGATCGTCGCGTCGGCGAAATAGTTCTCGAGCTGGAAATCCTCGAAGCGGAAGGCAAAGAGATCCTTCACCTCGGGATTGATCCACAGCGTCGGCAACGCCTTGGGCGTGCGCCGCAATTGTTCGCGCGCCTGCTCGAAATGGTTCGAGTAAAGATGCGCGTCGCCGAGCGTGTGGATGAAATCGCCGGGTTTCAATCCGGTCACCTGCGCCACCATCAGCGTCAGCAACGCATAGGAAGCGATGTTGAACGGCACACCGAGAAAGATATCGCCCGAACGCTGGTAGAGCTGGCAGGAAAGCTTGCCTTCCGAAACATAGAACTGGAACAGGCAGTGGCAGGGCGGCAAGGCCATGGCCTCCACCTCGGCCGGGTTCCACGCCGAAACGATCAGCCGCCGCGAATTAGGATTTTTGCGTATCTCCTTCAGAAGATTCGCAATCTGGTCGATAGCGCCGCCATGGCCGTCCGGCCACGACCGCCATTGTTTGCCATAGACCGGGCCGAGATCGCCGTTCTCGTCGGCCCACTCATCCCAGATCGAGACGCCGTGATCGTTGAGATATTTGATGTTGGTGTCGCCGGCCAGGAACCACAAAAGTTCGTGGATGATCGACTTCAGGTGCAGCTTCTTGGTGGTGGTGACCGGAAAGCCGCGGGCCAGGTCGAAGCGCATCTGGTAGCCGAATACCGAGCGCGTTCCGGTGCCCGTGCGGTCGCCGCGATCAGCGCCGTTTTCCAGCACATGCTTCAGAAGGTCGAGATACTGGCGCATCGGCTCCGGTCCGATTCGGGTTGTCAGCCATCATAGCCGAATGACAGTCGGCCGAACACAGCAAAGCGAGACGATTCCAGCAGAAGTCTCACCAGCACCGGCGGCGAGGTTGCTCAGAGCGAGCCGAGCATGCCCAGATCCTTGGCGACGAGGTAATAGAATGTCACCCGGCTCTTGCTGTTGTCGGCCGCCATAGCCTTGCAGGTCTTTTCGATAGCCGCATCCGCCTTGGCACCGTCGGTGACGCCGAGCTTGCCGGCGACCCAGCTGTTCCTGACGCGCTTCAGTTCCTCCGGGTCGGTGCAGGACACTAGCGAGGAATCGCGGTTCCTGAGCGCGATGCCCAGATGCTTGACGATCTTGGCGACCGCGTCGGCATCCGCCGCCGCATCATACTTCTTTACGTCTGCGAGATAATCGGCCATCGAAATTCCCCTCGTCGGCGCCACGGGATCCGGTCGATGAGGATTGTGGCGCGCTGCCGCAAGTATGCGCTAGGTCTCCTCACCGCCACAAAGCTTCGGTTGAGACCGGCTGCAAGTCAACCCTTCATGATCCACTTTGGCACGGACGAAAGTGGCATTCCGGCCTTTCATTTTCCACCGCCAGTCTCTATATTCGCTTCGTCGGCTCGACCGACTATGGCGATAAACAGGCGATGAAATAAGCCGTTCGGACCCGGGGGCGGTACCCGGCGCCTCCACCAAAAACCGCTGCTCAGGAGCGGCTTTTGCTGGGGGCGAAATAGGATCGACGAAGGTGTAAAGATCGTACTTTTGCCCGGCATTGTACCACCGTTATCGGGCTAAACTTATAGTTGCCAACGACAACTATGCGGAAGCACGTCTCGCCGCGTAAGCGGTGCGATAGCTTCAATTCAAGCCCTAGTGGTTCGCACTTCTAGGCGGGGTTCGGAGGTACCTGGCAACAGAAACCTCCATTTCTCCCCCTTTTTGATATGCGCAGCCGCAGGCTCGCCCGATATGTGCAGCTGCGGGCCTGGGCTTTTTACGCCCTGATACGCCCTGGCGCCGCTGCGTTCATACCAGTCCCTGGCTGATCGTTTCGATCGCGCTGCCAAAGGTCTCGTCGGCAGCCTCATGTGACATCTCATTGTGCGCCCTGCCCGTCCTGATCATCGGAAAACAATTGGCGAGCTTGGCAACACGACAGTCAAGGAGCACCGGCCGGTCCACATCGATCATTTCCTGGATCGCATCATCAAGGTCGGCTGGTTTGTCGCAGCGCAGGCCGACCGCTCCGAACGCCTCGGCCAATTTGATAAAATCGGGCAAAGCCTCGGAATAGGAATGCGCGAGGCGGTTGCCGTGGAGAATTTGCTGCCACTGGCGAACCATGCCCATATATCCGTTGTTCAGGATGAAGACCTTGATCGGCGCGTCGTACTGGACTGCCGTCGACATCTCTTTCATGGTCATCTGAACCGATGCGTCGCCGGCGATATCGATGACGAGGCTGTCCGGATGTGCGATCTGCACGCCCAGCGCCGCCGGCAGGCCGTAGCCCATCGTCCCGAGGCCGCCCGAACTCATCCAGCGGTTCGGCTTTTCCAAGCCGTAGAATTGGGCCGCCCACATCTGATGCTGGCCCACTTCAGTGGTGATGTATGTGTCGCGATCCTTCGTCAGCGCGTAGAGACGCTGCACCGCGTATTGCGGCATGATCACATCCTTGTTCATCTCGTAGGAGAATGAATTGCGTGCGCGCCAGCCGGCGATCCTTCTCCACCAGTCCTGGAGGCGGCCTCCATCCGGTTTCTGAGACAATGCGCGCCATAGACGAACCATGTCATCCAGAACATTGCCGACATCGCCTTGTATGCCGATATCGACGTGGACGTTCTTGTTGATCGAGGACGGATCTATATCGATATGGATCTTGCTGGAGTTCGGCGAAAAAGCGTCCACACGCGAGGTCACGCGGTCATCGAAGCGCGCGCCGACACAGATCATGACGTCGCAATCGTGCATCGCCATGTTCGCCTCATAGGAACCATGCAGACCGACCATTTTGAGCCAGTTCTTGCCGGAGGCGGGGTAAGCCCCAAGGCCCATAAGCGTCGAGGTGATCGGAAAGTCGGTCAGTTGAACCAACTCCCGCAGCAATCTCGATGCTTCCGGGCCGGAATTGACGATGCCGCCGCCGGCATAAATAACGGGACGGCTGGCATTGGCCATCAATTCTATCGCCTGGCCGATCTTGCCGATATCGCCCTGCAGCTTCGGTCGATGGTTCTTCAGCGCGACAACGTCTGATGGCGGCGTGTACACGCCGGACGCAAACAGAACGTCCTTTGGCATGTCGACGAGAACAGGCCCCGGTCGCCCCGACCGGGCGATGTGGAACGCCCTATGGATTGCTGACGCCAGGTCATTGACGTCTTTGACCAAAGAGTTGTGCTTGGTGCAGGATCGCGTGATGCCAATCGTGTCACATTCCTGAAAGGCATCGGAGCCGATCAATGTTGTCGGCACTTGTCCGGACAGACAGACGATCGGTACTGAATCCATCAACGCGTCCTGCAGGGGCGTCACGGCATTCGTCGTGCCTGGGCCTGATGTGACCAACATCACGCCGACCTTGCCCGTGGACCGGGCATAACCCTCCGCGGCATGGCCGGCGCCCTGTTCGTGGCGCACGAGGATATGCTTGATGTCGTCCTGCTGGAATATCTCGTCGTAGATCGGCAATATGGCCGCGCCGGGATAGCCGAAAATATGCTCCACACCATTGTCTTTGAGTGCGCGGAGAACGATCTCCGCTCCTGTCATGCGGTTGCTCGTATGCTGAATGGAATTATCGCTTGTCATGGTTCTGTCCCGTAGCGTGATGAGGATGGGTTGACGGGGCGTCGCCGAAATCGGGCGTAAGAAGAATTTCGGGCATAAAAAAAGGCCCCGTCGGGAGCCTGTTTGTCGCGCACGGGTGGCTGTCGCCGGATGGTTACACCATCCTGCCCGTGCGCTTTCCTACCACTGCAAGAACCATTGCGATCTTCATGATGATCGCTGCTACACAGAAAATCGCGCATCGTCAACGTCTCAGGCTGAGGCGTCTCAGGCTGAGGCGAAAGCCCAAGGGCCTCCCATCATCGGAACCTCCGATGGCAGTATTCGTTTCTTCCCGTTTCCCTTCTTCCACGCCTTTGCGGGACAAGGCCTCAGTTTCTCGCCGCGTGTGGTCATGCCCGGCGAGCTGCCTCATGGAGAGATAAGATGAACCAGGAAACCACACCAAAACACGAACGCATCCTGATCGTTGGCGGCAGTTCCGGTATGGGGCTGTCGCTTGCCGAACAGCAGCTTGCCGCCGGCGCCGAGGTTACGATCGTCGGCCGCTCCGAGGACCGGTTGTCGGCCGCACGGCAGCGCTTGCCTCACCCGGAAAGGCTGAGGACGATCGCAGCCGACGTCACAAGCGAGGACGAGGTCCAGCGCCTGTTCCAGGATGTCGGCACGCTCGACCACATCGTCTCGACCGCCGCCGACGTTACCGGCGTCTATGTGTTGCTTCCCGAGATGGATATCTCGGTGGCGCGGAAAGTGATGGATTCCAAAGTCGTCGGACCGCTTCTTCTTGCCAAACATGGCGCGCCTCGTCTGACGCCCGGGGGATCGATCACGCTGACCTCGGGCATCGCCGCCTATCGTCCGGCGGTGAAAGGCTCGGTGGTGGCAGCCGTTAATGGGGCACTTGGCTCACTCGCCTACGCGCTTGCCGTCGAACTGGCGCCGATCCGCGTCAACGTCGTTTCGCCCGGCTGGGTCGACACGCCGATTTGGGATGCCGTCGTCGGCAGCGGAAAGACAGCCGCGCTGGACGCCATGGCAAAGCGTCTGCTCGTCGGCCGGATCGGCCAGGCAGCCGACATTGCCCAAGCCATCACGTCCCTCATGCACAACGGCTTCATCACCGGAACCGTGCTTCATGTCGATGGTGGCCAGCGACTGGTCTAGCGATGGCCAAAATTTCGCGGACCATTGCAAGGAACAGCCGCAGCACCGGCGCTTGAATGCGCCGGTGGCGCCATACCATGGTGACCGGCGTCACCGGGCTGCTTCCGACCCAAGGCAGCACGACGATATTGGCGTCAGCCGCGGAAGCCACCAGACGCGGGACCAGCGCGCATCCAAGACCGCCTTCAACAAGGCTCCGTATCGCGCCCATGCTGGCGAACTCGCCAACGAGTTTTGGACGGTCAGGCAATGTTGCGGCAAACGTTTCGTCGAACATCCGCCTATAGACGCAACCGGGCTGGGTGACGAGGAAGGCCTCGTCGGCCAGATCGTCGGGCGTTATGGCAGAATATCCGGCCAATCGGTGATTTGCCGGCATTATGGTGACGAGCTCTTCTAATGCCACTTGCTCGCTTCGCAGCTCCGGCGCCGCCGCCGGGACGGCTCCGAAATGGAAAGATACGTCCAGCGCCCCGCTTGTCACGCCGGCACGCAACCCACTGCTATCGTCCGCCCTGAGGTTCAGTTCCACATCGGGATGGCGCCAATGGAATTCCGCCAGCACAGCTGGCAAGCGTGTCGAGCAAAGCGTCTCCAGGCCGCCGACAGTCAGGCGACCGGCAACCGTGCCGCTCGCGTCGGCGACTGCGGAACGGGCTTCGTCCGCGAGGTCGAGGAGATCGTTTGCATAGTCCAGCAGGCGTTGTCCCGCCGCCGTCAGCTTCAAGCCACGCCGTGATCTGTCGAACAGCGACGTGCCTAGATCGCTTTCCAGCGCCTGGATCTGTTCGGTCACGCTCGATTGGGCAAGATGAACCCGCTCGGAGGCGCGTGTGATGTTCAAAGTGGTGGCGACCGCTACGAAGGTTTTGAGATGTCGAAGCTGCATGTCCTGAACCCGTCATATAGGCATAGACTGCTTTGAACCGGGACCGCAAACGTGAAAAGGCCGGGAACATCGGCCGGCCTTTTTGTCTCGATAAGCGAAGTTTACTCCGCCGGCGCTTCCGCGACGTCCCGGCTGCGGCCGAGCGTTATTTTGGCCAGTGTGAAGGAGATCGCCGCGCAGAGCGTGATGCCCGCCACCATCGGCAGCGGCGTGCCGTCGAAAAACACGCCGGCGACGCCCATAGCGACCGCGCCGATGGCGAAGTGCAGCGTGCCCATCAGCGCCGACGCGGTACCGGCGATCTCGCCATGCTCTTCCATGGCCAGCACCGACGTCGTCGGGATGACCAGGCCGAGAAAGCCGTAGCCGATGAACAGCAGCGCCGCCATCACGTCGAGCCGGTCGACACCCGATGCCATCACCGCGAACAGCACCACCATCGTCGTCGCATAGCCGGTCACCGCGACGCGCACCACGCGCTGCAGCCCGAACCGCTCCGACAGCAACCCGGTCAGCTGCGACATGCCGATAAAGGCAACCGCATTGATCGAGAAGAACACGCTGTAGACCGAAGGCGACAGGCCATAATGGTCGATCAGGATGAAGGACGAGCTCGACAGATAGACGAAGAAGCTCGCAATGCCGAAGCCGGCGATGGCCGTCAGGCCAAGGAAGTTGCGGTCGCCCATCAGGAAGCGGTAGCCGGAAAGTGCCGTCCCGAAGGACGACCCGGCGCGCTCCTCGACCGGCCGTGTCTCCTTGAGCGAGGTCGCCAGCAGGATGGTGGCGAGCACGGCCGCGCCCGTCACCGTCCAGAACACGGCGCGCCAGCCGAAATTCTCGATGATCTGGCTACCGGTCAGCGGTGCCAGGATCGGCGACACCGAAAACACAAGCATCAGCAGCGACATCAGCTTGGCGGCCTCGGTGCCGGTATGCAGATCGCGCACGATCGCGCGCGGCACGGCCATGCCGGCGCTGGCGCCGAGCCCTTGCAGGAAGCGGAAGGCGATCAGCCATTCGATCGAGGGAGCCAGCGCCGAGCCGACGCCGCCGACCATGAACAGCGCCAGGCCGCCGTAGAGTGGCAGCTTGCGGCCGACCATGTCGGAGATCGGTCCGACGACGATCTGGCCGAAGCCCATGGAAAGAAAGAAGATCAGCAGGCTCATCTGCACCGCGGCAGTGCCGGCATGCAGATCTTCGCCGATTGAAGGCAGGGCCGGAAGATACATGTCGATGGCAAACGGGCCGATCGCGGACAATAGGCCGAGCACGACCGCAATGCGGAGGAATTTGGCGTTCATGATAGCAGGCTCTTTCGAATTCTGGTTGCCGCCGAGGACCGACGTGTAACCCTAGGACGTTCCATCCCGTGGAGTTCCGACTCTTCTGCGGAACGAAACCCCCTTCGTGCAAGTCCACAAATTTAGACAGGCTTGTCTAATTCGTCAACCACCTCTATATAGTTTTGCATGAAGGCCAACGTCTCTCCTGACATTTTCCCGCCGCGAGGCCACGAGGCCAAGCGCATATCGATTGTCGATGCCGCCGCCTCGGTCTTCTGCCGCGAAAGCTTTGCCGGTGCCAATATCGACATGATTGCCGCCGAGGCCGGCGTCTCCCGCCAGACCATCTACAATCATCACGGCGACAAGGAAAAACTCTTCGTTGCCATCGTCCGCGACCTCACCGAACGTTGCAATGCCGGCATCTTTGCCACGATTTCCACTTTTCCCGATCAGCCGAAGGATCTCGAGGCCGACCTCATCGCCTTTGCTGTGCGGATGAACCACAACTGCATCTGCAACCGCGACGGCAAATTCCTGCGCAAGCTGATCCAGACCGAGGGCGGGCGCTATCCCGAGTTGTTCGCCGAATGGCGCGAAGAGGGACCGGGCAGGACATGGCCGGCGATCGCCGCCCGCTTCGCCCGCCTCGCTCATGCGGGCTTCCTTGATATCGACGATCCCGATGTCGCAGCGCGCCAGTTCATGGCGCTTGCCAATGCCGAGTTGCAGACGACATTCATGCTCGGCGGTACACCGACCGAGGACGAGGTGGTGCAGTCGGCGACAAATGGCGTGCGCACCTTCCTGCGCGCCTTCGGCAAGCGGCAGCCTATGGCCCGGGCGAGCAAACAGGGCGCGCTCGCCAGCGCTTGACGATCAAAGCCGTTTGACGATCAAATCGTCGCCAATGGGCTTCGCTTCCGCACGCCGGCGATCTATATCCGGTTTACGCCGCGCTCAAGCTTGATTACAGCTATCAGGACGATTCAACGGAACCCGACAGCCACATGGCCGACGACCACATCCGCTACGACATTCTGGCCCAGGAGGCGTTGCGCGGCGTCATGCGCAAGGTCCTGGCCGAAGTCGCGCGCACCGGTCTCCCGGGCAACCATCATTTCTTCATCACCTTTCTCACCGGCGCGCCGGGCGTGCGCGTGTCGTCGCGGCTGCGCGAGCGCTATCCCGAACAGATGACCATCGTCATCCAGTTCCAGTATTGGGACCTGAAGGTGAGCGACACCGGCTTTGAGGTCGGGCTGTCGTTTTCCGACGTGCCGGAGAAACTGGAAATCCCGTTCTCGGCCGTACGCGGCTTTTACGACCCGTCCGTCAACTTCGAGCTCGAATTCGACGTCAAGACCGATACGCCGGCGGAACAGGAGACAAAGGCCAAGCCTGCTCCCGAACCGCTGGCCATCGTCGCCGAGAAAAAGCCCGAGACGAAGAAGAAAACCGCCGAGGCGGAAAAGAAGCCTGCCGCGGCCGACGCCGGCGCCAAGGGCGCCGACGTGGTGTCGCTTGACGCCTTCCGCAAGAAGTGACCCGACGGGCGGCGTGACATGGCCGAGATCGTCAATCTCCGTCAGGCACGCAAGCAGAAGGCGCGAGCCGAGAAGGAGCGCCTGGCCGAACAGAACCGGGCGCTGCATGGCCGTTCCAAACCCAGCCGGGATCGCGACCGCCTGATCGCCGACAAGGCCGATAAATTCGTCGCCGGCCATCGCCGCGAAAATTCGGGCGATTCGGACAAATCCGATGCTTGAAGTGTGAGTAGGATCGTCTCGTGAGCCCGGTGGAAAAGCGCTCGGTCACCATTCGCGGCCACCGCACCAGCTATTCGCTCGAAAAGCCTTTTTACGACGACCTGGTCGCCATCGCGGCCGTGCGAAAACTGACGCTCGCCGCCCTTGTCGCCGAAATCGACGAGAGCCGCCCGCGGGATGCCAATCTCTCCTCGGCGCTCCGGCTCTATGTGCTGGATTGGGCCAAGCGCGGCAAGTTGTAGCCTTCAGGCAACGCTATCCTGTCTCCTGCGCCGGATACGGAAGCCCAGCAAAGCCGAGCGGTCGCGTTCTTCGGCCTGCCAAGCAGCGTATCCTGCGGTTTCAGGTCGGCGAGCGTGAACTGGCCAAAAATAGGCGATGTTCGTGGCAAGCCGGATCAGCTTCAAGAGGGCAATGCCGGCAAACAACCCCGCCGTCGCAACCACCACCGCTATGCCGGCAATGAGCAGCACCCGGGCATCGGTGGTAAAATCGCGCAGATGGCTGGGGTTGGCGTGATCGGACTTCATTTGCAGACCTTGCTTTCTGGCGGCGTGCCGACTTGCGGATGGGTCGCCGGCCGTGCCACCGAGGATGGCGGGCACGAGCGATGTTGGTGACACCACGCCAGCATCAGGCCCTGCTTGCAATCAAAGGGTTCCCCGGCGGAGGGCCAGTGACCATTGGCGACCTCGCGGAGCGCCTGCGCATCCGCCATCACAGCGCAGTGGAATTGGTCAACCGTCTTTGCGAAGCCGAGCTCGTCGCGAGGGACCACGACGAGGAGGACCACCGCCGCGTGCTGCTGCGGCTGACCGAGCGCGCCGACGACAGTCTCGCCGATCTGTCAGCCGCTCATCTCGACGAACTCGGGCGGATCGAGCCGATGCTGAAGCGCTTGCTTGCTGGACGCGACACATATGGGATGCGCCGTCACCCGCCATTCAACGATTTCAGCAGATCGTCGATCGACGAGGGATCGAGCTTGAGCTTTGGCGGGGGCTGCACTGGCGGTGGCACGTTGTTTGCGGCCGGTGGCGCCCGTTCCGCGCGCTCCGCCGCGGCCTTGCGTTCGGCGTCGAGCCTTGCCTTCTCTTCCGAGGCGATCCGCAACGCCTCTTCCGCCCTCTGGCGTTGCTGTTCTTCGGCCTGCGCTGCTTCCTCGGCAGCCTGTTGCGCCGCCTTGGCTTTGGCTTCGGCATCCGCTGCGGCCTTTGCAGCCGCCTCGGCTTTCGCCCTGGCCTCGGCTTCGGCTTTCGCCGCTGCATCCGCCTTTGCCTTGGCTTCAGCCTGCGCCCTGGCCTCCGCTTCGGCTTGGGCCTGCGCCTCAGCTTCGGCCTTTGCCTTGGCGTCCGCTTCAGCTTTCGCTTTGGCCTCAGCCTGCGCCCTCGCCTCCGCATCCGCCTGTGCCTTGGCGTCCGCTTCAGCCTTCGCCTCGGCTTCGGCCTTTGCCTTGGCGTCGGCCTCGGCCTTCAGCCGCGCTGCTTCCTGTTGCCTGCGCAGTTCCTCCGCCGCTCTTTCACGCTCGGTTTGCAGCGCAGCGTAGTAGCGCACCTCACGCCGCAGCCTTTGTTTCTCGAGCAGTGCGGCTTGCATGGCTTCGACCCGCTGCTGCTCCTTTTCCAGCGCACGCTGGGTCAGGAACTGTGCCAGCGGCTCGCTGTCGAACTGCCGTTTGGTGGCGCCAAACGGCCCGTCGACGCTGAAATTCAAAATCGGTTCGGAGCCGACCAGCGCCTCATTGCCGGGCCGGTAGGCGATCTCGCCCTTGGCATCGACGGTGCTGGTGTTCAGATCGGCGGTGATGTCGGCGGACAGCGTCGCGCCCGGGCTTTCGAATTTGACCGGCGGCGCCCTTAGCGTGCCGCCGGCGATGGTGAAGGCAATATCGGTGTCCTGCGCCGGAAAACTGCCCGCCGCGGCGATCTGCGGCACAAAGCCGGCGGTCTTCGACGCGTCGATATCGCGCCCTATCGCGTCGGCCTTGGCAATGAATGCGCCAAAGGCATCGGGATTGAAGCCGGCAATAGTCATGCCCTTCAGCGTCGCCGTGCCGGAACCGGACAGCGCCGCAACCATCGCGTCGACCGATTTGCCGCTGGTCGAAAGCGCCGTCGAGAACTCGCCGCTTCCGCTGATGCCGGCCTCCGGCAGCACGGCTACCAGATCGGCGCCGGCGAGTTTCATCTGACTGGAGAAAAGCCCGGTGCCGTCATTGTTCTTGAGCTCGAACAGGCCACTCAACGCGCCGCCGAGGAACTTTGCCTTGAGGTCGGAAACGCGGATGCCCTCCTGGTCGAGCTGCAGCGACAGCGCAGCGTTATAGGCGGTGGCAAGCGGACCGGCGGCAAGCGACGCCGCCGTCAGATCGAGATCGGCGGTAAATGGCAGACTGGATTTCTGGCTGAACGGTGCCGTCGGCCAGGTCCTGTCGTTGACAAGGAAGGCCTGGTCGCCGAACAGCATCACCGCCATCGGATCGAGGTCCAGCTCGTCCAGCGACAGCGCGCCGGCAAGATGCGGCAGCCCCTCGTTGATGTCGATATTTACGTCACCGGAAACCGCCGCTTCGTTGACGGCGCCGCTGAGGCCGCTCAGCACCAGGAGACCATTGCCGTAATCGGCATCGGCTGCAAGCGACGTCGACATGCCGGTGCCCATGCCGGGCAGGCCGACGCCGGTCGTCATCAGCCATGGCTCGATGTCGGCCGTTTCAAGGCTGACCTTGCCCTTGGCGGCCGCGCCTTGAGGCGTGTCGGCAATTGTCCCGTCGAAACCAGCTTTGAAGTCGTTGCCGGCCAGGCTGAAGCGTGTCGCCAGGCCGCCGCCAAGCGTGCCTTTGGCCGAGACCTCGGTAGTCGCCTCGCCAAGCATGCCGAGTGGCAGCGCCGGCAGACCGTAAAGCGCCAGAAGCGCGGTGGCGTCGGCGTTCCTTGCGTTGAAGGTCAGCGTCACCGGCGCTTCGAGAGGCCGGTCGAGCGCCCCTTTGCCGGACAACGACGCCGAAAAGGCCGAGCCACCGGCCTTGCCCTGTGCGCTCATTGCCAGTCCAGTCGTACCGTCGCCATTGTCTGCGGCACTCGTGACCGCATCGATACGCGCATCCTGGAACAGCTCGGGATAGGCAGCAGCACGCTCCGCCAGGCCCTTCAGCACTGCATTGTCGGGATAATGCTGGACGGCGACGTCGATCAGCGGCTTGAGGTCGACGGCGACCACCGAGGCGTCGAGCTTGCCGGTCGGGCTCGCCGGGAAATCCTTGATTCGACCGGTAGCGCTGATCGAGGCGCCGGCAAGTCCGCCGACCGACAGGCGATCGATCTCAAGCAGCCCATCGCGCAATCTAAGCGCGGTGTCGACGCTATCGGCGGTCAACCCGCCGGCGCTGACCGGCCCGGCCTTGATCTGGAAATCGAGGTCGCGGTCGGAAAAGCGGTTGGCGCCCTTGTCGCTGACGAAGATCGAGGCGAAGGCGGCGAGCCCGTCGACATCGAGTTCGCCACCTTCCAGTTGCATCAGCACCGATGGCCTTGTGTCGTCGGGCTGGCTGGAATCGATGCGGCCGGAGAACTTCGCCTTGCCGAGGATGAGTTCGAGATCGCTGAAGGCCTGGTGCTTCTCGCTCAAATCCACCTTGGCCTTGAAGCCGGCGGCCGGCAAGCGGCGGATCGCCTCGTCGACGTCCTTCGACAGCCATGCGGCGAAGCCGGAGGGCTGCGCCACCGCCAGAAGCAGCGATCCGGTGAAACCGAAATGGTCCTCGACGCTGACCATGCCGTTGGCTTCCAGCTTGGCGCGGCCGGGCAGCGTGGCGGCCAGCGATTTTACCGCCCAGCCGCCCTCGGCTGGCTCGGCGGACAGGTGCACGTCGCGAACGGTGGTATCGCCTGCCACCACCGCCGGCAGTTTCACCTCGACCGTGCCCGGTATGGTCGGCTTCGGCAGGTCGAGCAGCGCCTGCTCCAGCGCCGCCACCCGCTCGGACAGCGTCAATCCGGCACCGGCCGCCGCCCCCACGGCCTCGTCGAACTGCACCTGCGCGCCATCGGCCTCGATCGAGAAATGCGGCTTCAGCCCAAGGTCGACCGCAGCCTTGCCGTCGGCAGTGTAGGGATTGTCGCGCGGCCCGGTCTCGAAGCGGAATTCGTCGACGCCGAGCTTCTGGTGGTCGAGCGAAAACTTGCCGTTCAGCCTGAAGCCCGGGTCCGGTTTGCCGGCGCTGACTTTCAGCGCCTCGCCGCCGGTGCCCAGCTGCCGCGCCGCAGTCTGGTCTGCGCCCGATATCTTGAACTGGCCCGAATAGACGGCGGCGCCCTCGACGAGGCCCACATTGCCGTCGGTCTCGATGACCAGCGGATAGGCGTCCGGATCGGCCTTGAGCCTGAGCCGCATTTGCCCGTCCGGTTCGGCCTTGCCGGTGGAAGCGGCGATCGTCGTCCGCAACCCGTCCAGCAACAGCGAGCCGTCCAGCCGCCAGGGGCCGGCCAGCGACTTGGCCGAGATCGTCGAGTTGATCTCGGAAATAAGATGGCTGCGCCCGCCAGCGGCGTGGCTGAGCGCGATCTGTCCTTCCGTCACCGTCAGCTTCTCGATGGAGATCTGGCCGGGATCGAAGGGCGAGGACGGCCGTATCGTCCAGTCGACCGTGCCGTCGGCGGCGATGTCAATCGTCGCCTTCGGCCTCACCAGGCGCATGTCGAAGATCAGCACCTCGCCGCGCAGGAATGGCGCGAGTTCTGCATCCATCGAAAAGGTTTCGACGGTCATCGCCGGCTGGCCGTTAGGGCCACCGGCAACGGCGACGTTGGAAAAGGTCACCGAGGGGAACGGCAACAGCCTTGCCGTCGCATCGCCTCGCACGGTCACCTTGCGGCCCAGGACGGCACTGGCCTCGCGCTCGAAATCGGCACGGTAACCTGTCCAGTCGACAAAGTACGGCACCACCAGCGCCGCACACAGCACCAGCACGAGAAGCCCACCGAAGATCACGAACAGGCGTGCGAGCATGAACTCCTGGATAGTTGATAGTAAAGTCAGTGGCACTCTACCCGCATCAGCGTGTCGATAAAGAGGCAAATCGGGGCGCGGCAGCGGCCTGATGTCAGTCCTTTCCCGGCAGTATCTTCCCCGGGTTCATGATGTTCAGCGGATCGAGCGCCTGCTTGATCGTGCGCATGATGTCGACGCCATGGCCGAGCTCATGCCGCAGGAAGCCGATCTTGCCTTGCCCTATGCCGTGCTCGCCAGTGCAGGTGCCGTCCATGGCGATGGCGCGCATATTGAGCCGCGCCACGAATTTTTCGGCCAGTGCGATCTCTTTCGGGTCATCCACGTCCATCAGCACCAGCACATGGAAATTGCCGTCGCCGGCATGGCCGACGATCGGGGCGATCAGGCCCATCTCGGCGATATCCGCCTCGGTCTCGGTGACGCATTCGGCAAAGCGCGAGATCGGCACGCAGACATCGGTCGACAGGCCCTTGGCGCCCGGCCGCAGCGTCAGCGACGACCAGTAGGCATCGTGCCGGGCTTTCCACAATTTTGTCCGCTCTTCGGCGACGCTGGTCCACAGGAACGGACCGCCGCTATTTTCCTCGGCGATCATGCCGAAGGTCTCGGCCTGTTCGGCGACGCTGGCATCGCTGCCGTGGAACTCGACGAACAGGCACGGGCTCTCCGGATAGTCGAGCTTCGAATAGGTCTTCATCGCCCGCATCTGCAGCGCGTTGACCAATTCTATGCGCGCCACCGGAATGCCCATCTGGATGGTCGCGATCACCGTGTTGCACGCCGCCTCGAGGCTGGGAAACGGGCAGACGCCGCCTGAAATCGCCTGTGGAATGCCCTGCAGCTTCAAGGTCAGCTGGGTGATGATGCCAAGCGTGCCTTCCGAACCGATCAGCAGCCGCGTCAGATCATAGCCGGCCGAGCTTTTCTTGGCGCGCTTGCCGGTCGTCACTGCTTCCCCGTCGGCCATCACCGCCGTCAGCGACAGGACGTTCTCGCGCATCGTGCCGTAGCGCACCGCGTTGGTGCCCGACGCACGCGTCGCCGCCATGCCGCCGAGCGAGGCGTTGGCGCCCGGGTCGATCGGAAAGAACAGGCCGGTGTCGCGCAGATGCCGGTTGAGATCCTCGCGCGTCACGCCGGGCTCGACGGTGCAGTCGAGGTCCTGCGGATTGACCGCAATGATGCGGTTCATGCGTGACGTATCGAGCGAGATGCCACCGCCCGGCGCATTGGTGTGGCCTTCCAGCGAGGAACCGACGCCAAAGGCGATCACCGGCACGCGATGTGCCGCGCATGCGCGCACGATCTCCTGCACCTCCTCCGTCGTCTCGGCAAAGGCGACGCCGTCCGGCGCCTGCGTCGGGATATAGGTCGTGGTGTGCGCGTGCTGGGCGCGGATCGCCTGGCCGGTCTGGAATCGCTCGCCGAGCCGCTGCTTGAGGATGCCGAGTACGGCGGCAATGCCTTCTTCGTTGCGCTCGACCGGATTGAGGTCGCTTAGAGCCATCGATTCCTCCGCGAATGGACCAGCGTCCACCCTTGTTCTGCATCTACGGATGCGTAGTCTCACCAACCACGCTCTGTCCAGTCCACGCTCATCCCGGCATGACGAGAAGGAAGTTTCCGATGCCCATCCCCGCCCCTTTCGTCTCCCGCGCCATGGACATCGAGGAGGCCTGGATCGACTACAACGGCCATCTCAACATGGCCTACTACAACGTGCTTTTCGATCGTTGCTCCGACGAAGCCTTCGAGATGATGGGGATGGGGCCGGATTATGTGAAAGAACGACGGCTGACCATCTACACGGCGGAAGTCCATGTCTGCTACGTCCAGGAGTTGCATCTCGACCACAAGGTCACGGTCTCGTTCCAACTCCTCGACCATGACGACAAGCGGCTGAGGGCCTATCAAGAAATCCGCCATCTCGACGGCTGGCTTGCCGCCACATCCGAAACGCTGTCGCTGCATGTCGACATGGCTGGCCCGAAGGTGGCGCCCTTCCCCGCCGACGTCCTGGCCAGGGTGGAAGCGATGCGCGCCGCCCATGCTGCCCTGCCGATGCCGGAGCGCGCCGGCCGCTCGATCGGTATTCGTCGTAAGTCGGCTTGAACCACGGTCCAACCGCCGTTAACCTTACCGAGGTTTTAACGTGAACAAGCCGAATTGAGACGTTGAACGACTCAGCGCGGCGTTGGAAAACCGTCCGCATCGAATTGCGATACGGGCGGCGGAGCAGCAGCGGTTCGGGGAACGTGCATGAAAACCGATATCAAGGTCGAGGCGGACAGGCTGGCGGCTGATCCACGCATCACCGACTATGATTTCTGGCGCTCGCTGAAGAACCTCAATAACGAGATCTTCCACATCGCCAACAACAACGAGCCGATCCCTTTCGCCATGATCCGCTGGCGCGCCATCCTGAAGCAGGCGCGGATGAAACGCGGCCACGCCTGAACGGTGGGGGAAGAAACAGACCGGCCGTCCGGTTTGCATTTCTGATGATGTGCTGACGAACGATCCCAAGCGTCACAGCTGGCGCTTCACCGCCCCCAGCGGCGATCGCGGCACCACGGGCGACGACTGGATGATCGCCGTATTGGTCATCGCGAACGGAATGATCCGGTCGATCACCCGTTCGAGCTCGGCCACCGAGCCGACATGCGCCAAAGCGATGAAACAGTCCTCGCCGGTGACCCGGTCGCATTGGGCGATTTCCGGTAGGTCGCGGATGATTTCGGCCACGACAGCCAGTTGCCCCGGCACCGGCCTGATCCGCAGCCATGCCGACAGCTTCATGCCGAGCGCGGCCGGATTGATACGCACCGTATAGGCCTCGATCACACCGCTTTCCTGCAGCCGCTTGATGCGCTCGGCAACGCTCGGCGCCGACAGGCCGACCGACCGCGCCAATTCGGCGGTGCTGGTGCGCGCGTCCTTTTCCAGCAGGCGCAGAATTTTCAGGTCCGCCGGATCCAGATCGCTATTTTCATTTCGAAAGCGTTTCAGCGGAATACTCCTTGCTTTCGGAAAGGAAATGGCCGAAATGCCCGGCAATTATCCATATCAATGGCAACAATCGCCTGCGATACTGATCCCATGCAAGATCGGACGCAAGCCCCCGCAGCAAGTCCGGCACTCGCCGGCCCCGCCTTTACCCTGGCAAACGCGGTCCCGCCGCATCTCTGGTTCGGCGTCAGCGCCGTGTTCCACTATCTCGGACCGGCCTTCGCGGTGCTGCTTTTCCCGCATGTCGGCGTGCTCGGCATGGCTTGGCTGCGCATCGCCACCGCGGCACTCGTCTTTGCCCCATTGACCCGGCCATGGGCGGTCTTCGCCCGCGCCGATCGCTCGACGCAGTTGCTGCTTCTGGCCTTCGGCGCCTGCCTTGGCGTGATGAACTGTTCTTTCTACCTGGCGCTCGATCGGCTGCCGATCTCCCTGGTGGCAGCGATCGAATTCGTCGGCACGATCGGCGTCGCGCTTGTTGGCCTCAGAAGCCCGCGCAATCTCGCCGCCCTCGCAATCGCTGTCGCCGGCACCCTGCTGCTAATCGACGTCAAATGGTCGAGCGATCCCGTCGGCCTGTTCTGGGCCTTCCTCAACGGCACGCTGTTCGTTGGCTACATCGTTCTTGGCCACCGCGTCGCGCGCGCCGGCGCTGGTGACGGCATCGCCGGGCTGGGTGCCGCCATGGCGGTCGCCCTTCTCGTCGTTCTGCCGATCGGTTTCGCCGATGCTCTGCCGGCTTTCTCGGCGCCGCCGCTGCTGCTTGCGGCGGTCGGCGTCGGCATCTGCTCGTCGGTCATTCCCTATATTTGCGACCAGCTTGCCATGTCGCGGCTGCCGCGCTCCAGCTTCGCGCTGATGCTGTCATTGCTGCCGGTCACCGCAACGTTGATCGGCGTCATCGTGCTGCGGCAGGTGCCGAGCCTCACCGACTGCCTTGGCATCGCCCTGGTGGTGGCCGGCGTGGCGTTCCATAAGCCGGCGCCGGACTGATCAGGCCAGCTTCTCCTTGAGGAAAGCGATCGTCCGGCCCCAGGCGAGGTCGGCCGCCTTCTTGTCATAGCGGGCCGCCGACGTGTCGTTATTGAAGGCATGGTTGGCGCCTTCATAGACATAGACCGAGTATTCGACATGAGCCGCGTCGAGTGCCTTCTTGAAGGCATCGATACCGGCATTGGTGCGGGTGTCGAGCCCGGCATAATGCAGCATGAGCGCGGCCTTGATCTTCGGCACGTCCTCGGCCTTTGGCTGCATGCCGTAATAGGCGACGGCGGCGGCGAGGTCCGGCGCGTTGACGGCCAGCATGTTCACCGTGCCGCCGCCCCAGCAGAAGCCGACGGCGCCGACCTTGCCGTTGCCGTCCTCGTAGCCTTTGAGGTAGGCGACGGTTGCCACGGCATTGGCGGCGACCTGTGCTGGATCGAGCTGGGAAAACAGGTCACGTGCCCTGTTTTCATCGTCCGGCGTGCCGCCGAGCGATGTCATGAAGTCCGGCGCAAGCGCCACGAACCCTTCCAGCGCCACGCGCCGCGCCACATCGCGAATATGCGGGTTGAGACCCCTGTTCTCGTGCACCACGATGACCGTGCCAAGCTTGCCGGTCTGCTCCGCCGGCCTGACCAGATAGCCCTTCATCTCGCCGGCGCTGCCGGGATAGCTGATGTCCTCGCCTTTCACACGCGGATCGTCTTCCGCCACGATTGCCGCCTGGGCCGAGTTCGCCGCCAGCAGCGGCGCGATCGCGGCAGCTGCCGCACCCGATCCGGCAAGCCTGGTCAATTGCTCCATGAAGCGCCGCCGGTCGAGCGTCAGATGCGTGTATTCGTCATAGGCGTCGATCATCGCCTGGGTAATGACAGGCTCGGCGGCAATGGGTCCGGCAGGTGTTGTCATGGCGCGCTCCTCGTCGGCGCCCCCCGCGGCAACATAGAGCCGAAGCTTGCCTGGTCCAGTCACGGCTGAGTGAGGCTGCCATAAGTCCCTGCACGACGCCGTGATGCCGCGCGCCGCACTGTCGTTAAATTTTGGTCCTTTGTGGCAATGCTAAATGCACGCACCACGATGTAAAAAGAAGTTACCGGGCTATGCCTCACTCGGGCCATTTGGCGAACGAGAATGGCCATTTGGCGGGAAAAAGAATGCCTGATTGACGACGAAGGAATATGCCATGACCTTTCCCTCCCCGCTTCTGGCAAGTGGGTTCGCCCTCGCCGCTATGGCTTTGCTGGCGCTGCGGTTCACTGCCTTCACCGCATTCAAACGATCGTTGATCAAAATCCGCGCCAACCGGCACCCGCCCGCAAACACCAAAGCCTGAGGAAAGGTCATGGACGTTCAGGACATCATCAACACCGTCTCCCAGAAATCTGGTCTCAACCAGGCTTTGACGGAAAAGATCGCCGGCACGATTTTCTCGGTGCTCGAACACGAGGCGGAAGGCACGACCCTGTCCAGCTTCTTCGCCAAAATCCCGGGAGCCGACGCCCTGGCCAAGCAATATGATGTCATGGCTCCCGGCGCAGCTTCCGGTGGTGGCCTCCTGTCCTCGCTGGAGGGCGCGCTCGGTGGCGCTCTCGGCGAAAAGACCGGCGCGCTGATCAACGGCGTCGCCATACTCAAGGCATCAGGCCTCACGCTCGCACAGATCAGCCAGGCCGGCACAATGCTGGTCCAGCAGGCCGAGACAGCCGCCGGCCCGCATCTGACCAGTGAGGTACTTGCATCGGTACCCGACCTGAAAGGGCATCCCGGGCTCTGAAGGAACTTCTCTATTTCGGCAGCGTGTAGGCCATCACATAGTCGCCCGGCTTGGTACCGACCGAGCCGTGGCCGCCGGCAACGATGACGACCAACTGGCGTCCGTCGGCTACCGTGTAGGTCATCGGTGTCGACTGCCCGCCGGCCGGCAGCCGCGCCTGCCAGAGCTGTTTGCCGGTCGTCAGGTCATAAGCGCGCACATAGTCATCGACCGCCGCACCGAGGAAGGCGACGCCGCCGGCAGTGATCATCGGCCCGCCAATGCCGGGCACGCCGACCTTGAACGGCAGCGGCAGCGGCGTCATGTCGTAGACGGTGCCGTTGCGATGCTTGTAGACGATCTTGCCGGTCCGAAGGTCGGCACCCGCCACATAGCCCCAGGGCGGCGCCTGGCAGGGAATGCCGAGCGGCGACAGGAACGGCTTCAATATCACTGCGTAAGGCGCACCGTCATTGCGGTTCAGGCCTTGTTCGCTGCCCTTGGTGTCACCGGGCGGCGGCACGTCGGCGCGCGGCACCAGCTTGGAGATGAACGCCAGGTATGTCGGCATGCCGAACATCACCTGCCGGACCGGATCGACTGCCACGCCGCCCCAATTGAAGGTGCCGAAATTGCCGGGATAGATCAGCGAGCCTTGCAGCGACGGCGGCGTGTAGCGGCCCTCATAGCGCAGCTTCCGGAGCTCGATCCGGCAGGCCAGCTGGTCGAACATGGTGATGCCCCACATGTCGGCACCGGTCAGCGGTTTCGGACTGAAGCTCAGGTCCGAGACCGGCTGCGTCGGCGAGGTATGGTCGCCCTCGATCGCGCCGCCCGGTGCCGGCACTTCCTTGACCGGAACGATCGGCTCGCCGCTGCGCCGGTCGAGCACATAGAGGTCGCCCTGCTTGGTCGGCCCGACCAGCGCCGGCACCACGCCACTTTCCGTGGTGATGTCGACCAGCGTCGGCTGCGCCGGCACGTCCATGTCCCAGAGATCGTGGTGCACGGTCTGCCGCACCCAGCGCAATTGTCCGCTGTTGAGATCGAGCGCGGTGATCGACGAGGAGAATTTCTCGTCATTGGCGCTGCGCCCGGCGCCGAGCTGGTCCGGCGTCTTGTTGCCGAGCGGCACATAAAGCAGGCCGAGCTTCTCGTCGGCGCTTGCCGTCGACCACATGTTGGGCGAGTTGTTGGTGTAGGTCTGGCCCGGCGGCAGCGGCGTCGTCTGGTCCGGATTGCCGGAATCCCAGTTCCACAACAGCGCGCCGGTGTCGGCATCGTAGGCACGAATGACCCCGGACGGCTCCTGCGTCGAATAATTGTCGTTGACCGCGCCGCCGACGATGATCTTGTTGGCGACGATCAGCGGCGCCGAGGTCGAATAATAATAGCCCGGCTTCGGATATGGCATGTTGGCGACCAGGTTCAGCGTGCCGCCTTCGGCGAAAGTCGGGCAGACCTGGCCATTCGCCGCATCGAGCGCGATCAGCCGGGCGTCGGATGTCGGCAGGTAGATGCGTGTGGCGCAGGGCTGGCCAGCGGCGACCCTGGCATCGGCATAATAGGACACGCCGCGGCAGGTCTGGTGCTGGCGGTCCTTGTTGAGCTTGACCTGCGGATCGAAGCGCCATTTCTCCTTACCGCTCGCGGCATCGATGGCGATGGCGAAATTATGCGGCGTGCAGATGTAGAGCGTGTCGGCGATTTTTAGCGGCGTCACCTGATAGGTCGTCTCGCCGATGTCGTCGGGCCCTTTCACGTCGCCGGTGCGATAGGTCCAGGCCGGCTGCAGATTGGCGACGTTTTCGGCGGTGATCTGGTCGAGCGGCGAATAGCGCTGGCCATATTGCGTGCGACCGTAATAGTGCCATTCGCCAGCCGGCACGTTGCCGCCGAGATCGGCCGTCGGCGTCACCTTGTCGGTGTTGAGTTCACCCGCAATATCCTTTGGATCGGTCGTCATCGAATAGCCGGCGACCGCAAGCGAGGCCAGCACGGCGAGGATCAGCGGCGCGCGTCCGTCGGGACCGGTAAGCCCGCGCCGCGCCCATGGCGTCAACAGCCATAGCGCGACAAGCACGATGATGCCGCCGCGCGGGCCGAGCTCCCACCAGTCGAAGCCAATCTCCCAGACCGCCCAGGCGAGCGTGCCGAGCACGATCGCCGCGTAGAGCCACAGCGCCGTGGATCTGCGCCTGTAGAGCAGCCAGGCCGCGACAAGGAAAGCTAGACCGACGATGACGTAGTACCAGCTGCCGCCCAGCGTCACGAGCCAGATGCCGCCGCCGCCAACCGCCAGGCCGATGAGGAAAAGGATCAGGGAGGTAATGACCACAGCCAAGACGGTGCTCCTTCGACTGGTGCGCTCCGCGACGCGTCCATGGGCAACCCGGCATTGCGCTCCTGCCCCCACGCAACTTTCTCCGGCCCGCTTCCCCTGTCAAGCAAGCTCGGCGTTTTACGGTGCCGACCCATCGCAAGCCCGGCGTTTTGGTTAGCGGACCCATCCAGATTGTGAGTCCACCGACTGGACAGAGAACAAAACGGAGACACTTCTGGCCTTTCGCTGCCGAATCACTACATTCGGGGAGAGATGTCCGGCTTTTCGGAAGACATGCCTTTTTTTGACGAACCGAACGCGCGGCCCGTGGCCCCGTCGGGCATTGCCGCGCGCGCCATGGCTGCCCGCAGCAACCAGAACAATGCGCCCGACTATCTCAAGGGGTTGAACCCCGAGCAGCGGCTGGCGGTTGAGACCACTGAAGGCCCGGTTCTGGTGTTGGCCGGCGCCGGCACCGGCAAGACGCGCGTCCTGACCACCCGCATCGCCCACATCCTTGCCACCGGCAAGGCTTTCCCGTCGCAGATCCTCGCCGTCACCTTCACCAACAAGGCGGCGCGCGAGATGAAGCAGCGCATCGGCCTGTTGATCGGCGAAGGCAATGTCGAGGGCATGCCGTGGCTCGGCACCTTCCACTCGATTGGAGTGAAGCTGCTGCGCAGACATGCCGAGCTGGCCGGGCTCAAATCCGACTTCACCATTCTCGACACGGACGACGTGGTGCGCCTGATCAAGCAGCTTATCCAGGCCGAAGGGCTGGACGACAAGCGCTGGCCGGCCAAGCAGTTCGCCCAGATGATCGACGGCTGGAAGAACAAGGGCCTCGGTCCCGCCGACATCCCCGAGGGCGATGCCCGTGCCTTCGCCAACGGCAAGGGCCGCGAGCTCTACAAGGCCTATCAGGAGCGGCTGAAAACGCTGAACGCTTGCGACTTCGGCGATCTCCTGTGCCATCCGATCCGCATCTTCCGCGCCAATCCGGACGTGCTGAAGGAATACCACAAGCGCTTCCGCTACATCCTCGTCGACGAATATCAGGACACCAACACCGCCCAGTACATGTGGCTGCGGCTCTTGGCGCAGCGGCCGCAATCCTCCCCCCTTGAGGGGGAGGTGCCCGCGAAGCGGGCGGAGGGGGTTGCCGCAGAAGGCACCGCTAGAGCGTCGAGCACTGCCGCCGGTAGGTCGAGCACTGCCGCACGGACCCCACCCGACCGGGCTTTGCCCGGCCACCCTCCCCTCAAGGGGGAGGGAAGCCCGCGCCTGTCCACCGTAAATATCTGCTGCGTCGGCGACGACGACCAGTCGATCTATGGCTGGCGCGGCGCCGAGGTCGACAACATCCTGCGCTTCGACAAGGATTTTCCCGGCGCCACCATCATCCGGCTGGAGCGCAACTATCGCTCGACCGCGCACATCCTCGGCACCGCCTCCCACCTCATCGCCCACAATGAGGGCCGCTTCGGCAAGACGCTGTTCACCGAAAAGATCGCCGAGGACGACGAGAAGGTGCATGTCCATGCCGCCTGGGATTCCGAAGAGGAGGCCCGCGCCGTCGGCGAGACCATCGAGGCCTACCAGCGCCAGAAGCACAATCTCAACGACATGGCGATTCTCGTCCGCGCCTCCTTCCAGATGCGCGAATTCGAGGATCGCTTCGTCACGCTCGGCCTCAATTACCGCGTCATCGGCGGCCCGCGCTTCTACGAGCGGCTCGAGATTCGCGATGCGCTGGCTTTCTTTCGCGTCGTCGCGCAAGGCGCCGACGACCTCGCCTTCGAGCGCATCGTCAACGTGCCGAAGCGCGGCTTGGGCGAGGCCACCATCCGCCAGATCCACGACACCGCACGGGCGCTGCGCATCCCGATGCTGGAGGCGGCGGCAAAACTTGCCGAGAGCGACGAGCTGAAGCCCAAGCCGCGCGCGGCACTGCGCGAGGTATCGGCCAATTTCGAACGCTGGCAAAAGGCTCTCGAAACCACGCCGCACACCGAGCTCGCCGAGACCATTCTGGAGGAGAGCGGCTACACCGACATGTGGAAGAACGACCGCTCGGTCGAAGCGCCCGGTCGGCTCGAGAACTTAAAAGAACTGATCCGCTCCATGGAGGAGTATGAATCGCTGCGCTCTTTCCTCGAACATGTCGCGCTGGTGATGGACGCCGAGCAGAACGCCGAGCTCGACGCCGTCAACATCATGACGCTGCATTCGGCCAAGGGCCTCGAATTCGAAACCGTGTTCCTGCCCGGCTGGGAAGAAGGCCTGTTCCCGCACCAACGCTCGCTCGACGAGGGCGGCCGCTCAGGGCTGGAGGAGGAACGCCGCCTCGCCTATGTCGGCCTGACCCGCGCCAAGAAGAACCTGCACATCTGGTTCGTCTCCAACCGCCGCATCCACGGCCTCTGGCAATCGACCATCCCGTCGCGCTTCCTTGACGAGCTGCCGGAAGCCCATGTCGAAGTTTCCGAGAGCGGCAACTCCTACGGCGGCTACGGCAATGCCTATGGCGGCGGCTCGTTCGCCTCCGGTCGTGGAGGCCAAGGTGCAGGCAGGCAGAACCCTTATGGAGCGTCGCGCTTCGACAACATCGGCGGCAATAACGGCGCCGAAAAATCCGGCGCTTTCTCCAGCACCTATGCGACACCGGGCTGGCAGCGTGCTCAGGCCAACCGCACCGAGGCGACCGACCGCAATTGGGGCACGCGCTCCGGCCACCAGGTCGAGCGCATCGGCTATGGCGAAACCGACTCCGGCTACGGCGCCGGTCGCACCTCGGTCAAAGGGCGCACTATCGACGGCGAGCTGGTCGCCAAATCCGTCGCCGACACGCCGTCCCCCTTCAGCGTCGGCGACCGCGTCTTCCACCAGAAATTCGGCAACGGCAACATCTCGGCCATCGAAGGCAACAAGCTGACCATCGACTTCGACAAAGCCGGCCAGAAACGCGTGCTGGACGGGTTTGTCACCGGGGTGTGAGGCCGCCGGGCGCTAGCGATACCGCGCCTGGTTCCACTTGTGGCCGAGCAGCGACAGGATGATGATCAGGCCGTTGAAGAACTGGACGTAGAAGCCGCTCAGGCCTGCCGCGACGACGCCGGTCTGGATGAACGAGACCGTGACCGCGCCGATGGCGCCTCCGACGACGGTACCGATGCCGCCCCAGGTCGGGGTGCCGCCGACGAACACCGATGCCAGCACCGGCAGCAGGTATCCGTCGCCCGCCGTCGGCCACCAGGTGAAGTTGATCATCACCGAGAACGTGCCGGCGATCGCCGCGCCGATACCGACGAAGACGAACACTTTCACCCGCACGCGCTTGACGTCGATACCCATCTGCTGGGCGCTGTCGGGATTGTCGCCGACCACCTTGACCTGCGCGCCGAAGCGATGGCGGTTGTAAAGCAGCGCCGACAGCACGACGAAGCCGATGGCCCAGAAGATCTGCACCGGAATGCCATAAAGCTGGCTGGAGAAGATCTTGTAGGCCCAGCTGTCGGCAAGACCGGTCAGTGCCGTCGACCTGCCCTCGTTGATGATCTGGATCAGGCCGCGCAGCAGGAAATTCATGCCGAGCGTGGCGATCAGCGACGACAGCCCGCCATAGACGACCAGCGAGCCGACCAGGAAGCCGAGCAGCATGCCGGTGACGATTGCGGCGGCGATGCCGAGGAACGGGTCGTAGCCGGCCTGCACGACCAGCGCGAAGACCCATGAGGCAAAGCCCATTGTCGCCGGAAACGACAGGTCGATCTCGCCGCAAGTGACGACGAAGACCAGCGGCACCACCACGAACAACGCCACCGGCAGCGTGGTCAGCACGGAACTGTAGAGATTCCAGGTGGTGAACACGATCGGGTTGGCGATCATGAACACCGCCATCATGACGATGAACACGGCAAGCGTGCCGAGCGCGGCGCGGTTGTCGAGGATGAACCCGCGCAGCCAATTGTCGGACGGGTGTCTCCACTCTTTCCCGGCGGCCTCATTATGCGTGCCGCCGAGGGGGCTCTGCAGATCGGGTTCCATGGTCTTGCTCATCGTGCCGCCCTCCCTGCATCGCCCGCGTCGTGCAACCCCGGCAATCCGCTGGGGTGGGCGACGTCTTCCATGAAATTGATCAGATCCTCGGCCGATTTGACCTCGCTGCGGTCGGCGGTGAGCGCGACCTTGCCGCGGTCCAGCACCACGAAGCGATCGGCGATATCGAAGACGTGGTGGATGTTGTGGCCGATGAACAGGATCGAGCGACCGCTCGCCCGCACCTGGCGCACGAAGTGGAAGACCTTGGCGGTCTCGGTCAGCGATAGCGCGGTCGTCGGTTCGTCGAGGACTATCAGCTCCGCCTTCTTATAGATGGCCCGCGCGATCGCCACGCCCTGCCGTTCGCCGCCCGAGAGCTGGCCGACGATCGACTGTGGCGTGAACACTTTCGAGGTGAAGCCGATCTCGCGCATCAGCCGGCTCGCCTCCGCGATCTCCTTGTTGACCTTCAGCCAGCCAAGCCAGCCGGTGAGTTCGCGGCCCATGAAGATATTGCGTACGATCGTCTGCTGCACGGCGAGCGCCCGGTCCTGGAACACCGTTTCGATACCGGCGTCGCGCGAGCGCGCAGGGCTCCATCCGGTCACCGGCTTGCCGCGGACGAGAATCTCGCCGCTGGTCGGTTTGACCACGCCGGACAGGATCTTGATCAGCGTCGACTTGCCGGCGCCATTGTCGCCGATCAGACCGACCACCTCGCCGCGATCGACGCTGAGATTGACCCCGCCCAGCGCATAGACCTGGCCGTAGGACTTGGTGATGTCGCGCAGTTCGATGATGCGTTCGGCCATGGCGATCCTCGCTTGATTGTCGCGTGCCGGCCTTTTCGCCGGCGGTCCCGCCGGCCGGGCTCGATCCCGGCCGACGGCTTGGGAGGTCAGCGCAGCGCCTGCTTGGCGAGCTCGGCGACGATCTCGTAATTCTGCGGCGTGACGAAGCCGGCGCCGGTATCGACATTCATCGGTGCGAGACCCAGCACAACCTGCTGGCAGAGGCTGAGGATCGGCAGATAGCCCTGCAGGAACGGCTGCTGGTCGGCCGTCAGCTGCACCCAGCCGCCCTTGAAGCCCTCGACGATCTGCGGGCTGGTGTCGAAGCCGAAGTTGAAGATATCGCCCGGCTTCCTGCCCGCCGCCTGCATGTAAGTCGGGACGTTGCCCAGCATCTGTCCGCCGGGATAGCCAACCGCCTTGACGTCGGGATTGTTGAGCAGTGCCGCGGTGATCACCGGAAGGGCCAGATTGGGGTCGGAAGCCCATTCGCCGCTTGGCGGCGAGGAGAGCTGTATGACCTCGACGCCCGCTTCCTTGAGGGCAGCGACAGTGCCGCGTTCGCGCGCGCCGCGGCTCTCGTTCTCGAACGGGCCGATCATGATTGCCTTGTCGCCGGCCTTGAGCCCGGCCAGCTTGACCGCCTCGGCACCAAGCGCGCGGCCCTGCTGCTCCTGCTGGGCACCGACATAGCCGCCGCCGAACGCCGCCGTGACCGTCGGCACCGGCACGTTCTGGTACATCATCTTGATGCCGTCCTTGTGCGCCTGTTCGGCCAGCGGCATGATCGCGGCGTCGCCCGGGTGGCCCATCATGGCGATGCCTTGGGGCTTGACCGCGACAGCCTCGCGCAATTGCTGCACCATCTTCTCGACATCCCACTGGGAAAAGATGTAGTCGACCTTCGGCCCGAGATCGGCCGCCGCCTGCTTCGCGCCATTATAGACGATCGTGCCGAAGGCATCGCCCTCGGCGCCGCCGACGAAGAAACGGATATGGACATCCTTACACCACTGGGCATCGAGCGCCTGCGCCGGCAAGGTCGAGAGTGCGGCGGCGAGCGCCATCGCGGCCGCCGCGACGGTCGAGCGCAGAACTGTCCTTCTCATCGTAATGCTCATGCACTTATCCTCCCTTTGTTCCCTCGCTAGCCGAGGGGTTTTGACGATCGCTTCGGCATTGCGCCGCAATCTTTCGCTGGCCGGCACCTCCCGCCGGCTTGTCCTGTTTTTATGCATGTCGTTATCGCAAAACCGCTGGGCACTTTTGCGCGACATGCATTAGCCTCACACCGGGTTCGGCAGGTAGCTCGCGCCTCCCCGGCATTGTTGGAGATAATCCAGTGCCCGCGCCTGGCCGGTGATCTCGAGATCGCCGCGATAGACCGGGTCGTGCCAGCCCTCGATGTCGATGGCGCCCTTGTAGCCGGCCAGCCGCAGCTCGCTGATCACCCGCGTCCAGTCGCTGTCGCCGAAGCCAGGGGTGCGCATCTGCACGAACGGCAGGCGGCCGAACACGCCATGTTCGCGGATCACGTCCCAGCGCACCGTCGCGTCCTTGCCGTGGACGTGGAAGATACGCTGCGCCCATTTGCGGATCTGCGGGATCGGATCGATCAGATAGACCAGCTGGTGGCAGGGCTCCCACTCCAGGCCGAGATTGTCGTTTGGCAATTCGTTGAATATCAGCTCCCAGGCGTCCGGATTGTGGGCGATGTTCCAGTCGCCGCTGGCCCAGTTGCCGTCCATGGCGCAGTTCTCGAAGGCGATGCGCACGCCCTTGTCGGCGGCCCGCTTGGCGAGCGGCCCCCAGACCTCGCGGAAGCGCGGCAGGCTGTCGGGCAGCGGCTTGCCGCGGATGCGGCCGGTGAAGCCGCTGACCATGTTGGTGCCGAACCGATGCGCGTTGTCGATGATCGTTTCCCACGCCTCGAGCACGCCGCGATCGATCTCGCCGCTCTCCAGCGGATTGCCGAACACGCCGATCGACGAGACGATGACATCGGCATCGCCGATCGCCTCGCGGATCTCGCCCGCCAGCCGCGGAATGTCCTTGCCGCCCAGCGTCTGCCAGAAGAACGGCTGGATGCTCTCGAAGCCGAGCGGCAGGATCTGCCTGACATAGGCGGCCGGGTCGTCGAGGTTCGCACGCACCATGGTGCCGATCCTGATGTCGAGCAGCGGGTTTGGCATCATGACCCCTCCTGTTGAGCGATAGCGACCCGGCGCCCGGTTTCGGCGCTCTCGATCGCAGCGAAAACCATGGCCAGGCTCTTGATGTTGTCGGCGCCGCGCGTCTCCGGCTCGGTGCCGGTTTCGACGGCGCGGACGAAATCCTGGATGATGCCGAGATGGCCGCCGACACGATCTGCCGGGTCGAGCGGCGGCACGGCTATCGGTTCGGTGCGGTCGAACAGGCCTTCACGGACCGGCCGCACGACTTCCGCCTTCAATCCGTCCGCGCCGTCCCAGACAATGCTGCCGCGCTCGGCGACGATCCGCCATGTACTGTCCCAGCTTGTACGGAAGCCGGCCGCGCACCAACTGCCGGCATAGGTGAACAGCTTGCCGCCGCCGAGGTTGAAGCTTGCGGCTGCCGACGACCCTTGCCGATACCAGGAGTTGGCCGGCTCCCACTCCTGGCAATAGACGCCGGCCGGTTCGCCGGCCACCATGTAGCGGGCTGCATCGAATGTGTGGATCGCCATATCGAGCAGCAGCACATGGCGCATCTCTTCGCGAAAACCGCCGAAATGCGGCGCAACGAAGAAATCGGCGTGGATGCTGGTTGGCGCACCAATGGCGCCGGAATCGAGAAAGCGCCGGATGCGCCTGACATTGGCGACATAGCGGCGGTTCTGCACGACGGCATGGATGCGGCCGGCGCTGCGGGCCGCCTCGACAATGGCACGCGCATTGTCCGGGCTGTCGGCCAGCGGCTTTTCGGTCAAGAGATGGCAATGGTGGGCAAAGGCGGAAAGCGCGACCTCGCGGCGGGCGGCGGGAACCACGACGTCGAATACCGCGTCGGGCCTGGTCTGGTCGAGCACGGCGTCGAGCTCAGTTCCGATGACGGCGCCGGAAAGCTCGTATTCGCGCGCCCTTGCCCGCGCCCTTTCGGCGTCGAGATCAACCAGGCCGACAATGGCGAGCCCGTCGATCTGCTTGGCCGCATCGAGCCAGGCCTTGCTCATCGCGCCGCAGCCGACCAGGACGACATTGATCATCCAGCACTCCTCCCTCTCGGCCCCTCCAGACCGATCGTCACGGCGTTCACGGCAGAGCCGCAAACGTTCTTCCGTAAACGTTTACGAGAACACACCCGATGGCGTAGAATGTCAATTGGCCGGCTGTGAAAAATCGTGGCGTCGGCTTGGCCCGGAGAGCAGCCGGTGCTAGCCAAGCAAGGGGGAGAACTGTCCTTTGGCGTCCAGCATTCACGACCTTGCGCGTCACCTGAATATTTCGATCGGCACGGTGTCGCGCGCGCTCAACGGCCGCGCCGATGTCAATGCCGACACACGCCAGCGCGTGCTCGATGCGGCCAAGAAGCTGAATTATTCGCCGAACCAGTCCGGCCGCAGCCTGCGGCGCGGCGCCACCCATTCGATCGCCTTCATGCTGCAGCCTCATCCGGGCGACCAGGAATATGGCGAGCCGTTCTTCATTCCGTTCCTGACCGGGTTGCAGGCCAAGCTCGCCGAAAGCGGCCTCGACCTGATCGTGGTGATGGGCGCGCCGGGCGACTACCAGCAGGAGCGCCTGCGCCGTGTCGTCGAGACGCGGCGGGCCGATGCCGTGGTGCTGGCCTGGACGCGGCGCGAGGACGAGCGCATCGACTATCTGACCCAGGCCGGTTTCCCGTTCGCGACGCTCGGCCGCAGCCGCTCCGGCGGCGATTCCTATCCCTCGCTCGACCTCGATTTCGAAAAAGCCGGGGCTGACGCGGTCGATCGTCTCGTCGCGCGCGGTCACCGCCGCATCGCCGCCATCCGCCCGTCGCTCGACCTCAATTTCGGCTATCTGTTCCTCGCCGGCTATCGCAAGGCGTTGCGGCGGCACGGCATCGAATTCGACCCCGAGTTGATCGCCGACGGCTTCATCAACGAGGCCGGCGGCTACGCGGTGACGCCGAAGGTCATGCGCTCCAAGGACCCGCCGACGGCCATCATCTTCAACAATGATGCGATGGCGCTTGGCGGCTGCAAGGCTCTGGCCGAGGCGGGCATCAGGCCCGGCCACGACGTTGCGGTGATCGTCATCGTCGACACCCCGCTCTGCCGCTATTTTTCGCCGGCGCTGACCGGCTTCCGCCCGGCGCTCGAGCCGATGGGCGAGCGGTTGGCCGAAATGCTGCTGGCATCGATCCCGGCTTACGCCGGCGCCGAAGGCGCACGCATCATCCGTGAAGTCTGGCCGCTGGAACTGATCGCGCGCGACAGCGATTGAATCGCGGCGCTCACTGAGCAGGCTCAGATTGATCAAGACCCCCGCGCTCGCGCTCCGGCGTTGCGACCAGCGAGGCAGCGGCGGCATTGGCGGCGGCAAGTGCCGCCTCGACGGGCTCTCCACGCGCAAGCCCCGCCGCAAAGGCGCCGACGAATTCATCACCGGCACCGTGGGTGCTGACCACCTCCACCGGCATCGCCGGCAAGGCGAATGCCTGGCCGTCGCGGTCGCAATAGGCAATGCCCTCGCCGCCGGCCGTAACGATTGCAGCCGGATAGGAACCGACGAGCATGCCGGCCGCCTTCGCAGCACCCTCGAGCGTGTCGACGACCGGAACGCCGGCCAGGAATTCCGCCTCGATGGCGTTGACGATGACGATGTCGGTCAGCGCGATCAGTTCGGCTGTCAGCTTTCGCGCCGGCGCCGCATTGAGAACGACGCGGCCGCCATGCGCCTTCACCGCTCGCGCCGCGGCAATGTTGGCGGCTTCCGGTACCTCGTTCTGCAGCAGCAGAACCGCCGTTTGCGCAATCAGCTCGGCCGCCTCAGTAATGTCCTTTTCGCCGAGAGTGAGATTGCTGCCCGAGACGATCACCGCGCCATAGTCGCCGCTGTCGTCGAAAATCGCTACGCTCATGCCCGAGCCGGCGCCCGAAGCCACTCCCACGAAGCGCTGGTCGACGCCGTTGCGATCGAGATTGTCGAGAAGCGCGCAGCCGAAATCATCGTCGCCGACAGCTCCGATCATCGCCGCACGCACGCCGGCCCGCGCTGCCGACACCGCCTGGTTGCCGCCCTTGCCGCCGCATTTCGGATGCCAGGCATGGCCGGTGACCGTTTCGCCCTTGCGTGGGCGATCGGGGGCTTCGACCAGGATATCGTAATGCAGGCTGCCGAATACGGTCACCAGCGGCGGAGGAGCCGTCATGTGCCCCAGACCTTCATGAGCCGCTTGCCTTTCATGAGTTCTTGTCTTTCCGTTTCGACGTCACCGCAGACATGGTACGGCCGAGATTGCGCTCCGCCGCCTGGTAGTCGCGTTGCGCGACCGCGACGAACAGCGCGTCGAGAATGTTGAGCTGGGCAATGCGCGCCGCTGCGTTCTCACCCATCAACGGCGAGCCTTGGGCGGTCGAGCAAAGCACGATGTCGGCGATGGCTGCCAATGGCGAGTTGTCATAGTTGGTGATGGCCAGCGTGCGCGCGCCGCTTTTGCGCGCAAGTTGGATGGCGTCGATAACAGCGCTCGTGTTGCCGGAATGCGAGAAGCCGACGGCGATGTCGTCGGCGCCGAGCAGCGAGGCCGACATCAGCATCATGTGCGAATCGTCATAGACAGAGGTGCGGATGCCGATGCGCAGGAATTTGTGCGAGACGTCGCGTGCGATCTGCGCCGAACCGCCGACGCCGTAGAAATCGCGGTTCCTGGCGCGGTAAAGCAGATCGGCGGCACGGTCGAAATCGTCCATGTCGAGGATGGCGAGCGTCTCCTCCAGCGCCTGGATAGAGGTGCGGAACACCTTCTGCACGATCTCGGCCGAACTGTCGTCCACCGACAGCTCCTGATGCATCTCGGCGGTCGGCAGGCGACTGTATTCATAGACCGCCGTGCGAAAGTCGCGATAGCCGGAAAAACCCAGCTTCTTGGCGATCTTGACCACCATCGCCTCCGACACACCGGCCTCCTCGGCGATCTGCTTGAGCGGTATGGTCTCGTCGAAGCCGCGCCGTCCGAAGACGGTTTCAACCACCTTCGCCTCGAGCGGCGTCAGATGCGGCATCATCATGCGAATGCGCGGTCCTACTGCTTTCAGGTCCAGCCCGGTCAAGGTCATCCACGTCCCCTCGTCACGCGATCGATAAGCATCGCGGCGAGGATTATAAGGCCAGTTGCCAGGAGCTGATAGAAGGACTGCACGTTCATCAGCGTCAGGCCGTTGCGCATGCTGCCAAGAATGACGGCGCCCAGGATGGTGCCGACGACGCTGCCCTTGCCGCCCATCAGCGAGGCACCGCCGATCGCCGCCGCCGCTATGGCGTCGAGTTCCCAGAGATTGCCGAGAATGGGCTCGGCGGCACCCAGCCGGCCGATCAGGATCTGCGCTGCAAGCGCTGCCAGCAGGCCCGAGATCATATAGGCGGCGATCTTGGTGCGAGCGATCGGCACGCCGGCTATGTAGGCCGCCTCCTCATTGCCCCCGACGGCGAGCAGATATTCGCCAAACGGCGTCTTCTTGAGGATGATCCAGGCAATCAGCGCGACCACGGCCACGATGATGACCGCCAAGGGCAATCCGAACAGCGAGCCGTTGAAGATGGCACGGAAGCCGGCAGGCAGGCCGAGCACCGGATTGCCGCCGGTATAGATCAGCGCCAGCGCCCGGTAGGTGCTGAGCGTTCCCAGCGTGACGATGAAGGGCTGCAGCCCGACATAGGCAACCAGCACGCCGTTGAGCAGTCCGCAGGCGAGGCCGATGGCGAAGCCAGCGGCGATGGCCAGCGGAAACGGCACTCCGGCAACCAGCATCGAGGCCGAGATGACCGCCGAAAGGGCTGCCGTCGGCCCGACGGACAGGTCGATGCCGCCCGAGATGATGACCAGCGTCATGCCCAACGCCAGGCACGCATTGATGCTCGATTGCTGCAGGATGTTGATCAGGTTACGCTCGGCAAAGAAGCCGGGGACCAGCACCCCGAAGACGGCGAGGATCACCACCAGGCCGATCAGCGTGCCGGCGTCGCGCACGGAAAACCGGTGCAGGAAATCTGCCCTTGGGCGCGCTGCTGTGTGTTGGGTTATATCGGTCATCGGCTGGTCCTGTCCGTTATGCACCGGCCCGATGGCCTTGCGCCTTGCCGGCCTCAATCTCCGTTTGGGGTATGGCGTACGCGGCGATCGCCTGTTCGCTGAGACTTGCGCGGCCCAGTTCGGCGGCGACCGTGCCGTCGCGCATGACCAGCACGCGGTCGGCGAGCCGGATCACCTCGGGGAGTTCGGACGACACGACGATTACCGAATGGCCTTCGGCGGCGAGTTCCTCGATCAGGTGGTAGATCTCCGCCTTGGCGCCGACATCGATGCCGCGCGTCGGTTCGTCGAACAGAAGGATCCGCGTTCCCGCCGCCAGCCAGCGGCCCATGATCGCTTTCTGCTGGTTGCCGCCGCTGAACAGGCGGATCGGCCGGTCGAGCAGGAACGGCCTGAGATTGACCCGCTTCATCTTCTCGGCCGCGACCCGTTTCAGCCTTTTGTGATCGATGACGCCGCGCGGCGCGAACACGCCCATCGAGGCCAGCGCCATGTTGCTGGAGATCGACCGCAACGGCACGATGCCTTCGCGCTTGCGCTCCTCCGGCACCAGACCGATGCCGGCCGCGATCGCGTCGCGCGGACTGGAAAGCTTTACCGCCGCGCCGTCGATCTCTATTGCGCCTGATGAGGCCCGGTCGGCGCCGGCCAGCAGCCGCAGCAGTTCGGTGCGGCCCGAGCCGACCAGGCCAGCAACGCCCAGCACCTCGCCGCGATGCAGGTCGAACGAAACGTCACGGACCTTGGTTGCCGAGGCGAGGCCACGCACGCTCAGCCTGATCTCGGGAGAAGCATGCGAGCGGTGTTGTTCCTGGGCAAGCTCGCGGCCGACCATCATCGAAACGACGGCCTTTTCCGACACCTGCGCGAGATCGACGGTTTCGACCACAACGCCGTCGCGCATGATGGTTGCGCGCTGGCAGATGCCGAACACCTCGTCCAGCTTGTGCGAGACATAGACGACGGCGACACCGTCGCGTGCCAGACCGGCAATAACTTCCGCCAGCCGTTCGAACTCGCTCGGCGTGAGGCTCGACGTCGGCTCGTCCATCGCCACGATCCTGGCGCGGTCGAGCAGCGCCCGCGCGATCTCGACGATCTGCCGCTGCGCCACCTTCAGGCTGCCAAGCGGGGCTGCCGGATCGATGGTCGGGTCGATGGCGGCCAGCGCTTCCGCAGCGCGGCTCTCCTGCTCGCGCCGTGCGACGAAGACGCCGCCGCGCGTCAACGGATGGCCGAGGAACATGTTCTGGGCGACGCTGAGGCGTGGCACCTGCTGTAATTCCTGATGGATCATCGCCACGCCGGCTGCGCGTGCGGCGACCGGATTGTTCAGCATCACCGGCTTGCCGTCGATCAGCACGCTTCCCGCCGTCGGTCGGTAGACGCCTGACAGTATGCGCAGCAGCGTCGATTTGCCGGCGCCGTTTTCACCGAGCAGGCCATGGATCTCGCCGGCGCCGACCGAAAACGACACTTCGCTCAGCGCCCGCACAGCCGGAAACTCTTTGGAAATGCCCTCGAATTGCAGCCGCGCTGACATTGCTTCGGTTCTCCAGGCAAGGTGCCGACCCAAGGCCGGCACCTGCCGGCCCTGCTCTACTGGCCCGCTGCCGCGTCCTCGAGCAGCGCCTTGCGCACGGCATCGCCGCCGCCGGAGTAACGGTCGGCATTGTCCTTGGTGATCAGCGCCTGCGGCGTGGCAACGACGCGCGGCAGCTTCTGCCCGGCCACCAGCCGCAGCGCAGATTCCAGCGCCACCTCGCCGGTCAGCACCGGGAATGAATCGACGGTGCCGGTCAGCTCGCCGGCGCGGATCGAGGCATAGGCGTCGGAGATGCCGTCGGTGCCGAAGACCGCAACCTTGTCCTGCAGCCCGGCAGCCTTGACCGCCTCGACGATGCCCAGCGCCATGCCGTCATTGTTGGCATAGAAGCCGATCAGGTCGGGGTGCTGTTGCAGGATGTTGGTGGCCGCGTCGTAGGAGGTCTGGCGATCCCAGTTACCGGGGACGCTGGCGACGACGTCGAACTTGCCGGCCTCGGTGATCGTTGTCTTGAAACCATCGGTGCGCTGGACGGCGGCGTAGACGCCGGCCTGGCCTTCGACGATGGCGACCTTGCCGCCGTCCGGCCGGTTCTTGATGAACCATTTGGCGACGCGCACGCCGTTGTCGCGCTGGACATTACCGACATAATGCTCGGCCTGCGGGATGACCGCGTCGTTGACGTTGACCACCGGCACGTTGGCCGCCTTGGCCTGTTCCATGATCGGCTGCAGGTTGGAGTCGGTCTGCGGCGAGACGAGCAGCACGTTGTAGCCCTGTGTGACCAGGCCTTCGGCGATGGTGAGCTGACCGAGCTGGTCGCCCTCGCTCTGCGCTGCCTGGTAGACGACGGGCACGCCGGTGCGGTCGCCGAACGACTTGTAGCCCTCCCCCAGCGAGCGCCAGTA
The DNA here is from genome assembly GCF_040320565.1 of Mesorhizobium sp. M0664. NCBI lineage: Bacteria > Pseudomonadati > Pseudomonadota > Alphaproteobacteria > Hyphomicrobiales > Phyllobacteriaceae > Mesorhizobium > Mesorhizobium sp. M0664. The sequence continues at coordinate 324,908 of NZ_JAMYPW010000003.1, forward strand.
TTCATTGGTCAGCGTCTTGGAGACCGCACCCGCCTTGGTACCCTCGGGCAACTTGGGGAACGCCCCGAACTTGGCCTCGAGCTGCGACCAGTCGATGCGATCCTTCTCGGTGTCGGAATTGAGCGGCGCGAGGTCCGCGGAAAAAGCCGAGCCGATGGACAGCGCCATCAGGGCAGCGGCAGCGGTGGCAAGTAGAAATTTCATGATCTTCCTCCCTTGTTGAAAAACGGTCTATGCCGCCGGCCTCAGCTGTCCGGCCCGAGCATGGCTTCCTGGATGATGGCCTGCGAGGCGACCGCGTCCTGACGGTCGACGGCACTGGACAGGCGATTGTCCTTTTCCAGCCGATCGACGAAGCGCAGCATGCGCTTGACAGTCGCGATGTTGACTTCGCATTCGTGGACCGGGTCGAGCCCGGTCATGTCGGGGAACGTGTCGAAGTAGATGGCGCCGGCATAGCCGTCTCGACGGATCTGCCTGAGCAGCTCGATCGTCTGCAGCGTATGCACGGCCCCGACCATCAGGCCGTCGTCGCGCTTGGCGTAGCCGTCGTTGAGATGCACGCCGAGCAGCTTGCTGTGTCGCGCCACGAGTGCTGCGGCAAAGGCCGGCTGCTCGTCGGCATAGAGCACATGGGCGAAATCGAGCGTCACGCCGAGATTTGGCAGGCCGATCTCGCGGATCGCCAGCAATGTAGTCGCCGCATCTGGCATCAGGCTGTAGGAGCGCGGCTCGTTGGGTTTGTATTCAAGGCTGATTTGGCAGCCCGGATCATGCGCCGCAACTTCACGAATGCCATCGATTTCGTGTTGCCAGAGCGCTGCGTAGTCCACCTGGAAGGCATAGTCGAAGCCATCCTGCCCGAGCCACAAGGTCATCAGGCTGGCGCCCGCCTCGCGCGTGGCGTCGATGCCGGCCTTGGTCAGGTCGATGGCTTCGCGGCGAATGGCAGGATCCGGGTTGGTGAAGGCGCCGAGCTTGAAAGCCGGATTGGAATAGTAGCGCATGGCGAAACCATTGATGGAAAGCCCGATATCGCCGAGTTTGCGCGCTATTTCCGCAGGCTTTTCATCGACATGGTCGGGGAAGTTGAGGTCGAGATCGGTCAACTCCGCAACCTTCGCCGCACGTGCCGCCATTTGCAGCATGGACGGTTTGCCGACAAGATCGGGCCACTCGGCCTGTGGCCGCGAGGCAAAGGAATTGAGGCGGGTGGCGAAACGATAGGCAGTCATCGGGGACCTTTCATTGTCATAACTTTACATTAGAACGATTATTTGTAAAGTTGTTAATTGCTCGCTCGGCGACGACGAATTCGCCATACCCAGGCCAGTTGCGACCACGGGGGACAAGCAAGCGCGGCACTGTCACGCAAGTATCATGTTCGCGTCCTAGATCGCTTCTCCGAAGGCTTTCGCGGCATCCTTGATGCGACGCGGCGCTTTTTCAGATCCCGGCAGCTTTGTCTCAAAGAGGATACCCATGAAAAACCTGCACCGAACCGCGTCCCTCGCCGTCGCGCTGGCGATGTTCACCGCCTTGACCCCGGCCTTGGCAGAAAACGCCGCGACCGTCGGCGGCGTCAGCTTCGTCAACAAGGGCATGGTCGGTGTCGGCCGCATCCCGGCCAGCCAGAAGGACAAGTTCGGCGAGACGTTTGGCTCGGGCTCGGGCATGTCGATCGACGCTGCCGGCTGGACACATGGCGCCGATGGCTACAAGGGCTCGCTATGGCTGCTGCCGGATCGCGGCTACAATGTCGTCGGCACCACCGATTACCGTCCGCGCCTCAACACGATCGCCATCGAGTTCGCCCCGATCGCGCCGGGTGCGGCACCGGCCACCGGCCAGGAACAATCGGGCCTCAAGGCGACGCTTGCAGACACCATCCTTTTGACCGACGACAAGGGTACCGACGCAACCGGCCTCGATCCGCTCAACGGCGTGCGTGCCGCGACCGACGACATGCCGATCCTGCCCGAAGCCAACGGCAAGCTCGCGCTCGATAACGAAGCGATCGCGCGGCTGCCCGACGGCACGCTGTTCATCTCGGACGAATACGGTCCGAACATCTACCGCTTCTCCGCCGATGGGCGTCTGATGTCGGCAACGCAGCCGCCGGCGGCGCTTGTCCCGATGCGTCACGGGACGCCAAACTTTGCTTCCAACAATCCGGGACTTGGCGCGGCAGACCCAGATCCGAAGGATCCCGAAACCGGCCGTCAGAACAACCAGGGCCTCGAAGGCATGGCGCTGACGCCGGACGGGAAGTTCCTGATTGCCGTGCTGCAGTCGGCCCCAAGGCAGGATGGCGGCGATTCCGCCTCGACGCGTCAGAACACGCGCGCGCTGGTCTACGATGCCTCGGATCCCGGCCAGCTCAAGCTCGCGCATGAATATGTCGTGCCGCTGCCGATGTTCACCGATGCCAAGGGCAAAACCAAGATCGCCGCGCAGAGCGAAATCGTGGCGCTGTCGGACAAGACCTTCCTGATGCTGGCGCGCGACAGCGGCAATGGCCAGGGGCTGAAGGGCGACACCTCGCTCCACCGCGAGATCAGCGTCGTCGATCTGTCTGCGGCAACCGATGTCGCCGGCACAGAATTCGACAAGGACAAGCCGCTGGCGCCCAAGGGTGAGCTCGATCCATCGGTGACGCCGGCCAAGCTGACGCCGCTCATTGACATCAACGACAAGACCGAGCTCGGCCGCTTCGGGCTGCACAATGGCGCGCCCAACGACCGCAACAACCTTTCGGAGAAGTGGGAGGCGATGTCGGTGGTGAGCGTCCTCGATCCGACACTGCCCGACGACTATTTCCTGTTCGTCGCCAATGACAATGACTTCCTCACGCAGGACGGCTTCCAGGTAGGCGCGGCCTACAAGGCCGAGGATGGCGCCGATGTCGACACCATGTTCCTGGTCTATCAGGTCACGCTCCCAGGCCTCGCCAAGAAGTAGCGGCACCCATACAGGCGGACGCGCGGAACGCGTCCGCCTGAGCTGGCGCGATTGAGCGGTCGTGCCCTTCAGTTGCGGCTCGCCCGCGCAAGGACGGTGTCCCAGTGCGTTGCAAAACCTGCGACTGACGATCCAGTCGAAGGCACTTACCTCAACATCTCCGCGTCCTTTGGCACGCCGGCATCGATCGGCTCGGCCGTCCTGTTCGACACGGCGGCGATCTTCCCGGCGGCCGACAGGTTCGGGCGCACGAAGACCGGCGCGACGCCGTCGACGCGGCTGTAGAGGTCGATAATGTCCTGATTCATGAAGCGCACACAGCCGGAGGAAGCGTTCTTCCCAATGGAATCCCACTCCGGCGTGCCGTGCAGCCTATACATCGTGTCCTTGCCGTCACGGAAGAGATACAGCGCGCGGGCACCAAGCGGGCTCTGCGGGCCGGGCGGCATGCCGTCCTTGTATTTCGCCAGTTCCGGCCGGCGTTGGATCATTTCCGGCGGCGGCGTCCAGACCGGCCACTTCTTCCTCGCCTGTACCACGGCGCTGCCGGTCCATCCGAAACCGGCCTTGCCGAGGCTGACGCCATAGCGAATTGCCTTGCCGCCGTCGCGCACCAGATAGAGGAAGTGCTCGGAAGTATCGACGACGATCGTGCCGGGTTTTTCTCCAGTCGGGTCGGCCACGATTTGACGCACGAATTTCGGATCGACCTTGGCTACCGGGATTGCCGGCAGTTGATAGCCCTCGTCCATGCGCGCGGCATACATGCTTGCGGCATCGCCGAAAGCCGGATCGCTTGGTGCCGCGGGCACCGGCGCCGCCACGTCCGTCGTAGTGCACGACGAAAGAGCCACGGAGGCCGCGCCCAGAGCGGATGCACCAAGAAAGGCGCGCCGGTTCAGGCGCTCAAAAAACAACGGAATATCGGACATGAGCCCCCCGGCCTACCCATGAGATCCAGGAAAATGCGGCCCCACGCGTGCGGGATCAATATACGATTCCGGAAGGTTGAGAAATGCTTAGATCAAGGCACGCCAGGCGGAATTTACAGCGCCGCATCGACCTCTCCCGTTAAATCGGCAATCATTGCGGACTCAGACAAGCCTTCGCCGAGTTGCCTGCCATGGACGACAACATGCCCCCGCGCCGGCAGACCGGCGACCTCACCAGTGGGCCTATCCCGCGCACCCTGTTGCTGTTTGCCCTGCCGGTGCTCGGCTCCAATGTGCTGCAGTCGCTCAACGGCTCGATAAATGCCGTGTGGGTCGGCCGTTTCCTCGGTGAAGCGGCGCTGACCGCCACGTCCAATGCCAACCTCGTGCTGTTTCTCATCCTCGGCACCGTCTTCGGCATCGGCATGGCGGCGACCATCCTGGTCGCACAATCCGTCGGCGCTCGTGACCTGCCCGAAGCCCGGCGCATCGTCGGAACCAGCGCCACCTTCTTCTTCCTCGTCTCGGTGGTGTTCGCGGTCTGCGGCTGGATCTGGGTCGATGCGATCCTCGATGCGCTCGGCACGCCGGCCGACGCGTTGCCGCTGGCGCGCTCCTATCTGCGCATCATCTTCCTCGCCGTGCCGATGATGAACCTGCTGTCCTTCGTCATGACGGTGCTGCGCGGCGCCGGCGATTCGCGCACGCCTTTCCTTTTTATGGCGCTGGCAGTCATGCTCGACGTCGTTTTGAACCCGTTGCTCATCCTCGGCATCGGCCCGTTCCCCGAACTCGGCATCGCCGGCTCGGCCACCTCGACGCTGATCGGCCAGACGGTAAGCGTGGTTGCCATCCTGATCGTGCTTTATGCGCGCAAGCACCCGCTGCGGCTGGCCGGCGCTAATCTCGCTCTGCTGCGGCCGGACCCGGCGCTGCTGCGCATCGTCGTCTTCAAGGGCGTGCCGATGGGCCTGCAGATGATCGTCGTTTCGGCCGCGGCGCTGACGGTGATGGGCATGGTCAACTCGTACGGCTCGCAGGTCGCGGCTGCCTACGGCATAGCCGCACAGCTCTGGACCTATATCCAGATGCCGGCGCTCGCCATCGGCGCCGCGGTGTCGTCCATGGCGGCGCAAAATGTCGGCGCCAGGCGCTGGGACCGGATTGGACGCATCGCCACCTCCGGCGTCGGCTTCAACCTTGTGCTCACCGGGATGCTCGTCGCGCTGCTGTTCGTATTCGATCGCGCGGTGCTCAGCCTCTTCCTTGGCAGCGACAGTGCAGCAATCGACATCGCCACTCACATTAACAAGATCGCGTCGTGGTCCTTCATCCTGTTCGGCATCACCATCGTGCTCTTCGCCACCGTGCGTGCCACCGGCGCGGTGATGCCGCCGCTGATCATCCTGGTGATCTCGGTGCTGCTGGTGCGCACCAGCTTCGCCTATTTCTTCCGAAGCGTGATCGGCGAGGAAGCTCTGTGGTGGAGCTTTCCGGCTGGCTCTGTAACCTCGCTCGTGCTGGCCGCGGCCTATTATCGCTTCGGCCGCTGGCGCAGCCTGCACATGATCGAGAGCCGGCCGGCTGCCGGCGAACCGCCGGATACCGGCCTCGGCGTACCGCGCCAGCGCGCGCACCTTTCGCCCGAGACACCGAACGGCTGAAAGGTCGGCTCAGCGCGCGTATTTCGCGCCAAACCCGAGAGCGACCAGGGAAAAGACGACAATCATGCCGGCAAAGGCCAGGCTTGCCGCGGTCGCACCTGCCACCGTCGACAGAACGCCGATGCCGATGACCGGCAGCGCGTTGCCGCAAAAACAGCAGATGAAGAAGGCCGAGACGACTTCGGCGCGCCGGTCCGCCGGCGCGATCTCGTTCACCACTTGCAAGCCGCCGCGATAGCCGAGCGCTGCCGCCACGCCGCACAAGGCGGTGCCGGCAATCATTATGGTCATCGAGGCGAAGACCTGCGCCGCAACAATCAGCGCGACGGTTGGGATCATCAGCGCAAGCGCCGCGAACATCGCGGCTCGGCTCGAAAGACGTGCCGTCGCTACAATGGTGGCGGCCGTCACGATCGCCAATTCAAAGAACAGAGCGCCGGCTTCGGCATGGTTGGTTACCTGCAGTTGCTGCGCCAAAATGCTCGGTGCGAGTGCTGCATAAAAGCCGACCAGCGCCATTGCGCCAAAGCCGGTCACCGCCGGCGCAACGAAATTTGCGCGGATGGCATCGGGCACGGAAAGGCGCGGCCGCATCGAAACGTCAGCCAGTTTCCCCGGCCGCGAAACGGTTTCCCGCGTGCGCCAGACCAGCAGGGTTACAGTCGCGAGCATCGCCAGGTAGACGACGAATGTCAGCCTGAGCGGCCAAGGCGCGTATTCGGCGAGCAACCCGGCTCCCAGCGCACCGAGGCCGAGGCCGAGAAAATTGGTGCTGGTGGCAATCGTCGCCGCCTGTGACTTGTCGTCGGTCGGGAGCAATTCGGCGAGCCAGGCGGTGCCGGTGCCCGCGCCGACGCCGATTCCCAGTCCGCTCAGAATTCGGGCGATGTCGAGCCATGCGACATTTTCGGCGAACAGGAAAACCACCGCGCTGACCACGGCCACCGCCATCCCGGCCAATGCCATTGGACGGCGCCCGATGACATCGGACACACGCCCCAACATCAGCAGCGCCGCCAGATTGCCGATGACATAGACGGCGTAGACCAGCGTCAAAGTGATCTGTGAGAAGCCGAAGACCTGCTTGTAGATGATGTAAAGCGGCGTCAGCGCCGTGCTGCCGGCGAAAAGAGCCGCGATCATAGCGGCCACGGTGGCCGCTGCAGCGCGGCCGCCGAGTTCGTAATCGCGCGTCATGACTTGAGCGTGAGCGGTCATTTTTTCGACCTTTTGCTGTTCGGGATCTGACATCCTAACGCCTTTTTCGCGTCAGCCGTTCCCCCTCCCCGGCTTGCTCCTGACAAGTTTGGCAGCTTTGCCGATGGCGCTGAGCGAGATCCTCTTTTAACTTCAGCGGATTGTCAGGGGAGATTCATGGGCAAGGGACGAGTCGAGGCATTCACCGATGGCGTGGTCGCCATCATCATCACCATCATGGTGCTGGAATTGAAGGTGCCGCATGGCGAGGATTTTTCCGCGCTGGCACCACTCTGGCCGATCTTCCTCAGCTATGTGCTGTCCTTCATCAATGTCGGCATCTACTGGAACAATTTGCACAACATGTTCCATACCGTGCAGCGGGTCGACGGCCGCGTGCTGTGGGCGAACCTCAACCTGCTGTTCTGGCTATCGCTGATGCCGGCGACGACAGCCTTCATGGGTGAGAACCATTTCGCGCCGGTGCCGGTTGCTGTCTATGGCGTCGACCTGGCGCTCTGCGCCATCGGCTTCAACATCCTCACCATGGCCCTGCATCGACTGCACGGCAACGAGACTCTCTTCGCCAGGGCGTTGGGCAATGACCTCAAGGGAAAGATCTCGCTGGTCCTCTATCTTTCCGCCATCGCGCTGACCTTCGTCAATCACTGGATCGGTGTCTCGATCTATGTCCTGGTGGCGATGATCTGGTTCGTGCCGGACAGACGCTTCGAGCGGCTGATCGAGAAATAGGCCCCGTCTAGCCTCGCATTGCTTTCAGCTTTTCCGCTACCGAAGCGGCAAGGTCGGCGTAGCGCTCCTCCAGCCGCTCGGCCGCCTTGATCACTGAAAAATCATGGCCGAATTTTTCCAGCGCCATACGCAGCTTTTCGACGAATTCGGCCTGTTTTTCGAGCGCCGAAAACAGCGTCATAACTTGCGCTTCGCTGATGTCGGGATTGGCGAGCATCTGCGGTACTTCGCGGCTCATCTGGTCGCCGGTGGCGGTCTGTTCTTTCAGGATCTCGATCCAGTCGGTCAATCGTCAGGTCTCCTTTTTCGATATCAGCATGCGCAGCGCCCGCCGATGCGGTCAACCCGAAGATGCCGGGACCGGCTTGCGCGAGCCTTTTTCCGCGCTAAGTTCGCCGCGGCCAGAACAGGAGAAAATCATGACCACCGACGCCGAGATCCAGACCGCCCTGCCCGCACTTGCCTCCGGCAATGTCGCCGTCATCACCGGCGCGGCCAGCGGCATCGGCCTTGCCGCTGCCAAACGGCTGGCGGCGATGGGCATGAAGATCGTGCTGGCCGATATCGGCGGCGAACGCGTTGATGAGGCTGCCCGCGCCGTCGCTGCTATCGGCGGGCAGAGCGCCGTGCTTGCCGTCGCCACCGATGTCTCGAAGGCCCAAGACCTCGACCGGCTGGCCGAACGGACATCCGGCACTTTCGGCGACGTCTCGCTGCTGATGAACAATGCCGGCGTCGGCAACAACCCCGGCAAGCCCTGGGAGAACCGTGACGCCTGGAAGCGACTGCTGGACATCAATTTCTGGGGTGTCGTCCATGGCGTCGAGGCCTTCGCGCCGCGCATGCTGGCGGCGGGAAAGCCCGGCCTGATCGTCAACACCGGCTCCAAGCAAGGCATCACCACGCCGCCCGGAAACCTTGCCTACAACGTCTCCAAGGCCGGCGTGAAAACCTATACCGAGGGCCTTGCACACGCGCTGCGCAATGAGCCCGGCGCCAATGTCGCGGCGCATCTGCTCATTCCGGGGTTCACTTTTACCGGCCTGACCGAAGGCGCCACCGAAAAGCCGGCCGGAGCCTGGACCGGCGAGCAGGTCATCGACTTCATGCTGGCCTCGCTGCTGCGTGGCGATTTCTACATCCTGTGTCCCGATAACGAGGCGACCCGGCCCATGGACGAAAAGCGCATGGCCTGGGCAATCGGCGATATCATTGAGAACCGTCCTGCTCTGTCGCGCTGGCATCCGGACTACAAGGATGCTTTCGCGGCATTCATGACACGCAGCGCATGATCCCGAACCGAAGATCACCGTAGCAAAGAATCGGATCCGATCTTCGCAGGTATGCGCCGGACCTTTATATCACGCCGCTGCGTGCTTCTTCGTGTTCCGCTTCTTCGCCATGGCTTTCTCGGCTGCCAACTCGGCAAGCTTCTGATCATGCCGCTTCGCTGCCTGTTCGCATTTCTTGCGGATCTCTTCGACCTCGGTCTCAGTCAGGTGTTCGATACCGATGAAGGTGTTCTGGGCTGTGCTGACCCGGATCAATTCGTCGAGCTTCGCCTGGATCGCGGCGCCATCGCGGTTCTGGGTGTTCTGGATGAGAAACACCATCAGGAAGGTGACGACCGTCGTGCCGGTGTTGATGACGAGCTGCCAGGTGTCCGAAAAGCCGAACATCGGCCCGCTTGCCGCCCAGACGACGATGATCAGGAAACAGACGGCAAACGTCGGCGGCAGGCCGGCAAAATGGGCGACGTTGTTGGCGATCCTGGTGAAAAGCTTCTCAATCATTCAAACTCCCTCAACAGCCGGGCGACGAACCCGGACGGAAGCCGAGTTCATTGTGTCTGCAGAAACAGTTGGCAGCCGCTCCTGGTTCCCTCGTGGCGGAAGATCGCGGGTACATTGTTGGAGGAGCAGATCGCGCAGGCCGTCGGACCGCTTGCAGATACGCCCCGAAGTCAGGGGGCGCCGTTTTCCCAGCGGTCGAGGAAAGCCTCGATGGGCAAGGCCTGCATGTCGGGGACTGCCCTGGCCAGTTTCTCGACCGGCCAGTCCCACCAGGCAAGACGTTCGATCCGGGCCGCAGTTCCCGCGCTGAAGCGCTGCCGCAATGGCGTGGCCGGAACGCCGGCGACGATTGCATAGGCCGGCACGTCGCGCGTCACCACCGAGTTGGCACCGACGATCGCGCCATTGCCGATCGCCACGCCCGGCATGATCACGGCGCCATGGCCGATCCAGACATCGTGGCCGATGCTGACGGCTCTCGCCCGCCGCCGGTCGCGGAATGCCTGATCGACACCCAGCCAGCGGAAGTACTCGTTGGGCCGATAGCTGATTTTGTGCTGCGTCAGCCGCTCGACCGGATGCTCCAGCGCATTGATGCGGCTGTTGGCGGCGATCGAGCAGAATTTGCCGATCGTCGTATAGATCGCCTCGGCGTGGCGCTCGAAGTAGGAAAAGTCGCCGACCATCACCTCGCGCAGGATGACGCGCTCGCCGATCGACGCATAACGTCCAAGCTTGCACGCCTTCAGCTCCGCCGTCGGATGGATGCGCGGCTCGGGATCTTTTAGGACAAGGTGTTCAGGACGGTCCATGCGGGCGCTTTACGCCCGCGCGCATAGTCTCGCAAGCCGAGTGCAGCGCCGCGCATCCGTTTGGACGCGCCAAGGACCCCGTAGCACCTTCAGTCTCTATTTCGGCTTGCCGCTGGTCCACACCACGTTCTGGCCGTAGAGCGGCACGGTGGTGACCGACATTTTTGCCGAGCCATCCTGCACCTGGCGCGAATGCGACAGGTAGATCAGCGTCTCGTTGGCCTTGTCGTAGATGCGGTTCACCACCTGCTTTTTCCAGATCAGGCTGATGCCTTGCTTGAACACCTCCTCGCCGGCCTCGCTCATGTCGATGTCGCCAATGGTGATCGGCCCGGTCTGGCGGCAGGAGATCGAGGAATCGGACGGGTCCTCGAACCAGTTGCCTTTCTGCAGGCGGTCGATCATGCCACGGTCGAAATAGGAGACGTGGCAGGTCACGCCCTCGACCTTCGGATCCTTGATCGCCTCGACGATGATATCGTTGCCGAGCCAATCGACGCCGACCTTGCCGACTTCCTCGGCGGCGGCCGCGCCGGCGCCAATGACCAGGCATGCGGCTAACGCACCGCCAATCAGTTTTCGCAAAGAGGCCTCCTGCGGTTCGAATTTGCCGACCTCAGGTGGGACGAACGGCAGCGCTTTGCAAGCAGATCGCCTCCCACAGGATTGCCGGTTGCGGCAACGCGACATCTTTGCGTCGGCGCGACCGAACCGCTAAGAGTGTTCGCCAAGCCAGGGCCTTCACGGCGCCAACCCGGCGCCCGATGGAAATAACGACGGACTTCACTGATGATGCGTTCAATTCTGGTCGGTATTCTCGTCCTGATGGCCGCTGGCATCGGCTGGCTCACCTTCGACTGGTACCGCGGACATTATAGCGGCGAGCCGTTCGGAGCACCGTTCACGCTGGTCGACCAGAAGGGCGCGCCGGTCACCGAAGCCGCGTTTCGCGGCCACCCCAGCGTGGTCTTCTTCGGCTTCACGCACTGTCCGGAAGTCTGCCCGACCACGCTTTTCGAGTTGGCCGGCTGGCTGAAGACGATGGGCGACGACGGCAAGAACCTGCGTGCCTATTTCGTTACGGTCGACCCGGAGCGCGATACGCCGGAAATCATGAACACCTATGTCAGCAATTTCTCCGATCGCATCCTCGGCATATCAGGCGATCCGGATAAGGTCCACGCCATGGCCAAGTCCTTCGGCATCTACTGGAAGAAAGTCGACACGAACGACGGCGACTACACGATGGACCACACCGCTTCGGTGCTGCTGCTCAATGCCAAGGGCGATTTCGCCGGCACTATTGCCTATGGCGAAAGCCCGGACGCCGCCATCGCCAAGCTCAAACGGCTGGCGGCGGAAGGTTGACACATCCGGTAATGACGCAGACGCGTTTGTATTTCACCGCGGGCAAGATCGAGGCTGATCGCATCTTCGCGGCGCTCGGTGCGGCGTTCGACGATGAGGGCCTGCCGATTGCAGTGCTCGAGGTCGACGAGGACCGCGACATCCACGAAGTGTCGCTCTATGCCGGCGACGACGTCGATGCGGTCGAGGCGCGGCTCAGGGATGTACTTGCCGGACTGTCGCTGTCGAAGCCTATAGCGCGCGAAACGCTGCCCGACATCGACTGGGTGGCGCGCTCGCTGGAGGGATTGAAGCCGGTGCGGGCCGGGCGCTTCTTCGTCCATGGCGCGCATGACCGCAGGAAGCGCCACAGCGGCGAAATCGCCATAGAGATCGAGGCCGGCCTTGCTTTCGGCACCGGCCATCACGGCACCACCGCCGGCTGCCTCGAAATGCTGGAGCAGGTCGTACGGCGCGAGCATCCGCGCAACGCGCTCGACCTTGGCACCGGCAGCGCGGTGCTCGCGATCGCAGTGGCCAGGCTCGCGCATATACCGGTGCTGGCGACCGACATCGACCCGGTCGCCGTCAAGGTGGCCGCCGCCAATGCGCGGCTGAACCACGTCAAGGGGCTCGTCGAAACAGTGACGGCGCCCGGATTCCACCACCCGATCTTTGCCGCGCGCGCGCCCTTCGACTTGATCGTCGCCAACATATTGGCGCGGCCGCTGATGCGCCTGGCGCCGCAAATGGCGGAGCATATCGCGCTCGGTGGCTCGATTGTTTTGTCGGGCATCCTCGAGCGCCAGCGCGATGCGGTAATCGCGGCCTATGTCGGCCAGAAATTCCGGCACGTCCGCACCTTGCACCGCGAGGGCTGGGTGACGATTCACCTCAAGCGCTGAGGCGCGACGCCTTCAACGCAAGCCGGAATCCGCTCGGACTTAGCGCGAGTTCGCCGCTTTCTTCAGCTGTTCGCGATCGTAGCCGTGAGCTTTCAGCGTTTCGTCGTCAAAGCCAAGCAGAACGCCGCTTACATACCGGCTCGCTTCGCGCTGGCGAGCTTCGATCAGCGCTTTCACAGCGTTTTTGAAAAATCCGCGTCTAGGTGAAATCGTGGACATGACGGTCTCCTTTGCAGGGCAACAGGACTTTTCCTCCACATTAAGAAGGTAAGCTCCGCTGACGCTTTTTGAAATCGTCGATTCTGCATGGCGTCCATGCGCAAAGAGACACGCAGCAACCGGGAATGATCGGTCCGAAAATCGATTCCGATTTTCGAAGTCATGCGCTACGGTCGCGCCAGCATTCGAGGAGAGCCGACATGTTCCAGACCTTCGATTCCGCCGGCGATCCGGCCGTTGGCAAGCCGCGCGTGGCAATGCTGCGCCAATGGTTGGCGGCGAACGGGCTGGATGGCTTCATCGTGCCCCGTGCCGACGAGCACCAGGGCGAATATGTCGCCGACCGCTCGGCACGGCTGAAATGGCTGACCGGCTTCAGCGGCTCGGCCGGCGTCGCCATTGTGCTTGGCGAGCGCGCCGTCATGTTTGTCGACGGGCGCTACACGCTGCAGGTGCGCCAGGAGGTCGACCTCGACATCTTTTCGATCGAGAGCCTTGTCGACAACCCGCCGGCCAACTGGATCAAGGATAATCTCGGCAAGGGCGTGCGGTTGGGCTTCGATCCGTGGCTCCATACGATCAGTGACGTCAAGGCGCTGAAGGCCTCGGCCGAGAAGTCCGGCGCGACTTTGGAGCCGCTCGAACAAAATCCAATCGACGCCATCTGGCAGGACCAGCCCGGGCCGCCACTGGCGCCGGTCGAGATCCACCCGATCGGCTTTGCCGGCGAACTGGCCAAGGACAAGCTGGTGCGGCTGGCAGCGGCCATCGAGAAGGACGGCGCCACCCATGCCGTGCTGACCGACCCCTCCTCCATTGCCTGGGCGTTCGACATCCGTGGCGGCGACGTACCGCACACACCGCTGGCGCTCGGCTTTGCCGTGCTCGCCGCCGACGGCTCGCATCTGCTTTTCATGGATCAGCGCAAGTTTTCGCGCACCGTCGCGGCCTACCTGACGCAGCTCGCCGAATTGCACGACCCAGGTGAATTCGAAACGGCAATCGTCACCCGGGCCAAGGGCGGCGCAAAAATCGCGCTGGACCCGGTTCTAGCGGCGGACAAGCTCAGGATGCTGGTCGAGGATAATGGCGGCACCGTCATTGCCGTGCCCGATCCGGCCCGCATTCCACGCGCAACAAAGAACAAAGCTGAGATCACCGGCGCACGCGCCGCACATCGCCGCGACGGCGCCGCGGTCGCCAAGCTGCTGTGCTGGCTCGACCGCCAGAAGCCCGGCACGCTCGACGAAATCGCCGTTGTCACCAGGCTTGAGGAGACGCGCCGTCAGACCGGCGAAGAAACGCAGATGCCGCTGCGCGACGTATCGTTCGATACCATCTCCGGCGCTGGTCCTAACGGCGCCATCATGCACTACCGCGTCTCCCGCGCCACCAATCGCAAGCTGGGGGATGGCGAGCTGTTCCTGCTCGATTCCGGCGGGCAGTACCAGGACGGCACCACCGACATCACCCGCACGGTTCCGATTGGCGCGCCAACCGAGGAGATGCGCGAGCGCTTCACGCTGGTGCTGAAAGGCATGATCGGCATCTCCATGCTGCGCTTCCCCCAGGGCACGCGCGGCTCCGAAATCGATGCAGTGGCGCGCCTGGCGCTATGGAGACACGGCTGCGATTTCGCCCATGGCACCGGGCACGGTGTCGGCTCCTATCTTGCCGTGCACGAGGGCCCGCAGCGTATCGCCAAGACCGGCACCGAAAAGCTGCTGGCCGGCATGATCGTCTCCAACGAGCCCGGCTATTACAAGGAAGGTTCCTACGGCATCCGCATCGAGAACTTGATTCTGGTGACACCGGCCGAGGCAATCGAGGGCGGCGACATCGCCATGCACGGCTTCGAGACACTGACGCTGGCGCCGATCGACAAGCGGCTGGTCCGATCGGACCTTTTAACCCGCGACGAGTTGCATTGGCTTGACGAATACCATGCGCGCGTACTGGCCGAGATCGGACCGATGCTCGACGGCGAAACGCTGGCCTGGCTGGAAAAGGCAACCGCGCCGCTGCCGCACGACTTCAAGCAATAGCCGCGGCGGCAACGCCGGTTGACAGGCTTTGCTCCGCAAGCAGTGCCTGCAAAGCGGTGACGTTGGGAGAACCGGCTCCCTTGCGCCAGAACAACACCGTGACGGCATTGTCTTCGTCAGCGGGCAGTTCGTGCAGCTTTAGCCAGCGGCTTTCCGGAAAACCCGAAAGCACGCTTTTCGGCATCAGCGCTATGCCCATGCCAGCCACCACGCAACCAAGGATGGCATGGTATGAACCAAGCTCGATGGTTTTCTCGGCCATGAACCCTCTACGCGCGTACCATTGTTCCAGCCGCTTGCGGTGCGGGCAGCCGTGCTCGAAGGCTATCATGGTTTTGGGCATGTCCAGGTGGTCTTCGACCGAAACGCGCGATGCCGCCGAGACAATGACCAGCTGCTCATGGAATGCCGGCAGCTTTTCGAACGGAACGTCGGCGATCGGCTCGGCGGCGAAGGCTGCATCGAGTTCGCCGGCAAGCATGGCGGTCGCGAGAACCTGCGGATTGCCGGTGCGCAACTGGATTTCCACTTCGGGATAACGTGCGTGATAATCGGCGAGCAGACAAGGAAGCCGTGCCGCGGCCGTGCTCTCCATGGCACCTAGGCGAAGCGTGCCGCGCGGGCGTGGATCGAGCATCGCTATTCGCGCCTCCTCCGCAAGCGCCAGCAGCCGATCCGCATAGCCGACCAATTTGTGACCGGCCGGCGATACGTGCAGGCGCTTGCCCTCCCGGATAAACAGCTGCACGCCGAGATCCTCCTCGAGCTGCCGGATGCGTGTGGTCACGTTCGACTGCACGCGAAACAGTTTTTCCGCCGCCTTGGTGATTCCGCCCTCGCGCACCACCGTGCGGAAGATGCGCAGATCGGCCAAATCCATACATCTCTCCTGGAGAACATAACGATCTTAATTATTCATTTTAACTGATTATGCCTTTCCCGTAAATCGCCGGTGTAGCTGCCGCTCAACACGGCAAACCAGGGGAGATGGAAATGTCGCGTAAGCCCTTCGGCATCCAGCCGACCGATCTAAGCGCATTGACGCCGAAGCAGCACGAAGCGCTCTATACCGACGCCGTGCGTCGCGCCCACCAGGAGAGATCGGAGGCGGTCCGGCTGAGCCTGTCGCGGGTCGGCGCGGCAATAGTCGCTGCGGTAAAGCGCATGTGTGCTCTCGCCGCCAAGGCAAAAGTCGATCAGCCGACGAGCTGCCGGGCGAGGATCAGCACGGCAGCACCCGCCAGGAACATCGCCATCAGGCCGCCACGCAGCGAGACCAGGCCGGCGACGATCAAGGCTGCCCATTCCGCCGGCCCGGCACTCACGGCCGCCGGCGCCACCAGCGTCGTCAGCACCGCCGCCGGAACGGCGCTGAGCCCGGCTTCGACGCGCGGATGGATATGATCGAAGCGGGAGATCACCAGATGACCGCCGATGCGGGTCAGATAGGTCGCGATCGAAGCGGCGATGATGATCCACAAGGTCGTGCTCATGGCCGTGCCCCCACGCCGCTGTGGCGGGGCGGCAGGATGACGGCGAGCAGCACGCCCGCCAGCGCACCTATGGAGACATGCCAGGGCGAGCCGACCGTTTTGTATGCAATAATGGAGGCGGCAGCGCTGGCGACGACCACCGGCAGCCACAGCGGCCGCTTGCGGAAGCTCATGACCAGGCCGAGAAAATAGATCGGCAGCAGGAAATCGATGCCCAACGCATGGGTGTCGGGAATAAGCTTGCCGAACATCGCGCCGAGCGCGCTTTCGATGACCCAGAACACATAGACCGGCAGCCCAAGGCCCATATACCAGGTGAACCCGACGGTCTCGCCGGCCTCCGCCTTGCGCTCGGCCACCGCGAACTGCGGATCGGTCAGCACAAAATAGCCTATCGCCTGCTGCACCAGCGGCCAATGCGCAATGCGCCGGCCGATGCCAGCCGAATAGAGCACATGGCGAAAATTCACGGCGAAGATCGACAGCACGATCAGCCACGGCGCGACATGCTGGCCGAACAGCTCGATGCCGACCATCTGGCTGGCGCCGCCGAACACCGTTGCGCTCATCAGGAACGCTTCGAGCACGGAAAACCCGTTGTCGACTGCGAGCGCTCCGAACAGCAACGCAAACGGCGCCGACGCCACCACGACGGGCATGCTGAGCCGCACGCCGTCCCAGAAATCGCTTTTCGCTCCGTTTTCGGAGATTGCTTCCGCCGACATCGATCGCTCCTTGGGAACGGCCGTATGTAGAGAGAGCGGCCCGGCTTGTCACACCAATTTGCTTGAGGCAAACGATCAGCGGAAATGATGGCTGAAGCGTCGCGGCAAGCTCGCTTCCGAGCCTAGCGCGGCGAAGCCTTGCCTTCGATCGCCCTGCCCCAGTCAAGCAGCGGTTTTGCCAGCATGACGAAGTCGACGAGTTCGTCGACCAATCCAGCTCCGTAGATATCCGCCGGCTCGATCGCGTGCCGGACGGCAAAATGCCGGTTGCGGATCGCGGTAGCGAGATCGGGCTCGGCGATATGCTCGAAGCCGCGCGGCGTGCGCTTCATGCAGCCGTCCGGGTCGAGCTCGAGACCATTCTTCTTCAGCGCCGCGACGAGGGTGCGGAATTCAGCGGGCCGCTTCGCGATCGCGTTGCGCAGCGCCAGCAATAGGTCCGGTCCGGGCTGCCACCAGGCGACGGCAGCAAAGCAGCGATCGAGCCCGATATGGACGTAAAACACGCCCTGTTCCATCTTGGTGCCGTCGGGCGAAAGGATCGCCGACAAATGCTGGTTGTAAGGCCGTTTGTCCTTGGCAAAACGCACGTCGCGATTAATCCGGAACAGCGATTTCTTGCGGTCGCCGCGCAGGCCGAGCCCCAATGCCGTGAAGCGCTCGGAGAGCGTCTCGACCAGATCGCCGAAGGGATCGCGCAGGTCGCGCTCAAAAAGATCGCGGTTTTCCAAAAACCACTCCCGGCTCTGATGAAAATCCAGCGCCTTGAGGAAGGGAATGGCCTTTTGCCCAAATCCATTGAACGCAGCCGCCATCACCCGCCCTTGCCAATCCGCTGCAGCCAGGTGTCCTCGTCGATCACCTCGATGCCGAATTTGGTCGCGTCCTTCAGCTTGGAACCGGCGCCCGGGCCTGCCACCAGGAGATCGGTCTTCGCGGAAACAGAGCCGGCGACCTTCGCGCCGAGACGTTCAGCCATCGCCTTGGCCTCGGGGCGCGTCATCTTTTCCAGCGTGCCTGTAAACACGATTGTCTTGCCGGCGACCGCACTATCGGCTGAGACGTTCACAATGTATGGCTTCGGGTGGATCTGTGTGAGCAGCGCTTCAAGCACGGCGTCGTTGCGTTCATTGCCGAAGAAATCGCGAAGCGCGCCTATCACGGTATCGCCGATGCCGTTGATTGAAGGAAAAACGGTGTGTGGATCGGCTGCTGCTGCTGTCTCCTTGCCAATGCGGATCAACTCCTCGATCGTCGAGAAGGTTCGGGCGAGCACAGCGGCCGTCGTTTCGCCGATATGGCGGATGCCCAGCGCAAAGATGAAGCGATCGAGTTCGGGTTCGCGGCGGGCGTCGATGGCAGCGAAGAGCTTGTCGAGGCCGTCATAGTTGCGTTCCTCGACGCTGCGTACATTCTTGCGCGTTTTGCCCGATGCGGCCTCACGCTGCCTGGCCTGCTCCTCCCGTCGCTCCGCCAGCGCCTTGGTGACGGCGGGACGGCGGTCCCGGAGGGTGAAGATATCGGCGGCAGTCTTGACCAACCCGGCATTGAAGAACAGGTCTATGTTTTCAGCGCCCAGGCCTTCGATATCCATGGCGCCGCGCGACACAAAGTGGCGTAATCCTTCCACGGCCTGCGCGGGGCAGATCAGCTCGCCGGTGCACCGTCGGCGGGAATCCTCCTTGCCGGTCTTCTCGTTGATCTCGCGCGTTGCGGGTGAGCCGCAGATCGGACATTTGTGCGGGAATTCGTAGGGCACGGCATCTGGCGGACGCTTGTCGACGACGACGCTGACGATCTGCGGAATGACGTCCCCCGCCCGCTGGATGACCACCGTGTCGCCGATACGGATGTCGTTGCCGTCGCGGATCGGCTGGCCGTTGCTGTCCAGACCCTTGATGTAGTCTTCGTTGTGAAGCGTGACATTTTCGACCACGACGCCGCCGACCGTGACGGGCGCAAGCCGGGCAACGGGCGCCAGCGTACCGGTACGGCCGACCTGAATGTCGATCCTGAGCACGGTCGTCATCGCCTGTTCGGCCGGAAATTTATGAGCGATCGCCCAGCGTGGTTCGCCGGTGACGAAGCCCCATCTGCGCTGCAACTCCAATTGGTCGACCTTGTAGACGACGCCGTCGATGTCGTAGCCGAGCGATGAGCGCTGGGCCTCGATAAGGTGATAATGCGCGATCAGTTCGTCGACCGACTTTGCCCGGACCATCAGCGGACTGACCTTGAACCCCCACTCCGCGAATTTTTGCACGGAATCGTATTGGGTCGGAGCTGGATCCTTTGAAGTATAGCCCCAGGCGTAGGCAAAGAATTTGAGGTTGCGGCTGGCGGTAACGGACGGGTCCTTCTGGCGCAGCGATCCGGCCGCCGTGTTACGCGGATTGACGTAATCCTGGCCGCCTATCGCCGCCGAACGCTGCTTCAGCGCCTCGAATTCCGCGTAGGTCATATAGACCTCACCGCGTATTTCGATGACCTCGGGCCAGTCCGGTCCCTTCAAGGTCTTGGGAATATCGGCGATGGTCTTGAGATTGGCGGTGATGTCCTCGCCGACGACGCCGTCGCCGCGCGTTGCGCCCTGCACGAACACACCGCCTTCATACCGCAGGGAAGCCGATAGCCCGTCGATCTTCGGCTCAGCCGTGAAGGCGATGTTCAGCTCCTTGTCGCGATCAAAGAATCGCCGGCCCCGTTCTATGAAGTCCGCGACGTCCTGGTCGGTATAGGCCTTGGCGAGGCTGAGCATCGGCACCGCGTGGCGCACCTTTGCAAAACCTTCCGCCGGCGGCGCGCCGACCCTGCGTGAGGGCGAATCCTCGCGCACAAGATGCGGGAACTGCTGCTCGATGGCGAGGTTGCGCCGGGTCAGCGCGTCATATTCCGCATCCGTGATTATCGGCGCGTCCTCGCCATGGTAGCGCCGGTCGTGCTCGGCGATCTCCTGCGCCAACCGCTTCAACTCGCTTGCCGCCTCGCTTTCGCTGAGCGAATCGACTGGTTTTTCGTCCATGCACTGCTCCCTCCACGGTGGCGCGACACAATAGAACAGGATTTTCTCATGAGGGAGAGACCAGACACAGAAAATCATTCCTGAACAGCAGGATGGCGCCATACCCTGACTCAGGTCACGAGCGCCGGAAACGAACTCGCCTGGAGCAATTCCAGGAAAAGTGTGAAACGGTTTTCCGTCCGGAACTGCGCAGAAACAAAGAGGTAGAGCGGTTCGGCGTTTCGGTGAAACGATGAACAGCTCTACGCTGCCGCGGTGTTCTCCCGCAGCAGCCGCTCGGCCGCCGCACGCGCCTCGTCGGTGATGGTGGCGCCGGCGAGCATGCGTGCGATCTCTTCCTGCCGTGCCGCCCGGTCCATCTCGGCGATGCCGGTCGAGACCCTGTCGGCACCGCCCGATTTGGAGATCAGGAAATGCGTCGCCGCGCGCGCCGCCACTTGCGGTGCATGCGTGACCGAAAGCACCTGCACGCGTTTTGCCAGCCGCGCCAGCCGCTGGCCGATGGCGTCGGCAACCGCGCCGCCGACGCCGGTGTCAATTTCGTCGAAGACCAAGGTCGGCGCCGACCCGCGATCAGCCAGCGCGACCTTCAACGCCAGCAGGAAGCGCGAAAGCTCGCCGCCGGAAGCGACCTTCATCATAGGGCCGGGCCTGGTGCCGGGATTGGTCCGCACCCAGAACTCGACCTGGTCGATGCCTTCTTCCATGCGGCTCTCGGCATCGCTAGCGATCTCGACGATGAACTCGGCGCGTTCGAGCTTCAGCGCCGGCAGTTCGGCCATCACCGCCTTGCTCAGCCCGACAGCCGCCGCATGGCGAAGCGACGACAGCTGGGCCGCTGCAATGTCATAGGCCTGGCGCGCCGCCGCAGCCTGTTTCTCCAGCGCCTGCAGGCGCTCTTCGCCGGCGTCGAGATCGGCAAGGTCGGCAGCCATGGTGTCACGCAATTGCGCCAGGTCATCGACGGCGACGCTGTGCTTGCGCGAGGCGGCACGCAGCGAAAACAGCCGCTCCTCAGCCTTCTCCAGCCGCTGCGGATCATATTCGGTGGCGCGAAGTGCTGCTTCGACGCCCGACTGCGCCGCGTCGAGCGACAGCATCGCCTCGTCGAGCGACTTGACGACATCCTCGAGCAGCCCGGGCGCTTCGGTGACCTTGCGCTGCAGCCGCCTGAGCAGGCTGGCCAGTTGCGGCAAGGGCGAGGACGGACCCGAGAGCACATCCTGCGCATCATGGATTTCCGAGGCGATCTTTTCGGCACGCATCATCAAGGCGCGCAATTCGGCCAGCTCGGTCTCTTCGCCAGGTTGCGGATCGAGCCTGGTCAATTCGGCGACCGCTGCACGCAGATAATCGGCCTCACGGGCAGCTGCTTCGACTTTGGCCCGGTGCCGTGAAAATTCCTGCTCGCAGGTACGCCAATGCCGCCACGCCTCGCCGGTTCCCCGAGCAGCGCCGAGATGGCCGCCGAAACTGTCGAGCAACTCGCGATGGGCGCCGGGATCGACCAAAGCGCGCTCGTCATGCTGGCCGTGGATCTCGACCAGCGCACGGCCGATGTCGCGCATCAGCGTCACGCTGGACGGCTGGTCGTTGACGAACACGCGCGTGCGGCCGTCAGCCGTCTGGACGCGGCGCAGGATGATTTCGCCGTCGTCCTCGATGGCATTCTCGGCAAGCAACATGCGAGCCGCGTGGTTGCGCGGCACGTCGAACACGGCGATGATCTGGCCTTGTGCCGCGCCATGCCGCACCAGCGAAGCGTCGCCGCGGGCGCCAAGCGCCAGCGACAAGGCGTCGAGCAGGATAGATTTTCCGGCGCCGGTTTCGCCGGTAAGGACCGAAAGGCCGGACGAGAAGTCGATGTCCAGCTTCTCGATCAGAACGATATCGCGGATCGACAGTCTGGAGAGCATGGTGACGCGCCGCTCAGGCGCCGGTGATCAGCTTCCCGGCCTTGGAGATCCACGATCCGGCATTCTCGCGCGGCTCGAGCCCACCACTCTGCAGGAGCTTGTAGGAGTCCTTGTACCACTGGCTGTCGGGATAGTTGGTGCCGAGCACGGCCGCAGCGGTCTGGGCTTCCGACGTCAGCCCCATCGCATAGTAGCTCTCGGTCAGACGCGCCAGCGCTTCCTCGACATGACGTGTGTTGGAATAGTTCTCCACGACGTTGCGGAACCGTTTAACGGCCGCGATGTATTCGCGGCGCTCGAGATAGTAGCGGCCGATCTGCATCTCCTTGCCGGCGAGCTGATCGTTGGCGAAGCGGATCTTCTCCTTGGCATCGTCGACATATTCGGAAGTCGGCCAGCGCGTTACCAGATCCTGCATCGTCTGCGCGGTAAGACGCGCTTCCTTCTGGTCCTGGGTGACGTCCTTGATCTGGCGGTAGTAGCTCAGCCCGATAATATATTGGGCATAGGCCGCATCGTCGGTCGACGGGTAGAGGGTCAGGTAGCGCTTGGCCGAACCGATCGCCTCATCGTAATTGCCCTGACGGTAGTCGGCAAAGGCACCCATCACCATCGATTTGCGGGCGAATTCGGAATATGGATGCTGGCGGTCGACGGCATCGAACTTGCGGCTTGCCTCCTGCAGTCGCCCGGCATTCAGATTGGCGAGACCCTGATTGTAGAGCACGTCGGCCGGCTCGGTCTGATCGACATAGGTCGACAGATCGACGTCCTTCTCGGACGACATGCAGGCCGACAGAAACAGCGATGGAACGACCACCGAAAGCGCCAGGAAAACAGCCCGCCGCGGCGCCTTCGATTGACCAACTCGCTTGAAAAACATGTTTGGATTCCGCCCTTTCGGCGTCATTTCAGTCGACGGCAGCAGCCATAAACCATAATTGCCTTGCCCGGCAACGCTATCCCCGGCCAATCGCACATTTTTGTGGCGCTTTGGCGCTACCTGGAAAGCTGTGTAATTTGGCAGGCCGGTGATGCATCCATGCAACACAGCTTGACCGCAACGGGAGCCGCAAGACCTTAAGAATCAGATCATCCAGGGCGCATAGAGGGGTGCGTTGACGGCGCTCATCTCCGCGGTACGCCCGCGCTCGCGGCGCGTCGTCTCAACGATCTCGAAAGCCGAACGGTCGGACAAGAGACGGCGCAGCGCAGCTGCGTTCAGCCTGTGGCCGCCACGATAGGAGCGGAAGCAGCCGATGAACCGGGCACCGGCGAGCGCCAGGTCGCCCATCGCATCCATCGTCTTGTGGCGCGCGAACTCGTTGGGATAGCGCAGGCCTCCCATATTGATCACGCGGTTGTCGTCGCCGATCACCAGGGAGTTTTCCAACGAGGAGCCGAGCGCATAGCCGGCCGCCCACAGCCGCTCGACGTCCTTCATGAAACCGAAAGTGCGGGCCCGCGCGACGTCACGCCGGAAAATGTCGGCGTTCATGTCGGATGCAAAAAGCTGGCGCCCGATCGCCGGGCTTTCGAAATCGATCTCGATCTCGAAGCGCGTGCCATCATAGGGCCGGAACTCCGCCCAGCAGGCGCCGTTCTCGATGCGAACCGGCTTGACCACCCTGATGTAGCGACGCTTGACCGGCAGCGTTTCGACGCCTGCCTGGTCAATGGCCTCGATGAACATCACTGCGCTACCGTCGAGGATAGGCACCTCATGGCCGTCGATTTCGATGACGAGATTGTCGATCCCAAGCCCGAAAAGCGTCGCCATCAGATGCTCGACCGTGGCAATGTGCTCGCCCTGCGGATCGCCGAGCATCGTGCAGAGGTCGGTGGCACCGACCTCGGAAACGAGCGCGCGAAATTCGTGGCTTCCGCTTGCATTCGAAAGCTGGAAGACGACACCCGTATCGGCGTCCGCCGGCAGGAAATGGACGGTGACCGGATTGCCACTGTGAACGCCGATGCCGGTCAGCGTCGCACGCGATTTAAGTGTCGTCTGATAGTCGTGCAAAACAATCCCCATAGCCCATGCTGCCTAGGTCCGCTTCATCTGCCCTGAGGGCGCGGCTCTTGATTGATCGGCAGGCAGGGCCACTTCCCCGAGACTCCCAGCAAACCGACTTTGGTCGGTGGCGAAGATAATGGTCCCGCAGGGAGACTCCAAATCACGGTTTCTTACTCGTTGTAACCGCGCTCCAGCGCGGGATTGCCGCATAAGTCCTTGTTTTGAAATTGCTTTTAATTTTAACAGGCGAACAGTTTCCTGCTCGCCTGTTAACAACTGTTACGAACCGTTAACAGATCAATTGGCTTGTCGGCGCAGGAAGGCGGGAATCTCCAACTGATCGTCTTCCTGGACAGCCCGGCTCTGCGGCGTCAGGCGGCCCTGCTCGTCCAGCTGGCCGCGGCGCGGTGCGTAAAGCTGCGGATCCTGGCTGGCTAGGCGGCGCACTTCCGCCGGCGCCTGGCGCAGTTTCGGTTCGCGAGGCTGCGCCGGCTGCAGTCTTGCAGGCTCCTCTTCGCGGCGGGTCAAGCCGTTGGTCAGGCGCTTGAGCAACCCCATCGGGCCGCTGTTCTCGTGGTCGGCGGGGCGGGCCTTGGCTTCCACTTCGGCCTTCACCTGCGGCGGGAAATCCTCGACCCGCGGCATGCGCTGGGGTGCCGCGGCAACCGGCTGCGGCATTTCACGATGCGGAGCGGGCTGCATCGCTTGCTGAACCGCTGGCTGCATCATTGGCTGCGGTTGAGCGGGAGGCGCCTGGAAAATCTTGCTCTGCGGACGGAAGTCTTCCGCATGCGCGACCGGTGCCGGGCGGGCCTGCGCCATCGCTGCCGCATTCGCTTCGGCGAGCTGAATGGCCTCGGCGACCGGGTCGGCAGCACGTGGTTCATAGATTGGTTGCTGGACAGGCGCCGGGCGCATTTCCGTGACCTGGGCCGCCGGGCGGCTGACCGGCTTCGGCGGAGCCGCGCGGATGGCGATCGGCGCGGCAGCGATTTCGGCCGCCGATTTGTCGATGCCGGTGGCGACCACCGACACGCGGATGACGCCTTCGAGTTCCTCGTCGAAGGTGGCGCCCAGAATGATGTTGGCGTCCTGGTCGACCTCTTCGCGAATGCGGGTTGCCGCCTCATCGACTTCGAACAGGGTCAGGTCACGGCCGCCGGTGATCGAGATCAGCAGGCCCTTGGCGCCCTTCATCGAGGTCTCGTCGAGCAGCGGGTTGGCGATGGCGGCTTCCGCCGCGGCCATTGCGCGGCCCTCGCCCGAAGCCTCGCCGGTTCCCATCATCGCCTTGCCCATTTCGCGCATGACCGAGCGGACGTCGGCGAAGTCGAGATTGATCAGGCCTTCCTTGACCATCAGGTCGGTAATGCAGGCAACGCCCGAATAGAGCACCTGGTCGGCCATCGCGAAGGCATCGGCGAAGGTGGTCTTGTCATTGGCCAGCCGGAACAGGTTCTGGTTGGGAATGACGATCAGGGTATCGACGCATTTCTGCAGTTCCTCGATACCCATGTCGGCCGTCTTCATGCGGCGCTGGCCTTCGAAGTGGAACGGCTTGGTGACGACGCCGACGGTGAGGATACCCTTTTCGCGGGCAGCGCGGGCAACGACGGGAGCCGCCCCGGTGCCGGTGCCGCCGCCCATGCCGGCAGTGACGAAGCACATATGCGTGTTGGAGAGATGATCGATGATCTCGTCGATGCATTCCTCCGCCGCCGCGCGCCCGACTTCAGGCTGCGATCCGGCGCCGAGACCTTCGGTGACATGCGCGCCGAGCTGGATCAGCCGCTCGGCCTTCGACATCGTCAGTGCCTGCGCGTCGGTGTTGGCCACCACGAACTCGACGCCGCGCAAGCCGGCGGTGATCATGTTGTTGACGGCATTGCCGCCGCCGCCGCCGACACCGAACACGGTGATGCGCGGCTTGAGCTCGGTGATGTCCGGCTTCTGCAGATTGATGGTCATTGTCTCCGTCCTTTGCCTTTCCCGCCGCTTCGCCGCCGCGGCCGCCTATGGGGCTGTCCCCGTCAAAATTAAAAACTGTCTCTCAACCACTGACTCATTCGATGCAGTTTTCCGCCTGTTCCGGTCATCCGAAGACCGGAAATTCCCTTCGCCGGCCGGCTCTCGAAGCTCGCCATCTGTGGATAGATCAGAAGTCCGACCGGGGTCGAGAAAGCCGGCCCCTTGGCCGCCTCGGGCAAGCCTGCCACGCCAAGCGGGCGTCCGATGCGCACATTGCGGCCGAGAATGCGGCGTGCTGCTTCTGGCAGGCCGGCAAGCTGGCTGGCACCGCCGGTCAGCACCACACGCTTGCCGACGGCGTTGCCGTAGCCGGATTTGTTCAGCCGGTCGCGCAACAATTCCAGCGTCTCGTCGATGCGGGCGCGGATGATGCGCGTCATCACCGAGCGCGGTATCTGCAACGGCACCTCGCCGTCCTCGCCGATCGGATGGATGGAAACCAGGTCGCGGTCGTCGGCACTGCCAGGCAGCGCCGAGCCATGCATCACTTTCAGCCTTTCGGCGGCATCGAGCGAGGTCGACAGGCCCTTGGCCATATCCAGCGTGACGTGGTTGCCGCCGATCGCGATGGCATCGCCATGGACGAACTTGCCTTCCGAAAACACCGAGATCGTCGTCGTGCCGCCGCCCATGTCGATGCAGGCTGCGCCCATTTCGAGCTCGTCGTCGACCAGCGCAGCAAGCCCGCTGGCATAGGGCGTCGCCACCATGCGTTCAACCGACAGATGCGAGCGGTTGATGCAGAGCTCCAGATTGCGCAAGGGCGCTGCGTCGCCTGTCAGCACGTGCATGTCGACGCCAAGCTGGTCGCCAACCATGCCGCGCGGATCGCGCACACCGCGCTCGGCATCCAGCGAAAAGGCTACGGGAAGCGAATGGATCACCTCGCGCTCGGCCCGCAACGCCTGCTTGGCGCCGGCGGCAAGCACGCGCTTGATGTCGGCCTCGTCGGCCTCATGGCCGCCGAGATTGATGGTGGCCGAAAAAGCCTCGCTCTTCAGCCGGCCGGCAGTCATGTTGACGATCAGCGAATCGACCGTCAGTCCCGCCATGCGTTCGGCGGCGTCGACGGCAAGACGGATGGCGTGCTCGGCACGGTCGAGATCGATGACGACGCCGGATTTCACGCCTTGCGATTTCTGGTGGCCGATGCCGATCACCTGGACGCGATGCGAGCGTCCGCGCAGCAGCTTGCCATCCTCGCGCGGCTTGAGTTTGGCCACCACGCAGCAGACCTTGCTGGACCCGACATCCAGCACCGTCAGGATGCCGGACCGGCGCGACGAGGCATCGCTATTGCCGCCAAGCCAGCTCATATCTTCGTCTCCGGCTTGGGCTTCAGCATCTTGGGCTTTTCGTCGAGCGCGGCTTGGCGCTGTGTCGCCGCTTCCGGCGTCAACTGGACGACCAGACGATCGGAAAGGCGCATGTCGACGGCGGCGATGTCGCGCGTCAAAAGCCCGTTCTCGTGATCCATCCTGACCAGGTCGGCAATCGCCTGATCCTCACCGTCTTCGGGAAGCTTGATCGTGATGCCGTTTTCAAGCTTGAGATCCCAGCGCCGTTCGCCGATGCGGATGTAGCCCTTGATCCGCGCGGCGAGCTCCGGATAATTCTTGATCTTGGCCAGGAAATCCGGCGCTGTGGCCGGCGCGCCGGTGCCGATGATCAGCGGGAGCAATATCTGCTTGCCGCCGGAGAACGGCGCAATGACGGTGCCGGATTTCTCGATGACCGAAAGCGCGCTGCCTTGCTGCCACAACGCGAACGGCTCGCGCTCCTCGACGCGCACTTCCAGCGTATGCGGGTAGACCTTGCGCACTGCCGCGGCTTCGACCCAGGGTAGCGTGGTGATGCGTTCGCGCGCCGCTTCGGCATCGAAGCCGATCAGCGAGGTCCAGCCGTCGAGTTCCAGCCTGTCGAGAATATCGATCTCGGACGTTTCGCGGTTGCCGACGACCTTGACCTGGTCGACGGCAAAGCCGGTGCGGGCGGTGACACTCTGGACGATGGCGTCGGAATATCCGCCGAGATAGGCGCCATAGGCACTGCTCGAAACAAGCAGTGCCGCCGACAGCATGGCAGCGCAATAGGGCGGCGCTTCGAAGTCGCCTTCGCCGAGGCGCGCCAGCACACGCACCGGCCGGCGGAGCAGGCGCGGCAGCACGAAATGGTCGAACGACAACGGCATGCCGAACAGCGCCGGCCCGGCCGCGCCCTTCCCTTTGCCCTGTCCCCACTTCAACGCAGACACGAAGCGTCCTCCACCATCCAACTCAACAAATCGCCGAACGAGTGTCCCGCTTGCGCGGCGATTTCCGGCACCAAAGACGTCGGCGTCATGCCCGGCTGGGTGTTGACCTCGAGCCAGACAATTTCGCCGTTTTCGGAGTGACGATCGTCATAACGGAAGTCCGACCGGGAAACGCCCCGACAGCCGATAGCTTGGTGAGCCTTGAGCGTCAGTGTCTGTATTTTTTGGTAAATATTCGGTGAAAGTTTTGCCGGGCATTCGTGTTTTGATCCGCCCGCGACGTATTTTGAATCATAGTCGTAGAAGGAATGGCCGGTCGGGATGATCTCGCAGACACCGAGCGCCACATCGCCCATCACCGCGCAGGTCAATTCCCGCCCGTGCACATAACGCTCGACCATCACCGTATCGCCATATCTCCACTCGGACGAGCCGATGATCTGCGGCGGATGCGACTGGCCTTCATGGACGATGACGACACCGAAGCTCGACCCTTCGTTGACCGGCTTGACGACATAGGGCGGCTTCATCGGGTGCTTGTTCTGGATGGCGAAGCGATTGGCCACCTTCGATTCCGCCACCGGAATGCCTCCCGCCTTGGCGACCTTCTTGGCCTGTTCCTTGTTCATCGCGAGCGCCGAGGCAAGCACGCCGGAATGGGTGTACGGAATGGCGAGGTACTCGAGGATGCCCTGGATGGTGCCGTCCTCGCCGAAGGGGCCGTGCAGTGCGTTGAAGACGACGTCGGGCTTGAGCGCGCTGAGCACCGAGCCGATATCGCGCGAGACGTCGACGCGGGTGACCTGGTAGCCCTCTCCCTCGAGCGCATCGGCGCAGGCCTTACCCGACGACAGGGACACGGGCCGCTCGGACGAGAATCCCCCCAGAAGGACGGCCACATGCTTGCTTGTCATTCCCCGTCATTTCCTCTCACAGCAGGCCTGCACCATCGTGCATGCCCCGAAAAGCATCGCGCGCACTCAAATGCGCCCGAGCAACTTCGCTCCCGTGTTTCCGCAACATTGAGTCCGAGTCTCCCGGCAGGTTGCCCCCCAGACGGAAACGCGAGTAACGCGTCGAAACGACTCAAATCAGGAAACGCTTCAGGGCAGAGAATCAGAGAGTTGATTCGCTGGCAAGTGCTTACGATTCCGATGGATTCACTTTCCGCAAAAACGGCAGCAAAATGTGAATTCATGAGTCCAAAAGGCAACGGCGGTCAGCTTGCCTAAAGCAACTGTCCGAGAAATTCCTGGACGGCATGGCCCGGCCGAAAATTACCGATGCGCTTGATCTCCCACTGCAGCCGGATGCCTGATCTTTCGAGCACGCGCGCACGCACCGTCTCACCGAGATATTCAAGCTCGTAGCCCGTGGCGGTTCCGGTGTTGATCATGAAGTTGCAATGCATCGGCGACATCTGCGCCCCGCCGACCATCAGGCCGCGGCAGCCGGCCTTGTCGATCTCCTTCCAGGCCGAGGTGCCCTCAGGATTCTTGAAGGTAGAGCCACCGGTCTTTTCGCGGATCGGCTGCACGGTCTCGCGATGGTTCTGGACAGCATCCATCGCGGCCTTGATCGCCGCCTTGTCCTCGGGAATGCCTTCGAGCAGCGCCGACGTGAAGATCAGCCCGGACGGCGCCGCTGAATGGCGATAGGCATAGCCCATATCGGCATTGCTCAGCGTATGAACATTGCCCTTGCGGTCGAGTGCCCGCACCTCGACCACGCGCTCGCGCGTCTCAACGCCATTGGCGCCGGCGTTCATCCTCAGCGCTCCGCCAATGGCGCCGGGAATGCCGTGGTAGAAATGAAAGCCACCGATGCCGGCCTCGTAGGCAACGGCCGCAAGGCGCTTGTCGGGTGTCGCGGCGCCCGCCTTGATCGTGGTCGGCGCAATCACTTCGGTCTCGGCAAAACCCTTGGCCGAAAGCCGGATGACAAAGCCCGCAATGCCGCCGTCACGGACAAGCAGGTTCGAGCCGACGCCGACGATGGTCAGCGGAATTTCCTCCGGCACCGCCTTCAGGAACGTGGCAAGATCGTCCTCGTCGGCCGGCTGGAACAATGCGTCCGCCAGCCCGCCGGCTCGAAACCAGGTGATCTTGTCCATCTCGGCATTGGGCATGATGCGGCCGCGCAGTCCGGCAAGCCGGTCGCCGAGCTTCTCGATCAACGCCTGGCCGCGCATCATGAGATGGTCCCGCCGAGTTCCCTGGGCAGCGCATAGGCCCATTGCGTGATGTTGCCGGCGCCGAGGAAGACGACGAAATCGCCCGGCTTCGCCACCTCGCGCACAATCGGCGCAATCGCCGCCGGACCTTCGATGTAGCGTGCGTCGCGATGGCCGCCGGAGCGGATGCGCGACACCAGTGCGTCGGACGTAACGCCGTCGATCGGCTCCTCGCCGGCCGCATAGACGGGCGCCACCATTACCGTATCGGCATCGTTGAAGCAGACGGAAAACTCGTCGAACAGATCGCGCAGCCGGGTGAAGCGATGCGGTTGGGTAACGGCGATGATGCGACCCTTGGTAGCGCTGCGCGCAGCCTTTAGTACCGCCGTGATCTCGACCGGATGATGGCCGTAATCGTCGAACACATCGACACCGTTCCACGAACCGGTATGGGTGAAACGGCGCTTGACGCCGGCGAAGGACGACAGGCCCTTCTTGATTGCCTCAGCCGAAAGGCCGAGCTCATGCGCGACGGCAATCGCCGCCGTCGCATTGGAAACATTGTGGCGCCCGGGCATAGGCAGCCGCAGGCCTGATATCGTTATCTGGCCGTGCGTCTTGCGGTCGCGGATCACCACGTCGAATTCCGAGGTCGGGCCGTCCATGCGGTGATTGGTGAAGCGCACGTCGGCCTGCGCATTTTCGCCATAGGTGATGACGCGCCGGTCCTCGATGCGGCCGACCAGCGCCTGCACCTCGGGATGGTCGGTGCACATCACACCGAAGCCGTAGAACGGCACATTCTCGACGAACTGACGAAACGCTTCGCGCACTTTGTCGAAGGAGCCGTAATGGTCGAGGTGCTCGGGGTCGATATTGGTGACGACGGCAATCTCGGCCGGCAGCTTGAGGAAGGTGCCGTCGCTCTCGTCGGCCTCGACCACCATCCATTCGCCGTCTCCCATGCGGGCATTGGTGCCATAGGCATTGATGATGCCGCCATTGATTACCGTCGGGTCGAGCCCGCCGGCTTCGAGTAGCGTCGCCACCATCGAAGTCGTCGTCGTCTTGCCATGCGTGCCGCCGATCGCCACCGCTTGCCGGAAGCGCATCAGTTCGGCCAGCATTTCGGCGCGCCGCACGATCGGCAGCAACTTCTCTCTCGCCGCCTTCAGCTCCGGATTGGATTTCTTGATTGCGGTGGAGACGACGACCACTTCGGCCTCGCCGAGGTTTTCGGCCTGATGGCCGACGAAGCATTCGATGCCTTTGTCGCGCAGCCGCTGCACATTGGCGCTGTCGGCCTGATCGGATCCCTGCACCTTGTAGCCGAGATTGTGCAGCACCTCGGCGATGCCGCTCATGCCGATGCCGCCAATGCCGATGAAATGCACGAGGCCGATCGTCTGTGGCATCTTCATGCGTGCGTCTCCTTCCTGAATTCCGAAACGGATTTCCTGGACGCAATAGCCTCTGTCAGATCGGCGAGCAACCGCGCGGCATCCGGTTTTCCGGACGATTTCGCCGCCGCGGCCATTGTCGCCGCCTTGCCTGGATCATCCATCAGCCCGCCGACAAGCACGGCGATCCGCTCCGCCGAAAGCGTGGATTGCGGATGCACCTCGGCGCCGCCCGCTGCCGCAAGGGCCGCCGCATTCGCCGCCTGGTCGTGGTCGAGCGCGTGCGGATAAGGCACCAGCAGCGCCGGCCGGCCGATCACCGCGATTTCCGATACGGTCGATGCGCCGGAGCGCGACATCACCAGATGCGCCGCCGCCAGCCGCGCCGCCATGTCGGTGAAGAAGGGCGACACCTCGGCCTCGATGTCAAGCGTGGCATAGGCCGCTTTCACCCGCGCCACATCGTCGGCGCGCGCCTGCTGGGTGATCGCCAGCCGCCTGCGCTGTGCATCGGAAAGCCGGGCGATCGCCGCCGGCACCGCATCGGAAAAGAACTGCGCGCCTTGGCTGCCGCCAAACACCAGAAATCGGAACGGCTCTTCACCGGCCGATGCGGCATAAGGCGTCTTCGCCGCTTCCAGCACTTGCGGCCTGACCGGATTGCCGGTGGTCACCGTCTTGACGCCTGTAGCACTTGTGTCTTCCGGTAGGAAACCACCGGCAATAGCGTCGACGCGGCCGGCGAGCGCCCGGTTGGCACGGCCCATCACAGCGTTCTGCTCGTGGATCAGCGTCGGCACCTTGCGCCGGGTCGCGGCATAGAGCGGCGGCAGCGTCGGATAGCCGCCGAAGCCGACCACGATGGCGGGCTTGACGCTGGCGATGACGGCCGATGCCTGCCGCACCCCGCGCCAGATTTTCCAAAATGCGGCGAGCACGGCAAAAGGATTTTTCGACCCCATCGTCGCCGACTGGATCGGATGGATGGCGGCCGCCGGGAACTGCCCGGCAAAGCGCTCGGCGCGTTCGTCCGTCGCCAGGTGCACCGCCCAGCCGCGCCCGGTCAGTTCGTGCGCCAGCGCCTCGGCCGGGAACAGATGTCCGCCGGTTCCGC
This sequence comes from Mesorhizobium sp. M0664, assembly GCF_040320565.1. Lineage (NCBI taxonomy): Bacteria > Pseudomonadati > Pseudomonadota > Alphaproteobacteria > Hyphomicrobiales > Phyllobacteriaceae > Mesorhizobium > Mesorhizobium sp. M0664. The sequence goes on from NZ_JAMYPW010000003.1 coordinate 357,681, forward strand.
CTGCCGCCAGAAGGATGACCCCCTTCGCCATCTCACTCCGCCGGCATCGCACGCGGCGACGGCATGAAGCCCAGCTGCTTGCGCTTTTCCGGGCGCTTGCGCGTCAGCGCCAGCACCATGCCCATCGAGATGGCGATCGCGATCTGCGAGGAGCCGCCGTAGGAGATGAACGGCAGCGTCATGCCCTTGGCCGGCATCAGCTGCAGATTGACGGCCATGTTGATGACCGACTGCAGGCCGAAGACCGTGACCAGGCCGCCAACCGCGTAGCGGGTGAAATCGTCCTGCTCCCTGAGCGCCGTGTTGAGACCGCGCAGCACGATGAAACCGAAGATGGACATGATGAAGAAACACATGATCAGCCCGAATTCCTCGCCGGCGACGGAGAAGACGAAGTCGGCGTGGCTGTCGGGGATGACCCGCTTGACAGTACCCTCGCCCGGCCCGACGCCGAACCAGCCGCCATTGATCAGCGCCTCGCGGCCCATGTCGACCTGGAACGTGTCGCCCTCGCCGGTCATGAAGCGGTCGATGCGGCCGGCAACGTGCGGGAACACCGCATAGGCAGCGAACACGCCGCCGACGCCGGCAGCACCCAGCGCGACGATCCACAGCCACGGCAACCCGGCCATGAAGAACATCACCCCCCAGGTGCCGAGCACCAGCATGGTCTGCCCAAGGTCAGGCTGCGCCACCAGCAGCGAGATGACCAGCGCAAGCAGCAACATGGCGAACAAATTGCCCGGAATGTCCGGCTGGCGCTTGTGCTCGGCGAACAGCCAGGCGCAGATGATGACGAAGGCCGGTTTCAGGAACTCGGACGGCTGGATCGAGAGGCCGGCAAGCGACACCCAACGCCGCGCGCCCTTCACCTCGACGCCGATATAGAGCACGGCCACCATCAAAAACAGCATGATGCACAGCATGACCAGCGCCATGCGCCGGATCTGCCTGGATTCAAGGAACGAGACGGCCAGCATCACCCCAAGTGCCGGAATGGTGAAGATAATCTGGCGCGTCGCGAAGTGGAAACTGTCTAGCCCGATGCGCTCGGCCACCGCCGGGCTTGCGGCGAAAGACAAAACGATGCCGAGCCCCATCAGCGACAGGAACGCCGCCAGGAACCACCGATCGATCGTCCACCACCAGGTCGCCACAGGGCTTTTGTCGAGACGGCTTTGCATTATCGTGTCCCTCCGATGGGCTTCACGCCATCAATGGCGGTTGCGGCTTGCCTGAACGCCTCGCCGCGGACTTCGAAATTCTTGAACTGGTCGAAACTGGCGCATGCCGGCGACAGCAGCACCACTGCCTCGCCGCTACTATCCCTGGCCGCATCGCGGGCGGCGTGTTCGACTGCCGCCGCCAACGTGCCTGATATCTCGTAGCGCACCGCTTCGCCCAGCGTCGCCGAAAAGGCCGGTGCGGCTTCGCCGATCAGATAGGCCTTGGCGATGCGCGGGAAGAAGCCGCGTAATGGCTCGATGCCGCCCTCTTTCGGCAGGCCGCCGGCAATCCAGTAGATACGCGCAAAGCTCGACAGCGCCGGTGCAGCGGCATCGGCATTGGTCGCCTTGGAATCGTTGACGAACAGCACATGCCCTTTGCGGCCGACCTGCTCCATGCGGTGCGCCAGCCCAGGGAAACTCTCCAGTCCGGATTGGATCTCGCCGAGCTCGAGCCCGACCGTGAGGCAGGCGGCGGCGGCGGCCAGCGCGTTCTGCGCATTGTGCTGGCCGCGCAACGAGCCGATGCCTTCGAGGAAGGCGACACGGCTGTAGCGGCCGTGCACGGCTTCCATTAAGTTGGTGCCGTCAGCGAAATAGCCGTCGGTCAGCGGCAGCCGCTTGGAGATGCGGATGACCTGCCGGCCGGCCCGCTCCAGCCGATCGGCGATCTGGGCGCACCAGGAATCGTCGACACCGATGATTGCCGTCTCGCTGCCGGCCACCAGCCGCTCCTTGATCGAGGCGTAGTGTTGCATCGTGCCATGGCGGTCGAGATGGTCCGGCGTCAGGTTGAGCAGCACACCGGCCGTCGGGTTGATCGAAGGGGCAAGATCGATCTGGTAGGAAGAGCACTCAACCACATAATGCCGTTCAGGCTGCGGCGGATCGAGCGTCATCACTGCGCGGCCGATATTCCCGCCCATCTGCGTGTCGCGCCCAGCCGATTTTAGGATGTGCGCCGTCAGTGCCGTGGTCGTCGACTTGCCGTTGGTGCCGGTAATGGCAATGAAAGGTGCTGCCGGTGCCAGCAGCATCCGCTCGCGGCAGAAAAGCTCGATGTCGCCGATGATCTCCACGCCTGAGCCCCGCGCCAACTCGACGGTCCAGTGTGGCTTGGGATGCGTCAGCGGCACGCCGGGCGACAGCACGAAGGCGGAAAACCTCGCCCAGTCCGCACCGCGCAGGTCCGCTGTCGTGATGCCGACCGCGCCGGCCTTGGCGACGCTGTCGGGATTGTCGTCCCAGGCCAGCACATCCGCGCCGCCCTCGATCAGCGCGCGCGCCGTGGCAATCCCCGAGCCACCGAGCCCGAAGAGCGAAACGCGCTTGCCTGAAAAGGATGCGGCGGGGATCAAGCGGCCTCCTATCTGAGCTTCAGGGTCGACAGGCCGACCAGCGCCAGGATGACGGCGATGATCCAGAAGCGGATCACCACCTGGCTTTCGGTCCAGCCGAGCTTTTCGAAATGATGGTGGATCGGCGCCATCAGGAAGACGCGCTTGCCGGTCATCTTGAAGTAGCCGACCTGGATGATGACCGAGAATATCTCGACGACGAACAGACCGCCGACGATGACCAGCACGATCTCGTGCTTGGTCGCCACCGCGACCGTGCCGATCAGCCCACCCAGCGCCAGCGAGCCGGTGTCGCCCATGAAGATCGCCGCCGGCGGCGCATTGAACCAGAGGAAGCCGAGACCGGCGCCGATCACCGCTCCAAGGACCACCGCAAGTTCGCCGGTGCCGGGCACGAAATGGATCTGCAGATATTCGGCGAACACCGCGTTGCCAGAGAGATAGGCGATGACGCCGAAGGATGCGGCCGCGATCATGATCGGCACGATCGCCAGCCCGTCGAGACCGTCGGTCAGGTTCACCGCATTGCCGGCGCCGACGATGACGAAGCACGAGAACGGGATGAAGAACCAGCCGAGATTGACGAGAAACTCCTTGGCGAAAGGGAATGTCAGCGATGACGAGAACGGCGCCTGGCCGTTATGCATGATCACCCAGGCGGCGATGCCGGCGATAACGAATTCGAGCCCCAGCCGCGCCTTGCCGGAAAAGCCGAGATGCGATTGCTTGGTTACTTTGAGATAATCGTCGTAAAAGCCGATCGAGCCGAATCCCAGCGTCACCAGCAGGACCACCCAGACGTAGATGCTCGACAGGTTCGCCCACAGCAGCGACGAACCGACGATGCCGGACAGGATCATCAGTCCGCCCATTGTCGGCGTTCCCGCCTTCTTGAAATGCGTCTGCGGCCCGTCGGCACGGATCGGCTGGCCCTTGCCTTGCCGCAGCCGCAGCGAATTGATGATGGTCGGTCCGAAGATGAACACGATCAGCGCCGCTGTGATCAGCGCTCCGCCGGTGCGGAATGTTATGTAGCGGAAGACGTTGAAGACCGAGATCTTGTCCGCAAATTCGACGAGCAGTGTTAGCATGCGCTTGCGTCCCCCGGACCGATCCTAGGTCTGTCTGCTGGTTGTGGCTTCCGCCGGAAACTTGCCGAGCAACGCCTCGACCAGCTTTGAAAAGCCTATGCCCTTCGACGATTTGATCATGACCACGTCGCCGGGCTTCAATTCCGATAGAAGAACCGGTTTCAGATCTTCCGCACCGGCGCGGTATTCCGTCTTGATCTCGTCGGGCAAAACGTCGGCCAGCGCCCGCATTTCCGGGCCGCCGAGAAAGACCGTGCGCGTGTCGGTGCCGACGATCAGACCGGCAAGCGCGGCATGCAATTTCGCCGAATGGCTGCCGAGCTCGAGCATATCGCCGAGCACGGCAATGCGCCTGCCCTCGCCCGACACCGGCGTCGTGTTGAGCAGTGCCATTGCAGCGCTCATCGACGCCGGATTGGCGTTGTAGCTCTCGTCGATCAGTGTGATCGGCCCGTTGGGGTGACGCAACACATAGCGCTTGCCGCGTCCGCGTTCGGGCGAAAGATCGGCCAGCGCCTGCGCAACCCTGTTAACGTCGGCACCGACCAGATGCGCGGCACCAAGCACCGCGAGCACGTTCTGCACCATATGGCGGCCCGGCGCGCCGATCCTGGCGACAATCTCGTGCCCGCCAATCTTGGCGGTGATGACCGAGTGATCGGCATTGAGCTCGCATTTGATCAGTTTGAAGGTCGCCCGGGCATTCTCGCCGAACCCGTAGACATGCTCGACGCCGGCCTCTTTGGCCATCTTCTCCAGCAGCTTCCAGCGCGCATCGTCGCGGTTGAGAAGGGCGGCGCCACCGGGCTCCAATCCCTCGAAAACCTCTGCCTTGGCCTTGGCGATCTCGTCCAGGTTGCGGAAGAAGCCGAGGTGAGCGGCCGCGATCAACGTGACGATGGCGACATGCGGCCGGACCATCTTGACCAGCGGCCGGATCTCGTCGGGATGGTTCATGCCGATCTCGAAGACGGCATAGTCGCAATCCTGCGGCATGCGCGCCAGCGTCAGCGGCACGCCCCAGTGATTGTTGAACGACTGGGCCGATGCATGCACCGTACCGACCGCGGAGAGAGCGTGGCGTAGCGCTTCCTTGGTGGTGGTCTTGCCCGCCGATCCGGTCACGGCAATGACCCTGGCCTTTGAGCGTGCGCGCGCCGCAACGCCGAGCTTTTCCAGAGCGACAAGCACGTCCTCCACGACGATCATCGGTGCCGTCAGCCGCCCCAGCGACGGCAGCTTGCCCTCGGCGACGACCAGCACGCCGGCGCCCGCCTTGATAGCGGCGGTGACGAAATCATGGCCGTCCATGGCCTCGCCCTTGATGGCGAAGAAAGCGTCTCCCGGCTGCAGGCTGCGGCTGTCGATGGAAATGCCGGCGATGGCTTCAGGCATCGGACCGAGCGGCCGGCCATCCATGGCGGCAACCAGCGCCTCGGAGGTCCACAGATAGCTCACGCCGCTTGCTCCCGCAGCGCCGAGCGAACTTCCTCATGATCGGAAAAATGCAGCGTCTCGGTGCCGATGGTCTGGCCTTCCTCATGGCCCTTGCCGGCCACGATCAGCGTGTCGCCAGCGTGAAGCATCCCGACCGCCTCGTGGATGGCCTTGCGCCGGTCGCCGATCTCGATGGCGCCAGGTGCGGCTTCCAGGATCGCGGCGCGGATCGTCTCGGGTACTTCCGAGCGGGGATTGTCGTCGGTGACGATGACCACGTCGGCCAGTCTTGTGGCGATCTCGCCCATGATCGGCCGCTTGCCTCGGTCCCGGTCGCCGCCGCAACCGAATACGACGATGACGCGGCCGGTGGTAAAGGGGCGCACCGAAGCCAGCACGTTTTCCAGCGCATCCGGCTTGTGCGCGTAGTCGACATAGACCGGCGCGCCGTTGGCGGCCGTCCCGACAAGGTCGAGCCGTCCCGGCGCGCCCTTCAATTTCTCCAGCGCCATCAACGCTTTGGCAACAGATGTTCCAGTCGAAATGGCGAGTCCGGCCGACACCAGCGCATTTGCAATCTGGAAGTCGCCGGCCAGCGGCAAGTCGACTTCGTGGAGAACGCCGTCCGCTTCGACCTCGGCGCGCTGGCGGTGGCGCTCGTGCTCGACCCGCTTCAGCCGCAGGAAATCGCCGTGGCGGCCGACCGTCAGCACGTTCAGTCCCGCTGCCCGCGCCGCCTTGATCGTCGGCTCCGACCACGGGTCGTCGGCAAAGATGACCGCCGGCGCGCCCTTCGGCAGCAGCGCGTCGAACAGACGCAATTTGGCGCGATGATACTCCTCGACCGTCGGATGATAGTCCATATGGTCGCGGCCGAGATTGGTGAAGCCACCGGCCGCGAGCTTGACGCCGTCGAGCCGGCGCTGGTCGAGGCCATGGCTGGACGCTTCCATCGAGGCGTGGGTGACGCCGGCCTCCGCCAGCTCCTTGAGCAGCCTGTGCAGTGCCACCGGATCCGGCGTGGTCAGCGAGCCATATTCGTTGCGGCCCGGCGCCACCACGCCGGTCGTGCCGATCGAGGCGGCGGCAAAACCCGCCTGCTCCCATATCTGCCGGGTGAATGCGGCGACCGAGGTCTTGCCGCTGGTTCCGGTCACCGCGACCATGGTTTGCGGTTGCATGCCGAAAAAACGTGCAGCACTCAGCGCCAGTGCAAGGCGCGGATCGTCTACGACAAGAACCGGGACTGGCAGCCCGGCGACCGCACTGCCTTTGCCGACCACGATCGCTGCAGCGCCGCGGCTTGCGGCATCGGCTGCGTAGGCTGCGCCATCCGCCTTGGAGCCGGTGAGCGCGAAAAAGACGACGCCCCGTGTTACCTGGCGGGAATCCGACGAAATCCCTGTAACCTCCATGTCGAAGGAAGCTGTCCCCTCGACAGGCAGGATACCGGCTAGATTTTTCAGCTTCATCGAACCCCGTTCATCGCAACAAAATAGCGCGCAGTTGCCGGCGCGCCCCAAGAATCACTGATAGGAAACCAGCGTTGCACCATTTTCATGGCTGAAATCTGGCTTCACGCCAAGCATGGAAGCCGCACGTCGGATGATGTTTGCAGCCATGATGCCCGCGTTCGAGGCGGCCGTACCACCCATGCCGGGCTTTTCCGGCTTCGGTTCGTCGGCGATCGTAAGCACTATGTATTGCGGATCGTCCATCGGAAAAGCCGCAACGAAGGCATTGAAATTCTTTTCCTTCGAGTAACGGCCGTTGACAACCTTCTCCGCCGTTCCCGTCTTGCCGCCCACCCGGTATCCTGGCACCCGTGCATTGCGGCCGGATCCCTTTTCGGCATTGAGGGCATAGAGATAGCGCATGCCCTCGACCGTCTTGTCGCTGACCACTTTCTTGGCCACCGCCATCGCCTGCTCCTGCGTGCGCGGCAGGAAGGTCGGGTCCATCAGATAGCCGCCATTCATCAGCGCGGCGCAGCCGACCGCTGTCTGCAGCGGCGTCGTCGACACACCGTGGCCGAAGGCGATGGTGATCGAATTGACCTGCTTCCAGACCTTGGGCTCGGTCGGCCGAGCCACTTCCGGCAGTTCGGTCTGCATCTTCTCGAGGATTCCCAGGCGATGCAGGAATTCGCGGTGTCCGTCGATGCCAACCGCTTCGGCTTCCTTGGCAGAGCCGATATTGGAGGAGTAGATGAACACTTCCGGCACCGACAGTACCCGGCCCTTGCCATGGAAATCATGGATGGTTTGATGGCCGATCCTGATCGGGCGCGACGCGTCGAAGCGGCTTTGCAGCGTTATCTTGCCGGAATCGAGCGCCATAGCGGTGGTGAAGCTCTTGAAGGTCGACCCCATTTCATAGAGGCCGGCCGACATACGGTTGAGCCTGTCCTTGTCCTGCGCGTTATAGGGGTTGTTCGGATCGAAATCCGGAACCGACGCCATCGCCAGCACCTCGCCGGTCTTGACGTTGAGCACGACGGCGCCCGCCGCGATCGCGTGGTACTTTTCCATACCGGTGGCGACCTCATCGCGCACGATATGCTGGACGCGCAGGTCGATCGAGAGCTGCACCGGCTTCAAATCCTTGGCCACCGCCAGACCCGACGCCTGAAGGTCGCTCAAGCCTTGTTCGTCGATGTATTTCTCCATGCCGGAGATGCCCTGATTGTCGATGTTGGTGAGGCCGACAATGTAGGACGAGGTTTCGCCGGCCGGATAGAACCGGCGCTTTTCGGTGCGAAAGCCGAATCCGGGGATGCCGAGTTGCATGATGTCGGCCTGCTGCTTCGGCGTCAGTTGCCGCTGCAGCCAGACGAACCCGGCGCCGCTCTTCAGCTTGTTGTATGTCTGCTCGTAGTCGATCTCGGGAAGCACCGTCGACAGCTTTTCGATCGCCTCGTCGGCATCGACGATGCGGCGCGGTTCGGCAAACAGCGACGCGGTCTTGATGTCGGTCGCCAGCACTTCGCCGTTACGGTCGACGATGTCGGGTCGCGATGCCGTCACCCGGCTCTGCGGGCCGCCCGACAGGTCGGGATTCTGGAAACCCAGATAGACCAGCCGCCCGGCAATGGTCGAATAGATGCCGAAGAACACTGCCATCGTCATGACGATGCGGGTCCTGCCCTTGCCACCGGTCGCCTTGCGGGCACCTTCGACCACGATTGATCCGCCTGCACCGGGCTTCGAACCGCGCTTCAGCAGCCTGCCAATCTTTGGAAATCTGGCAGCCATTGGAAATCCGGTGATCATTGGACGACGCCTCCGGTCACCACGGGATCCTTGCCGCCGATATCGGCCATGCCGCCCAGCCGCTGCGATGAAAGGTCCTCGATATTGACGGGTTTCGCCGGCAGATCGTCCAGCCCGACGATCTGCCGCGCATTGACCGGCTCGAGTCCGAGTTGCGATTTGTAGATTTCGGTGAGCTTCTGCAGGCGCGACGGCTGGGTAAGCAGGCTCCAGTCCGCCTTGAGCAGGTCGATCGTGTCCTCCTCATAACGGATCTGCGCCTGGATCTTGTGCACTGCCGCCAGTTGCTCCTCGGCCTCGCGCTTGGTCTTGTAGGTCAGGGCGGCCGCCGAAACCATCACGGCGATCAGGACTATGTCGCTGGTACGAAACACGTGCTCACCTCTCTCCCGGTCGATCGGCGCCGGGAAGCTTTGGGCCAGGCAGTTTTGGCAGGCCGAAAATCGAAAAATCGCCGGCGCGCGCCGGCGCCTCTGCACGGATCGCAGCGCGCAGCCTTGCCGAGCGCGCCCGCGGATTTGCCGTTATCTCGGCATCGCCAGGCGTTACGCCGCCGCCCTTCTTGGTGAAGGTGGCGGTGCGCGCCTGCGCCTCGGGCAGGTGCCGCGATCCGGTCGCTGAATCGGCTCTGTCGGCGATGAAGCGCTTGACGATGCGGTCCTCCAGGGAATGGAAGGTCACCACGACAAGCCGCCCGCCCGGTTTCAGCACGCGCTCTGCGGCAAACAGTGCCTTGGCCAGTTCACCGAGTTCGTCATTGACGAAGATGCGCAGCGCCTGGAAAACGCGGGTGGCCGGATGGATCTTGTCCTTTGGCGCGCGACCGATATGCGTCTCGATGGCATCGGCAAGATCGAGCGTGCGCTGGAAGGGGCGTTTTTCGCGACGGCTCTCGATCATGCGGGCGATGCGCCCGGCATGGCGTTCCTCGCCGAGAAAACCGAAGATGCGGGCAAGATCGCCCACCTTGAAGGTGTTCACGACGTCGGCGGCGCTCAGGCCCGCCTGCGCCATGCGCATGTCGAGCGGCCCATCGGCCCGGAACGAAAAGCCGCGCTCCGGCTGGTCGATCTGCATGGAGGAGATGCCGATGTCGAGCACGACGCCATCGGCACTTTCAACCTGTTCGTCGAGCGTCGAGAACGGTGCCTGGACAAGCCTGAGCTTGCCGCCGGACTGCTGTTCAAGGGCCCGCCCCGCCGCGATCGCATCCGGATCGCGGTCGATGGCGACGACCGAGGCTCCGCTTGCCAGAATGGCCTTCGTGTAGCCGCCGGCACCGAACGTGCCGTCGACGATCACCTCGCCTTTTGTCGGCGCCAGCGCCTCCAGAACTTCGGCAAGGAGGACCGGAATGTGACGGGCTGGTCCGCCAACGGCATGAACTTCATCGCCGTCGCCCGCCATCATTCCGGCCGCTCCTCGGGCTTCGTCCCCTGCCGAAGCTGCAAAAGCCGGGCGCGTGCTTCCGTCCCATAGGCGCTGAGCCGTCCCGGCTCCCAGATCTGAAAGAAATTGCCGCGGCCAACGAAGGCCACTTCCGCTGAAATGCCGGTATGCTCGCGAATGAAATCGCTCATCGTGATACGGCCGTCCTGGTCGAGCTTCAGAAACGTTCCATCGCCATGGCAGAAGAACGACATGTCGTCCGCCGTCTGCAGGAACGGGTCTTCCTGGGCGATGCGCTGCTCGTAGCGATCGAGCAGGTCGAGCCCACCGACATCCATCGCCGGGCGATCCAGGCAGCGTAGCGCATAAAGTTCCGAATAGCCGCGTTTCTGCACAACGGCACGGAAATGCGCCGGCACGGACACCCGTCCCTTCGCATCGATCCTGTTCACCGCGTTCGACAGAAACCGGTCCATTACGCGTTACGGCCGCTTGCGCCGCCGCACCCCTCTGCATCTTCCTGTCCGCGCCGCCCCGGCCCGGTCGACGTCCAAAACCCGCTTCGTTGTGACGGGCGAACGCAGGCAAACGCGCAGCCGCCGCGGCTGCCCGATTGGCGTACGCTTCACCCTGACACGGAACGAAGGCTCGAGTATCGGAATGGGATATCATGGGGTGTTATGGGCGTCAACGGGAACAGTTTTCAAAACGCGCCTGCCACGACTGGGGAGAGCAGCTTTGACGGCACTCCCGTCTTTATCCTCTATTAAGCCTAACGAAGCGTTTAGAGCCGTGTGGCCCAACCGGAGCCGACTTGCTGCGGATCGCTGCCGCGCATAGCCTCGGCATCCCTTTTCCGGTCAGTAACGAGGTTGAAACCATGTCCGAAACAGCCAAGTCACGCGCCGCGGCACTTCCCCATCTGCGCCGCGGCGGGCTGGCCAAGGGCGACCCGATCCCCTTGCCCCTGACGATGGCCGCCATCTTTCATGCGCCCGGCGACGCCACCGGCTTCGATCAATATGGCCGCTTCAGCAATCCAACCTGGGATGCGGTCGAGCACATGCTGGCGCATCTGGAAGACGCCCCATGCGTCGCCTTTCCCTCGGGGATGGCTGCCATCTCGGCAGTATTTTTAGGCCTGCTCAAAGCCGGCGACCGTATCCTGCTGCCGTCCGACGGCTATCACACGACGAGAGCGCTGGCAGAGCGCTTCCTGAAGTCCTTCGGCGTCGCTTATGATGTCCGGCCGACGTCGAGCTTCCTCGACGGCGGCTTCGACGGATACCGGCTTGCCTTCGTCGAAACGCCCGCCAACCCGGGACTGGATATATGCGACATCGCAGCCGTCGCCGAAGCCGTGCACAAAGCGGGTGCGGGGCTTGTGGTCGACAACACGACGATGACGCCTTTCGGCCAGCGCCCGCTCGATCTCGGCGCAGACATCGTCATTGCCGCCGACACCAAGGCACCAAACGGCCATTCCGATGTGCTGTTCGGCCATGTCGCCAGCCGCGACGCGGACATTATCTCGAGGGTGACCGACTGGCGCGAGACGTCGGGCGCCATCCCCGGGCCGTTCGAGGCATGGCTGGTGCATCGCGGCCTCGAAACGCTGGACGTGCGCTTCGACCGCATGTGCGCTTCCGCCGAAATGATAGCGCGACGACTGAAAAACCATCGCGCGATCAGCGGCTTGCGCTTTCCGGGACTGGAGAGCGATCCATCGCACAATCTTGCCCGCGCCCAGATGGAGCGCTTCGGTTTTCTCATCTCCTTCGTGCTCGCCTCGGAGGACAAGGCCGAGGATTTCATCAACAACTGCGCCTTGATGCAGGCAGCGACTTCGTTCGGCGGCGTACACACTTCGGCCGAACGGCGATCAAAAAGGGGAGATGCCGTTCCCCCCGGCTTCGTTCGCCTGTCGATCGGCTGCGAGCCGGTGGAAGAGCTTTGGCAGGCGATCGAGGCGTCGCTGGACGCAATCGGTGGCTGAATCGGCAATCACGAACTTAGATCGTCGGCGTCGATCTTGCGCCGGCCGTGCAGCACGCGAATGATTTCGATCGCCTCTTCGCGGACACGATACAAGGTGAGGTATTCGCCGACGATCAGGTGACGGATTCCGGTTGCGATGTCTTCGCGCGGGGCACCTGAGAAGGGATAAGTGGCCACTTGCTGCCAGCGGGCTTCGATCCGATCGAGCAATCGATCGGCTGCAGCCTCGTTGTCTTGCGCAACATGAAGCCAGATCGCGATCAAATCCTCTTCCGCATTTGCGGTTCGGATGATGGGCAGCAAATTCATGCCGCGCTGTCGGGTTTCAATCGTCTCCGCGCTTCGGCCTTTATTTCGTCGATCGACGCAAACCGTCCCGGCCCGCTGTCGATCCCTTCCTGCACCAGCTTGCGCAATTCCTCGACCGTGTAGCCGAGCAGGTCGCGCCGGTCCTTCCATTGCCGCAGCGCGTCGCGGATCACCTCGCTCGCCGAGGCATATTCGCCGGCGGCGACCACGTCGTCGACCACCGCCGCCAATTCCGGCGACAGCGTGATGCTGCGTTTATCGACCTGTCCCATGACGCGCTCCTGAATACCGTCATCCAAATGGTACGATTTAATCGCACCATTTTCAAGGAATGCCGCGCTTAATTGCGGGTCGAAAACTGAACCAACGGCTGCGCCCGAAGACGCAACCTGCTGATATCAGGAGATTTCCTTTTATCGGGGAAAACTGCCAGCTGGCCTGTAAGCCGGGTTCTGTATGGCCCTCGCCGCTTACACGGCGAGAACGTGGCGGCCATTCATCTTGGGCGCATGTTGCCATACGCCTCACGCAACCTACCCGGACGGTGAGCCGGAAACAGCCCTCGAGGGTTTCCCCTCGCACCGCCCCTATTCGGTCTTGCTCCCGGTGGGGTTTACCGTGCCGCTCCTGTTGCCAGTCGCGCGGTGGGCTCTTACCCCACCCTTTCACCCTTGCCACGATTGGATCGTGGCGGTTTGCTTTCTGTGGCACTTTCCCTGGGGTCGCCCCCGCCGGCCATTAACCGGCACCGTGTCTCCATGGAGCCCGGACTTTCCTCACCCGCAGCCTTTCGGCTTCGCGGGTGCGGCCGCCCGGCCAGCTGGCAAGGCGTATAAAGGGGTTCAGGCCCGAAAACGCAAACGAAAAAGCAAGTTGTCGCTTGTCAGGCGGGCGCTCCAAGTGCAGCCAGTTGGACCTTGACCTTGCCGCAATAGGCTGCGGACACCGGGTTCATCCGTGTGGCGGCATGGCCGGCATTGTATTTCAGGATCGTGCCGCAGGTCGTGCCGCCGCCGAGATCCCGCGCCATGGCGAGGTACTTCATGCCGTATTTGATGTTGGTATCTGGATCATAGAGGCCCTGAACCGAACCGCTATAGCCCATCATCCGCGCCGTCGCCGGCTTGATCTGCATCAGGCCGATCTCGCCGGCGCTGCCGACCTGGTTCGGTTGGTAGTTGCTTTCGATCTTGATGACGGCGTTGGCGAGCGACACCGGGACGCCATAGCTGGCGGCATAACGCGCAATGATCGCCGAATACTGTCCGCTGGCGCCGACTACCACCGCCTGAGGCGCTGGCCTGCTCTTCGGAGCGACTGACGCCGTTGCCATGTGGTCGATGCTTTTGCGGTTACGCTTCACATAGTGTTTTGAGATTGTCTTTCTTGCAGCGGTTGGCTTTTTCGCAGGGGCCGGCTTTTTCGTCCTTACCGCGGTTGCTTGTTCCACTTTTGCGGTGGCGGTCTTCTCTACTTTTGCACCACGGGTGGCTTTCGGCACGGCGGTTTTGCCGGCTGCGGCACTGAAGCCCTGATCGGCCCGCTGGCTCAGCGGTGCGCTGTTTGCCGCACTGAAGGCAAAAGTCATTACGCCGGCAGCAATGGCTGCCGTTAAAACGGTCAATTTCTGCATGTGATCCTGTTCTGTTTGATCTGCACAAAGAACTTCGCGCAGATACCCTCAATCAACATCGGAACATTTGGGGGATAGACGTCCGACAATCTGTACGGATCGCCTTTGACGACGGAATTGGCGCCAAAGAAGGCGACGCAAGTCACTTTGAGTAACAGATTGTAATTTTTAAGCTGGCAAAAGATTATTTGAGAGAGGCTATCCTTACGGAAGCGAGCAGCCTTTCCAGCGTGCGGATCGTCGATCCATCAGCCATGCCATCGACCAGGCGCTGCCGGAAATGCCGCTGAAATGCCTCTACCACGATTTCGGTCTGCCGATCGAAGGCGCCGGTGATCTCGACGCCATAACCATAGAGCGCCAGCATCGACTGCAGCGCCTCTACCTCGGCGCCGGTATCGCCTGGCTTCAGCACGGCGCCGCGCCGGATCGGTGCTGCCGGCACAACATGGCCGATACCGACGGCAAACAAGGCCTTCCATGGAAATTTCTCGCCTGGATCGACCTTGCGCCCCGGTGCCACGTCGGAATGGGCAAGCACCCGCTGCGCCGGAATGGAATGGCGCTCGATGATGCCGGCGCACAGGCCGATCACCGCACCGATCTGCGGTTTTGCAAAGTTGCGATAGCCGAGCGTATGCCCCGGATTGACGATCTCGATGCCGATCGAACAGGAGTTGATGTCGCTCTGTCCGAACCACGAGCTCTTGCCGGCATGCCAGGCGCGGTCGCTTTCCCTTACCATCTGAACAATGCGGCCGTCCTCATGGACCAGGTAGTGCGACGAGACCTCGCTTGCCGGATCGCACAACCATGCCTCGGCACCGGCGCCGGTAGCCATGCCGGTGTAGTGCAGCACGATCATATCGGGTCCGAGCGTCCCGCGCCGTGGTCCGAAATTCGGCGATACCCTGACCTCGGCGCTCGGCTCATCGGGCGGAAAGCCGCTCATGCGTGCCGCAGGCCTCGCTCGATCATTTCATAGGCCGCGTTGATCGCCGCCAGCCTGGTCGTCGCGATCTTGATGAATTCCTGCGGCAGGCCGCGTGCGATCAGCCGGTCCGGATGATTGTCGGAGACCAGCTTGCGGTAGCGCCTGCGGACCTCCTCGAACGGCTTCCCGCGCTCGATGCCGAGCACAACATAGGGATCGGCGGCACCCAGATCGACATGCCGGGCCAGGATGCTCTGGTAATGCGCCTCATCGATGCGGAATATCTCGGCGATGCGATGCAGGAATTCGCCCTCGCGCTCATGCACCAGCCCGTCGGCCTTGGCGATGTGGAACAGCCCGTCGAGTATATCCTCGAGCATCAGGCAGTTCGAATGGCCCGAACCGCAAAGCTGCGCCATCCGCTCGGCATAGGTCTCGAAACCGGCAATGTCGCGTTTGGCCAAATCGTAGAGCCGCGCCACATTGCGCCTCTGTTCCTTCGGCACCTCGAATATTTCCTGGAAGGCGCGCACCTCGTCTTGCGTGACGATGCCGTCTGCCTTGGCCATCTTGGCCGACAGGGCGATCATCGCCACCGAGAAGGCGACGCGCCGGCGCAGATCGGCATCGCCGGAGAAAACCGTGCGCACGGCCTCGACCACTTCGGCGACGCCTGACGACGCTGAAGATGAAACGCGTGTGACGAAGTCGCCAAGGCGGTCCCAAATCGACATGGGGGCTTCATAGGACCAACCACCCATCGCTATCAAGCCGCAGGGGCTGGCCCAATCGATTTGGCGCAATGCCTGAGGCGGCTGGCGCCAGCGCTCACGTCGTCGCACTCGGCCGCCAGGCGCTGGTATCGTAAGCAGCAGAAAGGCCGGCCTGTGAGGCCAGCCTTTCCTTGGCTGTCACATTGACTACTGAGCCGGAGCAGCCGGCGCAGGCGCAGGTGCCGGAGCCGGCTCGGCAGGCTTGTTGGCGTCAGGAGCAGCCGGCTTCATCGTCTGGTCGGATGCCGGCGGGTTGGTGCTCTGCGTCGTGGTGTTGTCGGTGCCGCTGTTGCTGCAGGCGGCAAGGCCAAGCAACGCAAGCGCCGACACCGACGCAAGAATGAGTTTCTTCATGATATCTCTCCTCTAATCACGCCTCCGTTACCGGCGGCGGTCGAGGACACAATGCGTAAGCTGCGCATGAGTTTCGTAACGTTGCATTTCTGCCTGTAACATATTCCAATCACTTGACGATTGCCGGTCAGGGCCTCGCGAGCTAACAGATCGAACAGGGAAAAATCCCGGGAGCGCCGCTGTGACTGCAAAATGGGATTTCTGGATCGACCGCGGCGGCACCTTCACCGATGTCATCGGCCGTGACCCGCAAGGCGCGCTGCACCCGCGCAAGCTGCTGTCCGAGAATCCCGAAGCCTATGCCGACGCTGCCATCCAGGGCATTCGCGATTTGCTCGGCGTCCAACCCGGCGCTCCAATCCCCTCCGCTCTGATCGGCGATGTCAAGATGGGCACCACGGTTGCCACCAATGCGCTTCTCGAGCGCAAGGGCGACCGTGTGCTGCTGCTCATCACCAAAGGCTTCCGCGATGCGCTGAGGATTGCCTATCAGGCCAGGCCAGATATCTTTGCCAAGCAGATCATCCTTCCCGAACAGCTCTATGAGCGCGTCGTCGAGATCGACGAAAGGGTTCGCGCCGACGGCAGTGTCGAGCGCCTGCTCGACATTGCTTCGGTACGCCCGGCTATTGAGCAAGCCAAGGCGGACGGCATCGATGCGGTCGCGATCGTCTTCATGCATGCCTGGAAACATCCCGATCACGAAAAGGCAGTTGCGAAGGTCTGCAGAAAACTCGGATTTTCGCAGGTCTCGGTCAGTCACGAGGTCTCGCCGCTGATCAAGCTGGTCGGCCGCGGCGACACCACCGTGGTCGACGCCTACCTGTCGCCGATCCTGGCTAGGTATGTGCAAAGAGTGGCAAAGGAACTGGGCGTCCTCTCCCCCCTTGAGGGGGAGATGTCGGCGGAGCCGACAGAGGGGGTCGTTGCGGCAGTGCTCGACGCCCCTGTGGTGCCTTCTGACAGGACCCCCTCTGGCCGCTTTGCGGCCATCTCCCCCTCAAGGGGGGAGAGTAGGTCGAACCCAGTCGAGCCGACCCCACCCGGCGGCTTCGCCGCCACCCTCCCCTCAAGGGGGAGGGAAAGCCCTCGCCTCATGTTCATGATGTCGTCGGGCGGCCTCACCGCCGCCGACATGTTCCAGGGCAAGGATGCGCTGCTGTCCGGCCCGGCCGGCGGCGTCGTCGGCATGGTCGAGACGGCAAAACTCGCCGGTTTCGGCAAGGTCATAGGCTTCGACATGGGCGGCACCTCCACCGATGTCGCCCATTACGATGGCGACTACGAGCGCGCCTTCGACACCGAGGTCGCCGGCGTGCGCATCCGCGCGCCGATGATGCGCATCCACACCGTCGCTGCAGGCGGCGGCTCGATCCTGCATTACGAGGCCGGCCGCTTTCGCGCCGGGCCGGATTCGGCCGGCGCCAATCCCGGCCCGGCCGCCTATAGGCGCGGCGGCCCGTTGGCCGTCACTGACGCCAATGTCATGCTGGGCAAGCTGCGGCCCGAGTTCTTCCCGGCTATTTTTGGACCGGGCCAGGACGAACCGCTCGACGTCCAGATGGTTCGCGAAAAATTCGCGGCCCTTGCCGCCGAGATCGGCGACGGCCGCTCCCCGGAAACCATCGCCGAAGGGTTCATCACCATCGCCGTCGAAAACATGGCCAACGCCATCAAGAAGATTTCGGTGCAGCGCGGCTACGATGTCACCGAATACCTCCTGAACTGCTTCGGCGGCGCCGGCGGCCAGCACGCTTGCCTGGTCGCCGATGCGCTCGGCATGGAGGCGGTGCTGATCCATCCCTTCTCAGGCCTGCTCTCGGCATACGGCATCGGCCTATCCTCTGTATTTGCGTCACGCCAGCAGGCGCTGCTGAAGCCGCTGGCGGACAATTCCGGGCCAGCGATCGATGAACTCATCGCAACGCTGCGCAAAGCCGTCATCGACGAACTCGCCGCGCAAGGCATCAGCGAAGACGCGGTCGTCTCGAGACCGGTGCTGCAGATCCGCTACGACGGCACCGATACCGCGCTGCCTGTGAACTTCGGGCACGGCTCGATTGCGCAGGCCAAGGCGGACTTCGAATCGGCGCACAAGGCACAGTTCGGTTTCGTCTATGACGACAAGCCGATGATCGTTGAGTCGATCGGCGTCGAAGGTACCGATACCGGCGGCACCGGCCGCGACGAAAGCGATTCAGTTGTTGAATACATGGCCGCAAATCCTTCCGGGAACCGGAAAATCTTTGTCGACGGCGTCTGGCGCGACGCCGGCATTTTCCCTCGCGAAACGCTGAAGCCTGGTAACAAGATCGCCGGCCCCGCTTTGATCATCGAGCCTAACCAGACCATCCTCGTCGAGCCGGGCTGGCAGGCCGAGATCACCGCCAAGAACCACGTATTGATGCGGCGCGTCGAGAAGAAGCGCCGACACGCCGCACTCGGCACCGAAGCCGATCCGGTGATGCTGGAGGTTTTCAACAACCTGTTCATGTCGATCGCCGAGCAGATGGGCGTGACGCTGCAGAACACCGCCTATTCGGTCAATATCAAGGAGCGCCTCGACTTCTCCTGTGCCGTTTTCGACCGGAATGGCGCGCTGGTCGCCAACGCGCCGCATATGCCGGTGCATCTCGGCTCGATGGACCGCTCGGTGGAAACCATCATCCGGCTCAACTCCGGCGACATCCGTCCCGGCGACGTCTTTGCGCTGAACGCGCCTTACAATGGCGGCACCCATCTGCCTGATATCACAGTGGTGACGCCGGTGTTTTCCCTCCCCCTTGAGGGGAGGGTGGCCGCGAAGCGGCCGGGTGGGGTCCTCGCAGAAGGCACCACAAGTGCGTCGAGCACTGCCGCAACGACCCCCTCCGGCGGCTTCGCCGCCACCTCCCCCACAAGGGGGGAGATCGGCCAATCGCCGAAGATCCTCTTCTACGTCGCCTCGCGTGGCCATCATGCCGACATCGGCGGCACCGCGCCCGGCTCGATGACGCCGCTTGCCACAACCGTCGACGAGGAAGGCGTGCTGTTTGACAATTTCCGCATCGTCGATCGCGGCCGGTTCCGCGAGAAGGACCTGGAGACGCTGCTCACCGACCACCCCTACCCGGCGCGCAATCCGCACCAGAACATCGCCGACCTCAAGGCGCAGATCGCCGCGAACGAAAAGGGCGTCGCCGAGCTGCGCAAGATGGTCGCCCATTTCGGCCTCGATGTGGTCGAAGCCTATATGGGCCATGTCCAGGACAATGCCGCCGAAAGCGTGCGCCGCGTTCTGGAGCGGCTGCCCGACAGTTCCGAATACGAATACCCGACCGACACCGGCCAAATGATCAAGGTGAAGATATCGGTCGACCGGCGGAAGCGCGAAGCGACCGTCGACTTCACCGGAACGTCGCCGGTGATGAAGAACAATTTCAATGCGCCAGAGCCGGTCGCCCGAGCCGCTGTGCTTTATGCCTTCCGCGTCATGGTCGAAGACAACATCCCTATGAATGCCGGATGTCTGCGGCCGATCAACATCATCATTCCCGACGGCTCGATGCTGAAACCCGCCTATCCCGCGGCAGTCGTCGCCGGTAATGTCGAGACCTCGCAACACGTCACCAACGCGCTATTCGGCGCCATGGGCGCGATGGCCAATGCGCAGGGCACGATGAACAATCTCACCTTCGGCAACAAGCAGTACCAGTATTACGAGACGATCTGCTCGGGCTCGCCGGCCGGCCGGATGAACGACGGCCGCGGTTTTGCCGGCACCTCCGGCGTCCACACCCATATGACCAATTCGCGCCTGACCGATCCGGAAGTGCTGGAACTGCGTTTCCCGGTATTGCTGGAGGATTTTCATATCCGCGAAGGCTCCGGCGGCGAAGGCAAATGGAATGCCGGCGACGGCACCAGGCGCACTATCCGCTTCCTCGAAAAAATGGAATGCGCGATCCTGTCCTCGCATCGCAACCGCCCGCCGCGGGGACTGGACGGAGGCGGCGATGGCGAGGCCGGTTCGACCAAGGTCCGCCGCAAGACCGGCGCGATCGAGACGCTGAAAGCCTGCGATCAGACCATCCTCGACGCTGGCGAGGCGGTCATCGTGACGACGCCGACCCCAGGTGGATTTGGCAAGGCCTGAACTCGCGTCAACAGGCTGTCACCGGCCTGTCATCACCCTGCGCTACCCGCTTGCGGCAACGCAAACGGGGAATCGCCTTGCCATGACGGACATTTCTGGGGACCTGGTTTTTCGCCGCGGCAAGGAAGTCGGCAAGGCCGTCTACCAGAACCGCCCGCTGTCGAAAGCCGGCATCTCCGAGCGCCTGTTCGCCTTCCTGTTCTCCGGCCTCGTCTATCCGCAGATCTGGGAAGACCCCGAAATCGACATGGACGCGATGCAGCTCGGGACGGGCCACCGCATCGTCACCATTGCCTCAGGCGGCTGTAACATCCTTGCCTATCTCACCCGCTCGCCGGAAAGGATCGATGCCGTCGACCTCAACGCTGCCCATATCGCGCTGAACCGCATGAAGCTCGAAGCCGTCCGTCACCTGCCGTCGCAGGGCGACCTGTTCCGTTTCTTCGGCGCGGCTGGGACCGGGCACAATTCACAGGCCTACGATCGCTTCATCGCACCGCATCTCGACCCGGTCAGCCGCCATTATTGGGAGCGCCGCAACTGGCGCGGCCGTCGCCGCATCGCTGTCTTCGACCGCAATTTCTACCAGACCGGCCTGCTTGGCCTGTTCATCGCCATGGGCCATCGCACCGCAAAATTTTTCGGCGTCGACCCGGCCGGCATCATGGACGCCAAGAGCATCGCCGATCAGCGCCGCTTCTTCGACGAAGAGCTGGCGCCGGTCTTCGAAAAACCGCTGCTGAAATGGGCGACATCGCGAAAGGCTTCGCTGTTCGGCCTCGGCATTCCGCCGGCCCAGTACGATTCGCTGATCACCTCGGGTGACGGCACCATGGCCAGCGTGCTGAAGGCACGACTGGAAAAGCTCGCCTGCGATTTTCCGCTGAAGACCAATTATTTCGCCTGGCAGGCTTTCGCCCGCCGCTACCCTGATCCGGGCGAGGCCGCCCTGCCCGCCTATCTCGAAAAGCGCAACTACAAGACGATCCGCAACAATGTCGATCGCGTTGCCATCCACCACGCCAATCTGATCGAGTTCCTTGCCGGCAAGGATGCCGGCTCGGTGGATCGCTTCGTGCTGCTCGATGCACAGGACTGGATGACCGACCACCAGCTCAATGGTTTGTGGGCCGAGATCACCCGAACCGCCTCCACCGGCGCCCGCGTCATCTTCCGTACCGCCGCGGAACCCAGCCTGCTGCCCGGCCGCGTCTCGAATTCGCTGCTCGACCAGTGGCGCTACGAGAACGACGCCTCGCGCGAGTTTTCGGCGCGCGACCGCTCGGCCATCTATGGTGGCTTCCATCTCTATGTGAAGCGGTCCGCATGAGCACGACCGAATTGCCGGCCAGCCATGCCCAGCTGATGGACGGCGTCTACCGCTGGCAGCGTCATATCTACGACCTGACCCGCAAATACTATCTGCTCGGCCGCGACCGGCTTATCGCCGGACTGGATGTGCCGGCCGGCGGCACCGTGCTCGAGCTCGGCTGCGGCACCGGCCGCAACATCATCCTCGCCGCCCGCCGCTATCCCGGCGCGCGCTTCTTCGGCCTCGATATTTCGGCCGAGATGCTGGAGACGGCCACTGCCGCCCTCGCGCGCGAAGGCCTCTCCGGCCGCGTCACCCTGGCGTGCGGCGACGCCACCGATTTCGACGCGAAAGCACTGTTCGGCGTCAAAAGTTTCGACCGCATTTTTGTCTCGTATTCGCTGTCGATGATTCCCGGCTGGGAGAAGACAGTGTTCGCGGCTCTTGCTGCCCTGTCACCGGGCGGTTCGCTGCACGTCGTCGATTTCGGCCAGCAGGAGGCCCTGCCCGGCTGGTTCCGCACGCTGCTGCGCGGCTGGTTGAGAAAATTCCATGTCCAGCCGCGTGAAGCCCTGCGCGACGTCCTGGAATCGGAATCTGCGAGAGTTGGTGCAAGCCTTCGATTCAGAACACTTTATCGCGGCTACAGCTGGCTCGCCGTGATCAAGATCGCCATCTAACATCAATTTTGGCGTGGAAGGTTTTGGGGCTCCAATCCTAAATGGGGGCCGTGGCTGAAATCAGTTAATTGGCTAAATCACACATTGCCATGTGACCCAAGGAGTGGTACATTATCTCCTCGCCGGAAGCATGGGATGATCATCGGATTTAGAGATGGATGGCTGCGGGCTTTCTTCGTGGACGACACCCATTCCCGCAATATTCCGTCCGATCTCGAAAGCCGCTTGTTCCGCAAGCTCCAGATGATTGACGACGCGGCGATCGATCAGGATTTGCGTGTGCCGCCCAGCAACCATTTCGAGAAGTTGCGCGGCAATCTCGAAGGCTTCCATTCGATCCGCGTCAACAAACAATGGCGGCTGGTCTTCCGCTGGGACGGGGGCCGGGGCGAGGCGTCGGACATCTATCTCGACGACCACAGCTATATATATAAGTGAGGTGAGACATGTTGATGACCGCACGCAAGCCAGCAACGGTTGGCGAAATTCTTACGGAAGAATTCATGCAACCACTCGGCCTGACACAGGCGGCTTTGGCCGAAGCTATGAGCGTCCAGCGCAAGCATGTGAACGAATTGTGCAACGGCCGCCGCAACGTGACGGCGGCTACCGCGCTCATTCTGGCGCGGGTGTTTGGCAACAGCCCGGATTTCTGGTTGAACGTCCAGCGCCGTAACGATCTTTGGACGGTTATGAATTCACCCGACGAGCGGGCGCGTGTTGATCGCGCCAAGCCTTTGACGACAGCCGCATAGACAAGACTGCGACCGCCGCATTCCTCAGTGCAGCGCCTTGACCAGCGCCGCCACCATCACCTGCGGCCGATAGCCGAGCCTGGCCGGCGTCAGCCCGAGCCGCACCACAACCAGCTGCTCGGAGGGGATGATGGCGACCGTCTGCCCGTCATGTCCCTCCATCCAGTAGGTGTCCTTCGGCAGACCTGCGGCAACGCCGGCGCCGGGGTTTTCTTCGTCGCCCGGTCCTTCTATCCATAATTGCCCCTTGCCGTAGACCTTCGAGGCAGTTGCCGGTTCCCGCATCCAGTCGACGAAGCCGGCGGGCAGGATCTCCTTGCCGTTCCAGACGCCGCCCTGCAGCAGGAACTGGCCGAAGCGCGCCCAGTCGCGTGCCGTGGCATAGAGATAGGACGAGCCGACGAAGGTGCCGTGCTCGTCGACCTCAAGCACAGCGCTGTGCATACCGAGCGGATCGAACAGCGCGGTCCTCGGCCACGCCAGTGCCTTGTCCTTGTCGCCGATTGCGTCCTGCCACAATCGGGACAGCATCACCGCCGTGCCGCTCGAATAGGAAAACACCTTGCCGACCTCGCCGGTCAGCGGCTTGGATCCGGCAAAGCCGGCCATGTCCGGTTCGAGGTAGAGCATGCGCGTTACGTCGGCGACGTCGCCGTAATCCTCGTTGAATTCCAGCCCGCTCGACATCGCCATCATGTCGGCGAGGCTGATCACGGCGCGGCCATCTCCCTTCCAGGGACCGAACAGACCCTGGTTGGTCATCGCCAGCTTGCCCTCCTTCACCAGCGTGCCGACGATCGCCGCATTCACCGTCTTGGTCATTGACCAGCCCAATAGCGGCGTCTTTTCGGAAAAGCCGTCGCCATAACGCTCAGCGACGATGCGGCCGTTCTTGACCACCACGACCGCCCGCATCCCGGCGCCGGTCATGGCTGGATCGTCGAGGACTTTCGCGACCTCGGGATCCTGCGAGGCATCGGCCTTGTCGCCCTCCGGCCAGATCAGATCGGGCAGCGACGCCGGCGTCGGTGCAGCTCCGGCGACAGCCTTGGCGGCGGCAATATCGCCGTCGGGAACCGAGGCGCAGCCGAGCCCCTCGCGGGCGACCGCGACACTTTTGCCGAGCGCGCCGAACAGGCCCGCCGAAACCGTTCCCTTCTCCTTGTCCACCGACACTCTCATCAGCTTCAGCAGCGGATGACCCGGCGCCTGCACATCGACGGCGAGCACGTCGTCGGCGTCTCGCCCGGCGATGAAGACGTTCGAGCAGACGATCTTGGCGGCATAGCCGGAACCGACGCGGATCAGTTCCGGCGGCGCGAAATACAGCCAGCCGGCGAGTATCGCGGCGGCCAGCGCAGCCAGGCCGAGCAGCCATTTGACGAACTTCAGGAGGATCTGCATTTTTTCGAATTCCCCTGAGCGCGATCTATGTCATCGATTTGCCGCCATTGTTTCGGCAAAATCGCGGCTCTTGTCGAGCGCCGTCAACCGAATATCAACCATGATCGGCGATCACAGGTGAATGTCGCCCAGAAGTGCGCAGCGGTTTTGGGACAACGACATGCATAGACAAAAGAGCTAAGCGCGTCGAAGCGACGCGCTTGGGACAGACCGGGCGATCCTGTGGGGTGACCGTCCGGCGGGGCTTGAATGCATGCGTCCCAAAACTGCGTAACGGTTTGGGAATGCATGAAACGAAGATCCAGGTGCGCCGCGTAAGTCGGTTTCAGACACGCTGCGCCCGGTCGAGGGGCACCCGCGGAAAGACCCATCAGCGGCCGGCTGAAACCGGCTCGGGAAGTAGCGATGCGCCGTTTCGCGGTTCTCATCACGCTGACGCTGCTTGGTGCCTGCTCGACAGTCGAGGATCTGACGCCATCGCTGTCGTCGTCCAGCGCCTCGATGGTTGCGGTACGCGCGCCGCGTTTTGCCGATTCCGACCCGCATGAATGGGACAGCGGCGCACCGTGGAGCTATGCCGTCCACGGCACCGACGTCTCCAAATACCAGACATCGATCGACTGGCCGGCGGCCAGGGCCAGCGGCATCTCCTTCGCCTTTATCAAGGCAACCGAAGGCGGAGACCGTTTCGATGAAGCTTTCAACGAGCATTGGAGCCGCACCAGGGCGTCGGGCATCCCCCGTGCCGCCTATCATTTTTTCTACTTTTGCACGCCGGCCGCTACCCAGGCGCGCTGGTTCATCCAGAACGTGCCCAAAGACAGCTCGGCGATGCCGCCGGTTCTCGACATGGAATGGAACCCGAAATCGCCGACCTGCAAGCTGCGGCCCGATCCCGCCACGGTACGCAGCGAGATGAGCACGTTCCTCGAAATCGTCGAAAAATACTACGGCAAGAAGCCAATCATCTACACGTCTGTCGATTTCTTCGAAGATAACGGTTTATCGGGCTTCCGCAATTACCCCTACTGGCTGCGCTCCGTCGCCGGGCACCCGCGCCAGAAATACGGCAGCCATCCCTTCACCTTCTGGCAGTATACCGGAACGGGTGTCGTGCCGGGCATGGCCGGAAACGCCGACATCAGCGTCTTCAACGGCTCCGAAGCCGCGTGGAAGAAGTGGTTGCGGCAGAACACCCGTTGACACCAGGCCTGCCGCCTGCTTTTCGACACAGCCAACGACGAATGCCTGCAACCGCCGGTAATCTTCTTGGAAGGATAGCGATGCGATTGCGCTTTGGACTTCTCGCGGCGCTGCTCCTGACCGCCGTGCCGGCAGCGGCACAGCAATGCGGCGGGGATTTCGAGTCATGGAAGCACGGCGTGGCGGCGGAGGCCAGGGCGGCCGGCGTCGGCGCTGCCGGCCTTGATGCGCTGGAAAACGCCACCCTCGATGAGAAGGCGTTGGCACGCGACCGCGCCCAGGGCGTCTTCACCCAGACCTTCATCGAATTCTCGAACCGCATGATCTCGTCGCATCGGCTGAAGCAAGGTGCGGCCAATCTGCAAAAATATGCCGAGGTCTTTGTCCGCGCCGATCGCGAATACGGCGTGCAGGCGCCGGTCATCGCCGCCTTCTGGGCCCTGGAGACCGATTTTGGCGCCGTGCAGGGCGATTTTCATACGCTGAACGCGCTGGTGAGCCTCTCGCATGACTGCCGCCGTCCGCAGCTGTTCCGGCCGCAGATCGTGCCGCTGCTGATGTTGATCGATCGCGGCGTGGTGCCGGCCGACGTGACCGGTGCCTGGGCCGGCGAGATCGGCCAGACGCAGATGTTGCCTTCCGACTATCTCGGCCACGGCGTCGACGGCGACGGCGACGGCCTGGTCGACCTGCGCGGCAGCGCGCCGGACGTGATCATGAGCACGGCCAGCAAGATCCAGTCGCGCGGCTGGAAGCGCGACCAGCCCTGGATCGAGGAAGTCCGTGTGCCTGACGATTTGCCGTGGGAGCAGACGGGACGCACCAACAAGCTGCCGTTGACGCAATGGAGCCAGTGGGGCGTTACCAGGCCCGACGGTACGCCGCTTCTCGACAACGGCCTGAAGGCCGGCCTGGCGCTGCCCATGGGTCGCAAGGGGCCAGCCTTCCTGACCTACGACAATTTCGACGTCTATCTCGAGTGGAACCAGTCCTTCACCTATGCCCTGACCGCGGCAAATCTTGCCGCCCGACTGGGGGGCGCGCCGCGATTCGATCCGCGCAACCCCGAACCCGGCCTCGACGCCGACCAGATGAAGGCGCTACAGACCAAGCTCGAAGCGAAAGGCTATGACGTGGGCACCGTCGACGGCATCCTGGGCACCAACACCCGCCAAGCCATCCGTAAGGAGCAGATGCGTCTGGGCCTGCCGGTCGACGGCTGGCCGACTCCGGAGTTGCTGGCCAGGCTGTGAAGGTGGTGAATGGTGAATGGTGAATGGTGAATGGTGAAAAGAATAGCACCGGAGCCGCATTGAGCACCAGAATTACCACTATTCATTTATTCACTATTCACTATTCACCATTCACCATTCACTATTCCACCATCCACTAATCCGCCATCGTCTCCAGGCTGGCGAACCCCTGCGGTGCATCGCCTTCGTCGAACGGCGTCGCCACCTCGACGAAGGTGTCGGGATAGAAGCCGTTGAACCGTGTTCTGAGCGACAGCGAATAGGCGCCGATATGGCCGATCTCGATCCAGTCGCCGGTATCGACTGTTTCGGGCAGCCAGAACGGCCGCGACAATATGTCGACGGAATCGCAGGTCGCGCCACAGACCTTGAACGGCACGATGGTCTTGTCCTCGCCATTGCGCGAGCGGATCGCCGGATCGGGGATGAAGCGCGCCGGCAGCGTGATCTTGCCGGTCCATGAATCCGACAGCGATGCCCAGATGCCGTCATTGATGTAGAGCCTTTTGCCCTTGCGCAGCAGCACGCGCACGATCAGCGACAGGCAGCGCGCCACGATCACCCGGCCGGGCTCGGCCACCAGCGGCATCTGGTCGAACTGGTACTCCTGGAGGTCGCCCGACAGCCGCGACATGATCTGGCCGAGCGACGGCATTTCCGGCTTGCGGCTGTTCGGATCATGACCGTATTCGGCGGGAAAGCCGCCGCCGACATCGAGCCCGGCAATGTCGAAGCCGACGCGGTTGCGCACCCAGTCGGCGGAGGCCAGCGCCCGCTCATAGGTGTCGGGATCCTCAATCTGGCTGCCGACATGAAAGCACAGCCCGACCTTGTAGCCCGTTCGGTTCAGCCGTTCGGCCAGTTCGACCGCATTGGCCGGTCCGGCGCCGAACTTCTTCGACAGTTCGTAGGCCGCCGAGCCTTTCGTCTGGATGCGCACGAACACGGTGATGGCGCCCGGATTGATGTCGAGCGCCCGCACCACCCTGGTCAGCTTGGTGACCTCGTCCTCATGGTCGAGCGAAATGACGCGGATGGCGTATTTTTCCAGCGCCAGCCTGATGTCCGACTGCGCCTTGACCGGGTGCATGTAGAGCATCTCGGCGTCGGGCGAGACGGCGCGCACGGCGGCGAATTCGCCGGGCGAGGCCACATCGAAGGCACCGACGCCGGCCTCGACCAGGGCGTTGAGCACGATCTGCTCGCCATTGGTCTTGACCGCATAGGCGGTCTTGCCGGGAAACATGCCCATGAACTGTTTGGCGTCCGCCTTCAGCACCTGCGGGCGGAAGCAATAGATCGGATCGTCCGGGCGAAGCGCCAGCGCTGCCTCGCGGGCATTTTCGAATCGCTGCATGGACGAATCCCTTGACTGAGGCTGCGCACAATTAATCCAAGCTAGCGGCTAATGAAAACAATTCTATGTCTCGCCGCCCTGGCTTCGCGGCGCTACGCCGGTGCTGCACGCCGGTTATGAGCGAGCTAGGCCATCGCTCAGGTTTCGGGTGGCCCTTGCGGCCGGATCGGGTATGGCGTGAACAGACGCCTGAAGAGCAAGGCATCTCGTCTGGGAGGACGACCAATGGCGATAGCTGCCACCACCACGATGCGCGGTCCGATGGTGCTCAAGGACTGGGCGCAGCTTCTGCTGCTCGGCGCCATCTGGGGCGGCTCGTTCTTCTTTGCCCGTATTGCGGTAGCGGAACTTCCGCCGCTGGTGCTGGTGCTGTTCCGCGTCACCATAGCTGCGATCGCGTTGCAGCTCTATCTTGCGGTCCGTGGCCCGTCGTTTCGCCTCGCCTTGCCGCATGCCGGCCTGTTCTTCCTGCTGGCGCTCGCCAACAACGTCATCCCTTTCTCGCTGATCTTTGCCGGCCAGACCGAGCTTGGCGCCGGTGTCGCCTCGGTGCTCAATTCGACGACGCCGTTCTGGACGCTGATCCTCGCCAACGCCCTGACCAGCGACGAAAAGCTGTCGTGGAACAAGCTTGCCGGCATCGCCCTCGGTATCGCGGGAACGGCGGTGATGATCGGCCCCGGCCTCGTCGCCGGGCTCGGCGGTCCGGTCTGGGCGAAATTCGCGCTGATCGGAGCGTCGCTATCCTATGCGGTTGCGCTGATGATTGCCCGCCGCCTCAAGGGTGTGCCGTCACCGGTCATTGCCGCCGGACAATTGACCTGCTCGACCATCATCATGATCCCGGTCGTTCTGTTCACCTATGACGCTGCCAATCTGTTTTCGGCCTCGCCGCCGGTCTGGGCGGCGGTGCTGGCGCTGGCGCTGCTGTCGACGGCCTTCGCCTACATCCTCTATTTCAATCTCGTCGCCTCGGCCGGCGCCACCAATGCCTCGCTGGTCACGCTCATCGTGCCGGCAAGCGCCATCCTGCTCGGTTTCCTGTTCCTGGGCGAGCGGCTCGAACTGTTCGAACTCGGCGGCATGGCGCTGATCGCGCTCGGCCTCGTCACCATCGATGGTCGCCTGTTCGGGCGGCGCTAATGCATGTCGCGCAAAGATGTGCAGCGGTTTTGCGGTAACGACATGCATAGAAAAAGAACCTAAAGCGCGTCGCACGAGGCCGGTCGAACGCGACGCGCTTTAGAGATGGCGCTATATGGGCGTGATCGCGGGAACAGATGAACCCTGCCATTCCAGACGCCAGATACCGCCTTGCCTGAGATTCTGAACGAGATCGGGAAGGAAGGCGGCAAGGCAGGTCCCGCCGACATGTCTCACGGAAGGATACACAAGACCGGTCGCGGCGTCTTGCTTGCGGAGTTGCTTCGCCAGCGCCTGACCGGCAGGATAGGCTAAGACAGTATCCGGATCGAGCACCGGGTCCTTGCTGAACTCAGCACCGCGCAGATCGTGAAACGAGCCTATGAAGTCGGCAACGAGCTCCGCGTAGTCGGTGACGTTTTCGAAACGTTCGATTGCGGCAAGCTCGCGCGTCAGATGAAAAGAGACCTCGCCGAGTGCGGTTTCCGCATCGAACGCACAGTACCAGACGCCCCTGGCATCATCGTTGAAACGATTGCCGCCCGGACGGGTGTAAGCGAACGCCGCATTGATGAAGGTGTAGCCCGGTCTCCCGAAAACCAGTTCGCGCGGATCGAGGTCGGGCAATCCTCCCTGCTGCGCCTGAAGGCGGCCGCTGGTGGCTCCTTCGAGCTCCGCAAGGTCCTCCAAATCTCCATGATTCCTGGCCAACGGCATCAGGACCGGTTCCTTGAACCTGCCTGTCGAAATCAGCCGGATCGTGTCGCGCTGGGAAATGTCAGCGCGTGGTGGGATCTGCATTCAAAGTCCACCGCGCAAAGCGTCCATATGTTGGCGAACCTGCAGCAGCTTCGGAATGCCGCCCTCGATCATCACGTCCAAGGGGCGCCGGCCACCATAAAGCGGCCCTTTGTTCGGCAACCGCACCCATTCATCGGCAAGCGCTTCGGAGAACAGAAGCCGCAGTCCCTTGAAGATGCCGATCAGGGCGCTGATGCGTGTCAGCGAATCCTGGGAGAGAACGCCCTCCCACTCGCCTTTCTTCATGCGGAACCAGGTTCTCTCCGACACGTCGCCGATCAAAGTACAGATCTCGGTGCTGGTCAGATGCCAGATGTCTGCGAGCCTGACGATGCCGGCAACAGCCGCTGGCGTGAGCCGCGCCCGTACCGAGGCATCCGCCAGATTTGCCGGCAAAGCCTGATTTGCAGGATCGCGAACCGCATAAGCGACACTCATTCCGGCCTCCATCAATTGGCAGGCAATATACTGCCAATTGGCAGAAAATTCAAGTCCTGGCTATCTCACAACGGTGCCGGTTGCCCACCGCATTCTATAGCGTGCGTATAGCGTGCAGCATCCGGTTGGATGCGCAAAGGATGCGTCGAATCTTCAGCCATTCGAAAATCGATTCCGATTTTCCGCCGCGGTAGCGCTGCCATTCTCGCTGCTGCCACGGCTTTGCCACAAATTATTCACAGGTCCCGAGCCGGCTTTTGACAAAGAGTTTCAATGCCTAACGGCAAACGGCAGGTCGCAAATTCCACAATCTCGTCGCATTGCAGCAAAGTTTCTGCTTGCCTGTGGCACAAATGACCCTAGACTCTCGCCATAGCTCTTTAAGAGGAGGCTATGACATGGGACTGACGAGGCCGATCAACGCATTGATGATTTGTGCTGCGTTTGCATTCATCGGCGCCCTCATTATGGGCGTCCTTCCATAAGGCCGCTGAGCGGGGGAAGACCAGCACCGAATACTCCAAACCATTTGAAAAGGCCGGGCATTTTGCCCGGCCTTTTGCATTCCCCCGATCTTTGACATTTTAAAAAGGAGCTTGCCGCCTTACGCCGCGGCTGATCCCGCCGCCTCGACTTCGTGCGACCTGATGCCGATCATGTGGCAGATGGCGAAGACCAGATCGGCTCGGTTCATCGTGTAGAAGTGGAAATCGCCGACGCCGCGCTCGACAAGGTCCAGCACCTGCTCGGCGGCCACGGCAGATGCCACCAGCGCATGCGTTTGCGGATCGTTCTGCAGCCCATCGAAACGCTCGGCCAGCCATGCTGGCACCAAGGCGCCGCACCGCGCCGAGAAGTTGGCGACTTGGGTGAAATTGTGCACCGGCAATATGCCCGGCACGATGGGTATGTAGATGCCGGCCCGCCGTGCCCGCTCGACATAGCGCTCATAGAGATCGTTGTCGAAGAAGAACTGGGTGATCGCCCGCGTCGCTCCGTTGTCGGCCTTGCGCTTCAGCATGTCGAAGTCGGTGGCGAAATCCGGGCTTTCCGGATGCTTTTCCGGATATGCCGAGACCGATATGTCGAAATCGCCGGCGCCCTTCAGCGCATCAACCAGTTCGGCGCCATTGGCATAGCCTTCCGGATGCGGCCGGTAGGCCGCGCCGACGCCCTCGGCCGGATCGCCGCGCAGGGCGACGAAACGCTTGACGCCCATATCGGCGAACTCCCGGATCACCGCATCGACCTCGTGACGCGCCGCATCGACGCAAGTCATGTGCGCCGCCGGCGTCAGCGTCGTTTCATTGAGGATGCGCTTGACGGTGCGGGCCGTCCGCTCGCGGGTCGAACCACCGGCGCCATAGGTGACCGAGACGAATTTCGGCTTAAGCGGCTCAAGCCGGGTGACCGTGTCCCACAGCCTTGCTTCCATCTCATCGTTTTTCGGCGGAAAGAACTCGAACGAAACCCTGACCTTGTCGCCGATGTCGGGGCGGCGGGAGAAGCGGAACTGGTTCATCAGGCGGTTTCCCCTATCGGATACGCATTGGCCGGTTGTCTGTCGTTGGAAGGCTCGGCAATCAGCATGCGCCGATCGCGGCCGAGCCAGAGTTTGACGGTGAGCTTGGCCTCGTTGCCGCCGCGCGGCTCGAATTCCTGACTGTCCTCGAGGTCGAGGCCGGCCTCGGAAAACCAGTCGCCAATCTGCCGGTCGGAAAAGCCGAGACGCATATGCGCGTGCTCCTCGCGCAAGAACTCCAGCGCGTGCGGCGCGAAATCGACGATCACCAGCCGGCCGGCCGGGCGCAGCAGACGCGCCGCCTCGCGGATGGCGCGGGCGGGATCGTCGAGATAGTGCAGCACCTGATGGATGGTAACGAGATCGAAGGCGTCGCGTTCGACCGGCGGCGCGAAAATGTCGCCCTGGCGCACCTGCGCATTCGAAACGCCGGCCTTGTCGAGATTGGCGCGCGCCACCGTCAGCATCTCGCGCGACATGTCGATGCCGACACCGCGCCGATAGAGCGGCGAAAAGATCTCGAGCAGCCGTCCGGTGCCGGTGCCGAGATCGAGCATCGACTGGAACGGCCGTTTGCCGACGAGCTTGATGAGAGCTGCTTCGACGGCGCGATCCGGCACATGCAGCGAGCGGATATGGTCCCAGCTTGCGGCGTTTACCGAGAAATATTCGGCAGCCCGGTCCTGCCGCTTGCGCTTGACTGCGGCCAGCCGTTCGAGATCACGCTCGACCTGCGGATCGGCGCCGCGGATGCCGGAGACCAGCCTGAGCACGAAATCGCGCGACGCATCGGAATCCGATAGCCGGAAGAACGCCCACGAGCCCTCCTGGTAGCGGCCGATCAGCCCGGCCTCCAGCAGCAATTTCAAATGGCGCGAGACGCGCGGCTGCGACTGGCCGAGGATTTCGGTGAGATCGGACACGGTCAGATCGCCGCGCGACAGCAGCGCCAATATGCGCAGCCGGCTGGATTCCGCCGCCGCCTTCAATGTATCTACCATCGTGTCGAGAGCGACATGCATGCGAGCATTCTCTTTGAAAAGATATAAACATATGTTTATGTCGGTTTGGATAGGCTTGCAAGCGCTATGTCGCTTCCGGACAAGAAAATGACGCATGCGTGGCGGATCGCGCAAAAACGGACGCATGATCGGGGCGAGAACCATGTTCGAAACGCGCAGCGGCGAAAAGCTCCTGGAAACCGACCCGGCAACGATGCCGCCGGATGGCCATGTCGTCTTCATCGGCCGCATCGCTTCGCCTTGGATCACGCGGGAGACTTGCCCCAAAAACATGAAGGCGGCGCGGGAGACGGAACAGCCGGCGCACTTGGTCATCGACCCGCTTTATCGGGATGGCCTGCTTGGGCTGGAACGCGCCAGCCACGTGATCGTCCTGTCCTGGCTGCACCATGCGCCGCGGCAACTGATTGTCCAGAAACCCCGCCATGCCACAGGGCCGAAAGGCGTCTTTTCACTGCGCTCCCCTGCCCGGCCGAATCCTGTCGGACTGCATGTCGCCAAGCTGGTTGCCCTCGACATCGACACCGGCCGCATCGATCTCGACGCCATCGACGTGCTCGACGGCACGCCGGTCATCGACATCAAGCCCTATTTCGCCTCGACCGATGCCTTTGCCGATGCGACCATCGCCGGGCGGGACGAGCCAGGGCCGGTGGAGTGATGAGCGCGCCGACCGGCCGCCGCCGCGCCATCGCCAAGGCACTGACAGCGCTGCTGCCGCTGGCGCCCTATGCCGACATGGAAAAGATCCGGGCCGATGCCGGCGCCGTGCACATGAAGACCTTGCCGCCGAGCATTGCCGTGTGGCTGGCGACGATAGCGCATATTCGCCACGCCCACACCGACTACGAAAAGCTGCTGGCCGAAGGCTATGACCGCGATTCCGCGCGCTTCTTCGTCATCGAACAGACCAACAATGTGCTCACCCGCTGGCGCGCCACCCGTCTGCTCGACGATGAGGATGAGGCGTAGAGCGACGGCAGGCACACGCGTCGAGTTCTGCGCTCTTCACTGTTGTGATTAGCGAAATCGAGAGGTGACGGCCAATCTCCCCCCTCGTGGGGGAGATGTCCGGCAGGACAGAGGGGCGCTGTCCCGCCGACCTCAGGTCGGCAGCATCGGAACTTTCAAAGCCTGAAATAAAAAACCCGCCTCGCGGGCGGGTCGTTGGAGCCCAATTGGCACCATACCCAAATTAGTAGCATAGCTGCCGGCACAAAGCAAGAACAAAATACGCCGTGACTAGAGGTCGCCTTGCCTGGACTAGGCCCGGTAAATCCACTGCTCGGGCACGCGCACCGAAATCTCCTCGCCGGCCGCGATCGTGCCGGGCTTCTCGACCCAGGCGACGAGCCCGCGCAACCGCTTCGCCGCCTTCGGGAACAGCAGCGCGCCGGCCTCATGGTCGGCCATCCCGGCATTTTCGGCGACCGATCGCCCGGCGATCCGGCAAGGCCCGTTCTGCGCGTTGATCTTGACGGTCGCGCCGCCTTTGAAGAACAGCAGCGTGCCGGACGGCAGCATGGAGAGGCGCGGCAGGCCGTCGATCAGGAGATTGGCGCCGATCCATTCCGGCTTGATCTCGGCGATGCCCATCCGTTCGGCGACGATTGCCAGTTCGTCCGCAGCCACGATCGACAATTGCCGTTCGTTGCGCATCTCAGTGCCGCGCGGATACCAGGGTTCCCGCCCGCCGGAGCGCCGCGTCGTGCCGGCGTGGAAATCGCCGTCGATGCCGTCGAAACCGAGTTGCAGCGTATCCACCGCTCGTGTCTCAAAACGATCGAATGATGCGAGATAGAGCGCCGCCACCCTGGCGGCGAGTTTTCGCGACGGGACGATCTCGACCGGAGTTTCGGCTTCGGGAAACATATCCGGCATTGGTTTCATTCCTAGCTGCCGGATGCAGTTAGCCGAAGTCGATTCATAGGGTCCAGTCGAAAGCGTTGATGCTCCAATCAAGACGGCTGATACGGGTCGGCACCACCAGCGTCATGGTTGAACCAGCCTCATGCAAAAGCGTGCCGCATTGCTGCCGCGCTGCATCGGTTGATAATATCGGTCAGGTCAAGCCCGCTGAGGTTTATCATGCATCCCGCATCGGCAATCGCACAGCTCTGGCTGCTCTGGGTGGTTTCATGGGCCGCGGCCGCCTTCTGGGCCGACCGGGCCGAAAAACGCGCCGGCTTCGGGGTGGAGCTTCCATCCCGCGCCGTCATGGTGCTCGGCACGATCCTGCTCATCCCGGCGCACGGTTATGCCGGCCCGCTGAGGCTTTGGACGCCGAACCTTGCCGAAGCGTGGATCTGCGTGGCGCTGATTGCCGCCGGTCTGGCATTTGCCTGGTGGGCGCGGCTGCATCTTGGCCGCCTGTGGTCGGCCACGGTCACCGCCAAGGCCGCGCATCGCGTCGTCGACACCGGCCCTTACCGGCTGGTGCGCCACCCGATCTATACCGGCCTGCTTCTGGCGATCCTCGCCACCATGGCGGCGAAAGGCACTGTCTGGGGCGTTGCCGGCGCCATCCTCATCACCGTCGGCATCGTCATGAAGGCAAGGCTGGAGGAGCGTTTTCTGCGCGGTGAACTGGGTAGCGCTTACGACGACTATGCCAGGCGCGTTCCGATGCTGGTGCCGTTCGCGCCGGGCTAATGCATGTCGCCCAAAAGCATGCCCTCGGGCTTGAACCGAGGGTGTGCAGTGGTTTTGGGACACGACATGCGTAAAACAAAAAATCTAAAGCATGCGCAATAGCGCGCCGCCGATCGAGTAGCCGGCGCCGAAGGCGCAGAGCAGGCCGTAGTCGCCGGCCTTCATGTCGGCATGGTTCTCCGACAGGGCGATGATGGCGCCGGCGGCGGCGGTGTTGCCGAGGCGCTCCAGCACCATCGGCGCGCGGTCGTGGTCGACGTCATGGCCGAACGACAGTTTCAGGATCATGGCGTTCATCCGCGCATTGGCCTGATGCAGCCAGAAGCGCCGGATCGCTTGCGGCGTCAGCCCGTGCTCGGCCAGGAACTCGACGATGAATTTGTGGCCGGCAACGGTGACTTCCTTGAACACCTTGTTGCCGATCTGCTTGATCAGATTGCCTTCCAGATCGATCATGTACGGATCGTCCTGGGTGGCGCGGGTATAGTAACCGAGATTGGTGC
Organism: Mesorhizobium sp. M0664; assembly: GCF_040320565.1. Classification (NCBI taxonomy): domain Bacteria; kingdom Pseudomonadati; phylum Pseudomonadota; class Alphaproteobacteria; order Hyphomicrobiales; family Phyllobacteriaceae; genus Mesorhizobium; species Mesorhizobium sp. M0664. The sequence continues at coordinate 393,635 of NZ_JAMYPW010000003.1, forward strand.
GGATGCTGTTCGACATCTGCGTCCAGGCGCGCGTATCCAGCACCTCGAAGCGGCCCGGCCGCTTCTCGCCCTGGGCGAGCCCTTCGACGATCATCGACACGGAAGCGTCGCCGAAGATGAAATGCGTCTGCCGGTCGCGAAAATTGAGATGCCCGGTGATGATCTCCGGCGTCGTCACCAGCACGCGTTTATGCGCCCCTGCCCGCACCAGATTGACGGCGATGTGCAACGCCGCCGCTGCCGAAGAGCAGCCAAGCCCCATATCGAAGCCGGCGCCTTTCGTGCCCAGCGCCTGCTGCATTTCGATGGCGATCGCCGGATAGGGCCGCTGATGGTGCGAGGCCGAGCAGATCACCAGGTCGATGTCGCCAGGCTTCAGCCCGGCATGATCGAGCGCCTTGCGGGCCGAAGCGATGCCGAACTCGGCCTCCAGCGACAGCGCATCGTCGGGCCGCGCCGCGAAACGCGGCGCCATGCGGGTCGGATCGAGGATGCCTTCCCGTTCGATGACATGGCGGGTCTGGACGCCCGAGGCATGGACGATGAAGGCACTGTCCGATTTCTGCAGAAGCGGCTCGCCCGACACCTCGCGGCGGACGTTTTCCATATCCACCCAGCTGTTGAAGCTGGCGACGAGTTCCTCATTGGTGATCAAGGCTTCGGGGATTTCAACGCCGATGCCGCTGATGATGACGCGATGCATTTCCAGTTCGTCCCGTGCGCAGGCGTTGCGGCTTCATGTCGACGCCGCAAAAAGCTCGGCGCAACCTCTTTTGCACCTAGCCAGTTTATGCCGGCTTAAATCAAGTCCCTGGGACGGGTCTTTACCAGGCGCAGAGCTTGGTATTGGTCTGCGGGTTGTTCCAGCAGGCACCGTCATCGCGGCTGCGCACGAATTGCCCGGGCAGCGGCACGTTGCGGCGGCCGAGATTGACATAGCCATAGGCAAAACCCGGTCCGTCGATTTCCAGGACGTAGGTCGGATAGCCCGGCGCCGAGATGCGAAAGCTGCCGGCATCGTCCAGCGCCCGATAGCTGCACGAGAAATAGCCGTCGTCGCTGGTGAAGCAGCGCGCTCGCTTGGCCTCCGCCGATAGAGACAAGGCAAGCACAGCGGCCGCACAAATGCTGCCGCCGAAACCCATCTTTTTCAGTGTCATCATCCACCCCCATGGCCCATGAAGGGCCGTGCCCCAGCGAGATGCGCATGACGGCGAAGGCCGGTCAAGCATCCGCTGCTGGCTGTTTTTTGGGTGTAGCTAAGAGTTTCTAAGCGGAACGCCGCGCCACGATGAAGAGACGGGGAAAGCGCAGCAACACCTTGCCGCTTGCCGTTTTCGGATAGGCTTCGCTGATCCCGGCCGCGTAGTGCTTCAGGAAAAGCTGCCGCTCGTTTTCGTCGAGAGGATCGAGGAACGGCTTCAGCCCCGTCGATTTCACCCACTCGACGATCGCCTCGGCATCGGCCAGCGGATGGTTGTAGATCGTGTGCCAGACATCGAGCCGATCCGAGAATGGCGACAAAAGGTCGTAATAGAACGCGACCGGCGGCAGCGGCGCGCGGGCCGCGCGCTCGAGCTTTTCGGCAAACGGCATCTCGGCCGCGGTCTCCCGCATCAGCCGGTGCGAAGGTTCGGCCATATTGTCCGGCATCTGCACGGCAAGCGCGCCGCCGGGCGCCAAAAATCCCATCAACCGCTGGAAGACCGCCGGATGCTCCGGCAGCCATTGAAACACCGCATTGGCAAAGATCACGTCGACCGGTTCGTTCGGCTGCCACGCCGCCGCATCCGCCAAGGCAAAGCTGACACCGGGCAGGCGCGCCCTGGCCTTCTCGATCATGTCGGGCGAGGTATCGAAGCCACTGATCTGCGCCCGCGGCCAGCGCTCGACCAGCAATTCGGTCGAATTGCCCGGCCCGCAGCCAATGTCGACCACCCGGCGCGGTTCCGGCACCGGCACCTGCGCGACGAGATCGCGCGCCGGCCGGGTGCGCTCATCCTCGAATTTCAGGTAGAGGGCGGCGGACCAGTCGGGCCTCACCTTCGCGACTGTATTCATCGATAGACCTCGCGACGGTCGCCTACTTGAACCACCCAAATCGCGACAGCGCTATCATCGATCCTTGTCAGAACTCGGAATGAGCCCACACGATATTTCCAGAGACCTGCCAGTGGTCCTGTTAGCGCTTCGCCAAGTTCGCGTGGATTATCGCGCGAGGCGAGCCTGTTTTCCAGGAAGTCCACAATCCGACGCTGATCGGACCTTTGCAATCTGGAGATATCCTTCAGTGCACGCTTCTCGACACGAATTGTCCACACGATCAACCGTCACTGCGGTCGCTTGCGTCCAATCCCAGTCGTTCCTTAGCTTCGGCCAGAGAAAGCCATTCACCTTCACCATCGTTAAGGCGCTCGAGGGCGATTAGTCCGTCTTCCAGATCCTGAATTTGCTCGACAATGGCCTCAACGACTACGTCATGTTTTGTCCGGCCAGTTTTCCTTGCGACGATCTCGAGGCGTTTTTCCAGCGCGGTAGGAAGCTCGACATTAAGCATGTTTATCTCCTTCCGGTAATTCTACGAGCAGCCTGGGGCGCTTGCAACCAATCCGTTGTTACCGAGTCAGCCGCTTATACGTCATCCTGTGCGGATTGACCGCCTCAGGCCCAAGCCGGCGGATCTTGTCCTGCTCGTAGTCCTCGAAATTGCCTTCGAACCATTCGACATGGCTGTCGCCTTCGAAGGCGAGGATGTGCGTCGCCAGGCGATCGAGGAACATGCGATCGTGCGAGATGATGACGGCGCAGCCGGCGAAGCTCTCGAGCGCGTCTTCGAGCGCGGCCAGCGTTTCGGTATCGAGATCGTTGGTCGGTTCGTCGAGCAGCAGCACATTGCCGCCGGTCTTCAGCATTTTTGCCAGATGCACGCGGTTGCGCTGGCCGCCGGACAGGTTGCCGACCTTCTGCTGCTGGTCGCCGCCGCGGAAATTGAACGACGCGCAATAGGCGCGGGTGTTGGCTTCGAACTTGCCGAGCTTGACCACTTCGGCGCCGCCCGAGATCTCTTCCCAGACCGTCTTGGTCGGGTCGAGTGCGTCGCGGCTCTGGTCGACGTAGCCGAGCTTGACCGTCTCGCCGACGCGGATGGTGCCGGCATCGGGCTTTTCCTGGCCGGTGATCATGCGGAACAGCGTCGTCTTGCCGGCGCCGTTCGGGCCGATGACGCCGACGATGCCGCCGGGCGGCAGCTTGAATTCGAGATCGTCTATCAAAAGCGTGTCGCCAAAGCCCTTCGACAGGCCCTCGACCTCGATCACCACATTGCCGAGCCGCTCGCCATGCGGAATGACGATCTGGGTATCGCTCGGACGCCGCTTGTCGGCTGCATCCAGCAGATCCTGGAAGGCCTGGATACGGGCTTTCGACTTGGTCTGCCGGGCTTTCGGGCTGGACTGGATCCACTCGCGCTCGCGGCCGATCGCCCGCTGGCGCGCATCGTCCTCGCGGCCTTCCTGCTTGAGCCGCTTGGCCTTGGCTTCGAGATATTTGGTGTAGTTGCCTTCGTAGGGGATACCGCGGCCGCGATCGAGCTCGAGGATCCAGCCGGTGACATTGTCGAGGAAGTAGCGATCGTGGGTGATGATCATCACCGCGCCCGGATAGGCCCGCAGATGCTTTTCCAGCCACGCCGTCGTCTCGGCGTCGAGATGGTTGGTCGGCTCGTCGAGCAGCAGAAGGTCGGGCTGGCGCAGCAGCAACTGACAGAGCGCGACGCGACGGCGTTCGCCGCCCGACAGCTTGGTGACATCGGCCTCCTTGGGCGGGCAGCCGAGTGCCTCCATCGCCATCTCGACCTGCTGTTCGAGATCCCACAGGTTGAGCCGGTCCATCTCGTCCTGCAGCTTGGCCGACTCGTCCGCCGTCTCGTCGGAATAGTTCATCATCAATTCGTTGTAGCGCTCGATGATGGCGGTCTTGGCGGCGACGCCTTCCATGACGTTTTCGAACACGTTCTTGTTCGGATCGAGCGCCGGCTCCTGCGCCAGGTAACCGACGGTAGCACCCTCGGCCAGCCAGGCCTCGCCGCTCCACTCCTTGTCGATGCCGGCCATGATCTTGAGGATCGTCGACTTGCCGGCGCCGTTGGGGCCGAGGATGCCGATCTTGGCGTCCGGGTAGAAGGACAGATGAATGTTCTCGAGCACCTTCTTGGTGCCGTAGGCCTTGTTGAGGCCGGCCATGTGATAGATGAACTGGCGTGCCACGCGCGCTTTCCCTGAAAAGTCGACTGATGTCGGATTGGATGGAAGTTGGGGGCTATGTAAGCGATGCAGCCGCGAACGGCAAACAGTTTTGGCCCTAAAGCAATTCCAGGAAAAACCGTGAAACGGTTTTCCGTCCGGAATTGCGTCAAAACAAAAAAGATGGAGCGGTTCAGCGGTTCCGTGAAACGATGACCCGCTCCAGGCGGATTTGGTCGCAGCCGCAAACGCTTAGCCGCTTCATTTCGTGCCGGCGCCCAGGCGAAAGCTCCGGTTAATCATTCCGCGTCAAACAATGTTGGATGGGAAATCGCTGGCAGCCGCGATTTCGGGGAGAGAGATCGGGCCGTGTTGAACAGTTTCCTGCTTTTTGCCGAAGCGGTTCTCTATTTCGGCATCATGGTCACGCTTTTCCGGTTCAGGGGCCGCATCGGCCTCGGCGTCTTTGTTTGCGCCCTTGGCGTCATGCATTTCCTGGAAACCTATCTCGCCAGCGTCTTCTACGTCGCGCTGCCGTTCGGCATGGTATCGCCGGGTTCGGCCGTGCTGTTTTCCGGCAAGCTGGTGATGCTTCTCCTGCTCTACATCAAGGAGGACGCGGCAACTGTCCGGCAGCCGATTTACGGCCTGCTGCTCGGCAATGCCCTGATGGTCGGGCTCGTGCTGATCCTGCGCCTGCACGACATCGCACCGCTGCCCGACGGCAAGCTTCCCGACATCGGCTTCATCGATGAGATGGGCTGGCTGATGGTGTGGGGCACGACGCTGCTGTTCGTCGATGCCATCCTGATCATTCTGCTCTATGAAAAGCTCGGCAAATACCTGCGCGAGGCGCTTTTCACCCGCATCCTGGTCTCCGTCGCCTGCGTGCTCACCTTCGACCAGGCAGGCTTTTTCACGGCGCTGCATTTCGTCACCGGTGCGCCGGTCGCGGTGTTCTTCGGCGGCTGGTTCGCCAAGATGGCAGCGGCCCTGGTCTACAGCACCATGCTGGTCGCCTATATCAGGTGGTTCGAGGCGCGGCAGGTGCCGGCGCCGCGCGGGCTTTCCGACATTTTCGACACGCTGACCTATCGCGAGCGCTATGAGGCGCTGGTCGAGCATGTTGGTCGCGACGGCCTCACCGGCCTCCTGCACAGGGGGCGCTTCGACAGCGATGGCGAGGCCGCCGTCGCCGCCAGCCTGCGGACCGCCAGGCCGCTCAGCCTGCTGATCATCGATGTCGACCACTTCAAATCGATCAACGACCGCTTCGGCCACGCCGAGGGAGACAAGGTGCTGAAAGCCCTGGCGATTTTGCTTGGCGAACTTGTCGGGACCGAAGATCAATTGTTCAGGATCGGCGGTGAGGAATTCGCCATCCTCGGCTGGCGTCCGCAGCCGCTCGCCAGGCTGCTGGGTGAAACCGTCAGGCAAGCGGTCAAGACGTCCGCGAGCACCAGCCGGTTCGACATTACCGTCAGCGCCGGCATCTCGACGGTCAGCGAGACGACCCGTTGCCTTGCCGATCTCTTTGCGCTGGCCGACCAGCGTCTCTACAAGGCCAAATCCACGGGACGCGATCGCGTTGTCGGGGAACCGGGCGGCAACGAAGCAGACGCCCGCAACACATGGACCAGGCCGGAGCGCAGCGCCGGCGCGTAACGCTGCCCAGGCCTGCGATTGGCTCAATCAGGATTGTTTGCGCCGCTGCCATCCGCCGATCGCAACCGAAACCGCCATCAGCGCGATCGCCAGCCATTTCAACGCGGTAATAATCGGGCCGGCTTCGATATCGTAGGCAATGAACAGAAGAATGCCCGGTACCAGCAGGCCGCAGAGCACGAGCGTGATCCGATTGATCTGCCATGACACTTTTGCCGCAAGCGCCTGGTCGCCGGGCACGGCGACAAGCGCGGCCCGCATTGCCTTCGGCGCCACGAGCGTGGTCGAAAGACGCAGCGAAATCGGCAGGCCGATGCCGATGATCAGGAAGGCGCATGCCGCCAGGAGCAGCGAAAACTTGAGCGCACTGGTTTCGGCCGGTACCGGGAACAGCAGCGCCGCCAGCGGCAGGAAGACACAGAACATCCCGAGCGCGGCGATGGCGATGAAGATCGCCGCGTTGACCAGCGTAAACAATTGGTAGGTGCCGCCGCCGACGGGTTTGGCGAGCGTGGTCATGCGAGCCCACTCCACTTCGGTGTAGGAAAAGCCCGGCCACTCCATATGGCCGTCGCGGATCGCCGTCATGCCCTTGGCCCAGAACGCCAGCCGCGCCAGCGCGCCGCCCGTCATACCACTCATCGCCACCCCCTATGAATGATGCCCCCCGGGATCATACCATCCCCGGTGCAAAGCGACAGTCGCGTACGGCCTGTTTACTGGAACCCGACGGCATCGACCGCGCCCTTCGGGCAGCCAGCCTTGGCTGTCGGCGCCGAGGCAAGCAGCAGGGCACCGAGCGAAGCGTTCGAAGCGATCGGGCCGGTCAGGCCGAGCGTCAGTTCGCCGATCAGCCGCCTGCCGTTCGAGGGATCGACCACGCAGGACACGCGGACCCGGTCGCCCGCGCCTTTGCCGAAGGCACTGTCGAAGGTGCTGCGTATCTGATCGGATGTCAGTTGCTTGCCGATGTTCTTGATGAAGAGATCGCGCACCGGCGACGCATTCATCGCGCGCATCAGGTTCAAGGCGTCGGCGAAATACTCCTGCTGGCTCTTGCCGTAGCAGGTGCCGTGCTTGATCCATTCATGCCTTTCGAGGGCGGACGCGGTGCCCGGCATCACCTGGTCGAGTTCCGCTCGCGTTTTCGGGTCAAGAGTGACCGACGGCAAATCCCGCCAGTGTGCCGGATCGTCGTTCGCCTTGTCGCTTGCCGCGACCTGGCAATAGAAATTTCCGTTCGGCTGCGGCCACAATCCATGCAAGGTGAAGTGGGTCGCATCGAAACCGGCGGCGGTCTGCGCACGGCATTCGGCCTTGCTGGATTTGGTCTCACAAAAAGCCGGCTGCCAGCTCAGCGCGAAGACATATTCCGGCTTTCCGGACGCCGATGGCTTGTTCGGCTCGGCAGGCGCCGGTGCAGCCGGCATCGTCGACGCGCTGCCGCCCGAAACATGACCGCAGCTGATCTTGACCCAGCGGCGCTCCGGATCGGCGCCCGGCACGCGAATGAGGTAGTGCGTGGGCGCGTCCTTGTTGCCGGCCAGCAGATCATAACTCTGACCAGCCGCGGTCGAGACATTGCCGGGATTCTTGCCGCTCTTGATCGCCTGCGTTGCCGGACAGGCGGCATCGGCGACGAAAGAGCCGGTCATCTTCACATCGGCCCGCGCCGCGCTTGCGCCAGCAAACGCAAGAAACACCGCCCCCCATATCGCCCAAATCCGCATTCCGGCACTCCTCGTGATTCACGCCGCAAGCTAGAAACTTGCGACATGTCAGAATTACGATTTCTTTCGCCGGCCGTAAAAACAATCGCCAGCGCATTGAGACGGCTCCCGCGTGGTCGATCAGGATCCGCTCGCCTCCACCCGTTCCGTCAGGGTGCGCAGCAGATCAAGCGAGGCTTTCAGCACGTCGGCGTCCATACCCTCCGAAACGCGGTTCGCCCAAACATGCTGGCGTGTGCCGATATTCTTGACCGCTGCCCGGCCGGCATCGGTTATCGACAACAGCTTGGCGCGGCGATGCGCCGGGTTGTCGGCGTAGGCGGCAAGCCCCTCCGCAGCCAGTATGTCGGCCAGCCGCTGTACACTCTGACGGGCGAGACCCATGTCGCGGGCGATGTCGGCCACAGATTTCGGCTCCTTCAAAACTGCACCCAAAACCTGCCAGCGCGCTGCCGTCAGCCCGGTTGGAGCGGCCAGCCGGTCGGCCGCATCCAGAAAACTGCCGTTCATCCTGAACACGGCAAGCACCAGTTCGGTGAGCACATTTGCCGCTTCGGTCCTGGTCGTCATTTCTGGCCGGCCTCGATGGTCGCGACGAAATTATTAACGGCTTCGGCTACGACCTCGGGCTTGTCAAGCATCACCCAATGGCCGCTGCCCGCCACGATCTGGCGCGGAATGTCCGTGCGCAGCCGGTAGAGCGCGGCTGGAGTGTCACTGGCCTCGGTAGCCAATACGAACATAGGCCCGCGATACGCATCGAGTGCCGGCTCCGGGTTCCATTCGGCCAGTGCCTTGCCGACACCTGCCCTCGCCGCCGGATCGACCACTGCCGCATCGGCCAGAACACGCTGGCGAACAACCGCGTTAGGGCCGGCAATCGACGTGTAATAGGCGTTCAGGACATCACGGCCTTGCGGACCGGCCAGATCGCGGACAAAGCCGTCACGAATCGCCTGCGGCAGCGCACGAGGATCGGTCGCCGGGTCGACGAGCAAGACACCGGCGACCCGGTCGGCATGGCTGGCGGCATAAGCGAGCGCCACGCCACCGCCGCCGCTGTGCGCGACAATGAGAAACCGCTTCAGGCCAAACGCGTCGGCCACGGCACCGACATCCATTGCACGACCGTCATAACCATAGTCACCGTCCTGCGCCGGCGCGGAGGCGCCATGACCGCGAAAATCGAAGGCTACCGCCTCGCGGCCTTCGACGGAGAGCTGCATCACCCGGTCCCAGTGGGAAGCGCGGCTGCAATCTCCATGCAGGAACATGATCGGCAGGCCATTGCCGGCGTTGATCCTATAAGTGGCAAGCTGGCCTTGCGGGCCTGGAACAGTGGACGTCATCATGGTCATCTCCCTGGTTTCCTGACTGAACGCAGCAATCCCTGACAACAGAGTGGCCGTCGTGAAGGCGAAGCCCGCCAGCAAGATTGCACGCCGCGAAATGGCCCGGTGGTTTTCATAGTCTTACCCCCAATCTGCCGCTGACCATTTGACAGCATGCTGTCATGTAATCACATTGACAGCATGCTGTCAACTACCGTCGAATGGGTACCCTACGTCCCTTGACGTCGATCGCTGCGTCGCCCAACAGTCGCCGACGGGAGCGAGACATGCCATTTGACAAGCAGAGGATGCTGGCATCGCCGACCGGCGCCGAGCTCAACCTTTATGTGAAACACGCCATCGGCCAACCGCGCGCCATTGTCCAGGTCAATCACGGGTTGGCCGAGCACGCGGCGCGCTATGCCCGTTTCGCCGATTTCCTTGGCGAGCGCGGCTACCAGGTCTACGCGCACGACCACCGTGGCCATGGCGCCACCAAGGCGCCCGACGCGCCACCTGGCAGGTTCGCCGATGCGGATGGCGGTGCCAAGGTCATCGCCGATGTCGCCGCCGTCCATGATCTCATCGCCAGGGAACAACCTGGTCTGCCGATCATCGTCTTCGGCCACTCCTTGGGCGCGTCGGTCGCGCTGAATTTTGTCCTCCGCCACTCGGCGCGCATCCATGCCGCCGCGATCTGGAACGGCAATTTCTCGGCCGGACTGCTCAGCCAAATCGCGCTGGCCATGCTTGGTTGGGAAAAGTTCCGGCTTGGCTCAGACGTGCCGTCGCGCCTGCTGCCCCGGCTGACGTTCCGGGCCTGGGGCAAGGCGGTGCCCAATCACCGGACGCCGTTCGACTGGCTGTCGCGCGATGCCGTTGAAGTCGAGAAATACATCGCCGACCCGCTTTGCGGCTGGGACGCATCGGTGTCGATGTGGCAGGACATCGTCATGATGACGCTGCATTGCGGCAGCGACCGCAATTTTTCCGGCGTGCGGCGCGACCTGTTCGTCAATCTGGTCGGAGGCGAGCAAGATCCGGCCTCGGACGGCGGCAAGGCGGTCAGCCATCTTGCCGGCCGGATGCACATGATGGGTTTTTCGAATCTTGTTTCAAAGGTTTACGCCAAAACCCGCCACGAAAGCCTGAACGAGGTCAACCGAGACATCATCATGGAGGATTTTGCCGCCTGGGCCGACCGCGTGCTGAGGGCACAGTGATACTGGCCCATTGCAAGGGCCGTGACAGCGGCGCGCGGGATTGATAGAGGCTGCGCTTTCGATCAACCACGGTGATCCATGACTGAGCCTCCGCTCAAAGGCATCCGCGTCATCGAACTCGCACGCATCCTCGCCGGGCCATGGGCCGGACAGCTGCTTGCCGACCTCGGCGCCGACGTGATCAAGGTCGAGAGCCCGGACGGCGGCGACGACACCCGCAAATGGGGACCGCCCTTCGTCATCGGCCATGACGGCGAGAACCTTTCGGCCGCTTATTACCATTCCTGCAACCGCGGCAAGCGCTCCATCGCCATCGACTTCTCGACGCCCGAGGGTGCCGAGACGGTGCGCCGGCTGGTCGCGACATCGGATGTGCTGATCGAAAACTTCAAAGTCGGCGGACTGAAGAAATACGGCCTCGACTATGACAGCCTGAGGAAAATCAACTCGCGGCTGATCTATTGCTCGATCACCGGTTTTGGCCAGTCGGGACCGTATGCGCCGCGTGCCGGCTATGATTTCATCATCCAGGGCATGGCCGGCATGATGTCGATCACCGGCGAAGCCGGCCGCGAACCGCAAAAGGCGGGCGTCGCTATTTCAGATGTTTTCACCGGGCTTTATTCGGTCATCGCCATCCAGGCGGCGCTTCGCCATGCCGAGAAGACCGGCGAAGGCCAGCATATCGACATGGCGCTCTACGACACCCAGATCTCGACGCTCGGCAACCAGAACCTCAACTATCTCGTCTCCGGACAGTCGCCGGTGCAGATGGGCAATGCGCATATGAACATCGCGCCCTACGAAGTGGTGCCGGTGAAAAATGGCCACATCATCCTGGCGGTCGGCAATGATGGCCAGTTCGCAAAGTTCTGCGCTGCCGTCGGCCTCGATGAGCTGGCGTCGAACCCTGACTTCGCCACCAATCCCGCCCGCGTCGCCAACCGGGCAAAGCTGCGCGAGCATATGATCGAGGCGCTGAAAGCCTTCGATCGCGACCCGTTGCTGGCCAGACTTGAGACTGCCGGAGTGCCGGCCAGCCCGATCAACAACATCGGCCAGATGTTTGCCGACCCGCAGACCATCGCGCGCGGCATGCGGCTCGACCTCGATGACGGCCATGGCAATCTCTTGCCCTCGGTGCGGGCGCCGATGGTCATGTCCGGCACGCCGCTGGTCTATGAACGTCCGTCACCGCGTCTCGGCGAACACACCGAAGAAATCCTTGCCGAACTGGAGAGGTCAGGAAAATGAAGACCGGCGGACAACTCATCGTCGATGCGCTCGAAGCCAACGGAACGGACCGTATCTATTGCGTACCTGGCGAATCCTATCTGGCGGTGCTCGACGCGCTGCATGATTCACCGATGCGCACAATCGTCTGCCGCCAGGAGGGCGGTGCCGCAATGATGGCCGACTGCCACGGCCGCCTGACCGGCAGGCCCGGCATCTGCTTTGTCACCCGCGGCCCAGGCGCCACCAATGCCTCGGCCGGCATCCACATCGCGATGCAGGATTCGGTCCCCCTCATCCTGTTCATCGGCCAGGTCGCCAGCCACGCCAAGGGGCGCGAGGCCTTCCAGGAGGTCGACTACGTCAGGTTCTTCGGCGATATCGCCAAATGGGTGGTCGAGATCGACGACGCCGCACGCATACCCGAATTCGTCACACGCGCCTTTGCGGTGGCGACGTCCGGTCGCCCGGGCCCGGTCGTCATCTCGCTGCCCGAAGACATGCTGACCAGCCTCGCGGAGGCACCGGACGCCCGGCATTATACCCCTGTCGAGACGCGGCCTGGCGAAGTCGAGCTCGACGCACTGGAACTGTTGCTCAACCAGGCAAAGCGGCCCTTCGTCATCCTCGGCGGTACGCGCTGGGACGCGCAGGCCGTTGCACGGATGCGGACGATAGCCGAAGCCTGGTCGCTGCCGGTCGGCTGCTCCTTCCGCCGCCAGATGCTGTTCGACCATCTCCACCCGAACTATGCCGGCGATGTCGGCATCGGCATCAATCCCAAGGTAGCAACCGCCATCAAGCAGGCCGACCTTGTACTGCTGATCGGCGGCCGCATGGGCGAGATGCCGTCATCCGACTACACGCTGCTGAAGAGTCCCTACCCCGACCAGACGCTGGTCCATATCCATGCCGACGCCGGCGAACTCGGCCGCGTCTACCGGCCGGCGCTGGCGATCAATGCCTCGCCTGCCGCTTTCGTCGAAGCCTTTGCCGGACGCAAGCCGGCCGCAACACCGGTGTGGGCGGCTGAGGCAGCGAAGCTGCACGCCGCCTATCTCGACTGGTCGACGCCTCCGGAGAGCGGCCCCGGCGCCGTCCAGATGGGGCCGATCATGAATTATCTCGAAACGATGCTGCCGGACGACGCCATCCTCACCAATGGCGCCGGCAACTACGCCACCTGGGTGCATCGCTACCATCGCTTCCGGCGTTTCGGCACGCAGGCAGCACCCACATCCGGCTCGATGGGCTACGGCACGCCGGCGGCGGTCGCCGCCAAGCAGCTTTTCCCCGACCGCGACGTGATCGCCTTCGCCGGCGACGGCTGTTTCCTGATGAACGGCCAGGAATTCGCCACCGCCGTGCAATACGGGCTGCCGATCATCGTCATCGTCGTCAACAATGGCATCTACGGCACCATCCGCATGCATCAGGAGCGCGAATATCCCGGCCGTGTCGTCGCCACGGACTTGAAGAATCCCGACTTTTCTGCTTTGGCTCGTGCCTATGGCGGCCATGGCGAGACGGTGGAAAAGACCGCCGACTTCGCGGCGGCCTTCGAGCGAGCGCGGGCCAGCGGCAAGCCGTCGATCGTAGAGATCCGGCTCGACCCTGAAGCCATCACGCCGACCCGCACGATGTCCCAGATTCGCGACAAGGCCTGACAAAACAGGATGATTGCCCTGTTTTGTCGTCGTGATCTGCCTATTTGGCCTTCTCGATCTGGCCGCGGATCTCGCCGTCCGCATGGGCCGCGGTGTGGATGTTGACGTAATATTTGCCAGCCTCAAGATCGGTGGCCTGGGCATCGGTCAATGTCGCCGAACCCTTGATCGGGCTCTTCAGCTTGCCTTCGAACGGCACCACCGGATCGGCGTTTTGACCCTTTGCCGCCGGGCCGTGAATGTGTGCGGCCTTCGCCGGCCCGCTGAGGCCGGAATATCTCACGGTCCAGCTGAGTTTCTTGGTGGCGGTGTTGAACCTGAGCGTGGCGGTGCCCTTGCCCTTCGTGGTGACGGGCGGGTTCTGCTGAGCACCATCGAGCGTCGCCGTCATCTTCATGGTTTCGGCCAAGGCCGGTGAAGCAGAGAAGATGGCTGCAGAAATGGCCAGCGCCGAAAGCATCGGCGTGAAGGACTGGATGCGCATGGAAACCTCCGTTGTGACACCCTTGAGGCGGATGCACCGGCACAACGATTTTGCGAGCGGATGTTTCCGCCGGTAACGTTTATTTTACCTCCCACTAAAAAGGGGCGGTCGCCCGCCCCTTTTCCGCTACAAGCCAGTTTGACAGCCCTATTTGATGGCCTTGTCGGTGATCGCCGTCGTGTAGGCGCCGGTAGGCTCCTTGCTGATGATCTTCTGGTCGAGCAGCGCCTTGGCGGTGCGCTCGTAGGTCGCCGGATCGAGCTTGCCATCGGCATTGTCGATCAGCTTGGCGACTTCGCCCATCATGCGCTTTTGGTGATTCTCGTCCTGGCCGCCATTGTCCATGACGATGCCGGCCGCTTCGTCGGAATGGTCGACGGCGTATTTCCAACCCTTCATCGAAGCGCGCACGAAACGCACCATCTTGTCCTCGAAGGCCGGATCCTTGAGCTTGTCCTCCAGGGCATAGAGCCCGTCTTCGAGCAGATCGTTGCCCATGGCGGAATAGTTGAAGACGGTCAGCTCTTCCGGCTTATAGCCGGCGTCGATGAGCTGCCAGTACTCGTTATAGGTCATGACCGAAATGCAATCCGCCTGCTTCTGGATCAGCGGCTGCACGTCAAAGCTCTGCTTGAGCACGGTGACGCCGTCCGGCCCGCCATCGGTCTTGAGGCCAAGCTTGTTCATCCAGGCATAGAACGGATACTCGTTGCCGAAGAACCAGACGCCGAGCGTGTGGCCCTTGAAGTCGGCTTCCGTCTTGACCGGCCCGTCCTTCGGGCAGACCAGCTCCATGCCGGCCTTCTTGAATGGCTGGGCGATGTTGACCAGCGGCACGCCCTTCTCGCGCGCAGCCAGCGCACCGCCCATCCAATCGACGATGACGTCGGCGCCGCCGCCGGCGATGACCTGCTCGGGCGCAATGTCCGGGCCGCCGGGCTTGATGTCGACGTCGAGGCCCTCGGCTTCATAGAAGCCCTTGGCCTTGGCGACATAATAGCCGGCGAACTGTGCCTGGGTGACCCATTTCAGCTGCAGCGTCACCTTGTCCGCGGCCATCGCCTGGAACGCGGCAAGCGACATCGCGCCGGCCAGCATCGAAACAACAAGTCTTTTCATGTTTTTACCCTCTGAAGTTAGCGCCCTAAACCCACCGCCCCTATCCACCACGGACAGAGGGATGCCAAAACGTGACTGCTCTCTCGAAAAGAGCGACCACGCCATAAAAGACCGAACCCGCAAGTGCTGCAACTGCGATTTCCGCCCACACCATGTCGATGTTCATCCGCCCGACTTCCGTCGAAATGCGGAATCCCATGCCGACCACCGGCGTGCCGAAGAACTCGGCGACGATGGCGCCGATCAGCGCCAGCGTCGAATTGATCTTCAACGCATTGAAGATGAAGGGTGCCGCCGCCGGCAGCCGCAGCTTGAACAGCGTCTGCCAGTAGCTCGAGGCATAGGTGCGCATCAGGTCGCGCTCCATATGGCCGGAGGCGGCAAGCCCGGCGACGGTGTTCACCAGCATCGGGAAGAAGGTCATGATGATGACCACCGCTGCCTTCGACTGCCAGTCGAAGCCGAACCACATGACCATGATCGGCGCGACGCCGATGATCGGCAGCGCCGACACCATATTGCCGATCGGCAAAAGCCCGCGCCGCAGGAACGGCACGCGGTCGGCGGCGATGGCAACGAGGAAGCCGGCGCTGCTCCCCACCACATAGCCGAAGATAACAGCCTTGAAGATGGTCTGCCTGACATCGGCCCCCAGCACCGGCAACGAGCCGACGATGCGTGCACCGATGGCGCTTGGCGGCGGCAACAGGATGAAGGGAATGCCGGCACCACGCGTCACCGCCTCCCAGATGATCAGGATCCAGGCGCCGAAGATGGCCGGAATGATCAGGCGCAGGGCGGTTGACGCCCAGCGCGACGTCGGGCGAAACGACGACAAGACCGTTACGCAGCGCCAGGCCAAAAACCACGCCGCGACGAGCAGCAGATAGAAGGATGCGCGAGCGCTGCCCTCATTGCCGGTTATGCCGGCGAGCAGCATCCACGCTGCGCCATGCGCGCCAAGGAACAGCAACACCACCCCGATCATCGGTGGAAAGTTGTCGGCCTCGATTGCCACGAGCAGCAAAATGAAAATCAAAACCGCAGTTGCCATGCCGTAACCGGGCGTAGCGCTGACGAGCGGCCAAAGAAGCAGCGCGCCGGCAAGCAGGACAAGCGCTGCATACCCCTGCCAGGATCGAGGCGTGATTGAGGAAAGGCTCAGGATGGAGCTCATGCCGGCCTCCCGCCCATGGCGCGGTCGACAAGGCGCCCGGCGATGCCGACGACCATCACCAGCAGCGCCGCGACCACCGACCCGGCAACCAGAGCCGACCAGATGTCGATGGTCTGGCTGTAGTAGGCGCCGGCGAGCAATTTGGCGCCGATGCCGGCGACGGCGCCGGTCGGCAACTCGCCGACGATGGCGCCGACCAGGCTGGCGGCCACCGCCACCTTCATCGAGGTAAACAGGAACGGCACCGAAGCCGGCACCCGCAATTTCCAGAAGGTCTGCGAGGCACTGGCATTATAGGTGTGCATCAGGTCGAGATGGGTAAGCTCGGGCGAGCGCAGTCCCTTCACCATGCCGACTGCCACCGGAAAGAACGACAGATAGGTCGAGATCAGCGCCTTCGGGATAAGCCCGGTGATGCCGACCGCCGCCAGCACGACGATGATCATCGGCGCCACCGCCAGGATCGGAATGGTCTGCGAGGCGATGATCCACGGCATCAGACTGCGGTCGAGCGTCGCCACATGGACGATGCCGACGGCGATGACGATGCCGAGCGCCGTGCCGAAAGCAAAGCCGAGCAGCGTTGACGACAGCGTCACCCAGGCATTGTAGACAAGGCTGCGGTTCGAGGTGATGCTGCGCAGAAAGGTGTTTTCGAAAAAATTCACCGCCACCTGATGCGGTGCCGGCAGCGTCGGCTTCGGCTGTACCAGCGTCTTGCCGATGAATTCCACAATACCCGGCGTCTGATTGGCGCGGCGGTCGAGATCGCGCTGGAACGGCGTGTTGAGGATGACGGCCATGACGTACCAGACGACGACAACGCCCAGGAGGATCGAGGTCACCGGAACGATCTTGTCGCGAAACGAGTCCATCTAGCAGGCCTCGCCGGGTAAGCGCCCTCCTCTCCCCAACGGGGAGAGGGTGACTGGAGCGAAGCGGAGGCCGGGTGAGGGTGACCGCGCTTTTGTCATCCTAGGGCGGAACCGCCGCGAAGCGGCGTGCGTATCGGGAGCGCCCCACCACGCTTTCGTCATCCTAGGGCGAAGCAAGGAGCGAAGCGACGCGGCGCAGACCCTAGGATCCATGCCATTATCTTCCCGCTCCGCAACGGTGCTGAAAATGGCTCCCTCCGCACCGCTCTGCGTAACGCTTATTCTCGACCGCTTGCGCGTTTCGCCCGACATCACGGCATGGATCCTAGGGTCTGCGCACGCCGCTTCGCGGCGGCTCCGCCCTAGGATGACGAAAGCACGGTTAGCGCGTCCCTCGCGAGGGCGATGCACCTCCTGCGTCGAACGCGCAAGCCCGTCGCGCGCGCCCTCAATCATCATAGCTGTGCCCTGCCCTCAGCCCGTCGCGCACGCGTGCCGCGATGGCCAGGAACTCCGGCGTCTCGCGGATATCGAGCGGTCGCTTTTTCGGCAGCGTCGATTCTATGACGTCGCTGACACGCCCCGGGCGCGGCGACATGACGACGATGCGCGTCGACAGATAGACCGCCTCAGGGATCGAATGGGTGACGAAGCAGATAGTCTTGTTGGTGCGCTCCCAAAGCTCCAGCAGCTGTTCGTTGAGGTGATCGCGCACGATCTCGTCCAGCGCGCCGAACGGCTCGTCCATCAACAAAAGATCGGCGTCGAAGGCGAGCGCCCGCGCGATCGAGGCGCGCTGCTGCATGCCCCCCGAAAGCTGCCAGGGGTATTTCTTCTCGAAGCCGCTGAGGTTGACAAGGTCGAGGGTGCGCTTGATGCGCGCCGCCTGCTCCGCCCTGGACAGGCCCATGATCTCCAGCGGCAGTGCCACATTGCGCTCGATCGTGCGCCACGGATAAAGTGCGGCCGCCTGGAAGACATAGCCATAGGCGCGGCTCTGGCGCGCCTGCTCGGGCGTCATGCCGTTGACGGAGATGGCTCCCGATGTCGGCTTCTCCAGATCGGCGATGACGCGCAGCAAGGTCGTCTTGCCGCAGCCGGAGGGCCCGATGAAGGACACGAATTCCCCCTTGCCGATCGTCAGGTCGACATTCGACAGCGCCTGCACCGGACCATCATTGGTCTGGAAGGTCAGGCCAAGCTTGCTTGCCGAAACAACGGCTGGCGATACTCCCGTCATCGGCCGTAGCCTGTCGCTTCCGGCCACTGCGGCGCCGGCCGGAATCCCATTGATTTTACCCCGATGTTGCTTTCCACTCGCCCAGTCCTACTCGCCCCAGTTTTACGCGCCCCAGTTTTACACGCCCTTGTCCCATCAGATAGACGCCCGGAGTTGCCCCGATGTCGCCCAAACCGACTTGCCATCTTATCCGCCCTGAAAGCTCTTATGAAGGCAAGCAGGGCCTGAGTTATTTCGGCGGTATCGCCGCCGAAACAGTCGGCTCGTCCGGCATCTGCATGCATCTGCTGACCATGCCGCCGGGTGCCCGCGCCAAGGCGCATATGCACGAAAACCATGAAACCGCGATCTATGTGCTCTCCGGCGAAGTCCATACCTGGTATGGCGACCGGCTCGAACAGCATATCGTGGTCAAGGCCGGCGATCTTTTCTATATTCCCCCCGGCGTGCCGCATCTGCCGGCCAATCTGAGCGACGGCCCCGCCTCGGCGGTCATTGCCCGCACCGATCCCAACGAACAGGAAAGCGTCGTCCTGCTGCCGGAACTGGACGGGTTGGTCGCCTGACGCCGGCATCGAGGCAGCGGTCGTCATCGGCACCGTCACGAACATGATTTCAGCGGCCCTATCTCCTCAAGGCCGGGAATGGTCACGAAGAAACCGTCCCCTCCTCTGTTGATGACCTTGACGACATCCGTCGTCGTGCCCTCCTCGCCCTCGGCGAAACAGCTGGAGCTCAACAACAGGGTGCCAGGCGCCGTCGTCAATCGCTGTGCGAACTGGCAGCCGCTGCCATAGGTTTCGACGCCGTCGGCGGTCAGCACGACATAATCGTCGCTGTCCTGATAACCGAGCCGTACATCAGCGCAACCGACCTCATTGCCAAAGGAGCCGGCAAGGACGTCAGCCGCCGCCGGCCCGGCGGCAAGGATCACCGCGGCCATCGAGATAATCGCTCCGTGGCTCGCCAAGCTCAAACGCCCGTCGCCGGGATGCCCGTCCGTTCCACCTTGCGCGGCGCGGAAATCTCCTTCCACGTCGACAGCGCCCGGTTGACCGCCGCGTTCGGCTCGCGAGCGACGAACTCGCCATGGCCGGGCTTCGCCTTGACCTCGTTTTCCTCGATCGACAGTTCGCCGCGCGAGAAGACGAAGCGCGGCAGGCCGGTTACCTCAAAACCTTCGAAGACATTGTAGTCGATCACCGACTGCTGCTTCTTGGCCGTGATCTTCTTCTTGCGCTTCGGGTCCCATACGATGATGTCGGCGTCCGCGCCTTCGACGATGGCGCCCTTCTTCGGGTACATGTTGAGGATCTTGGCGATGTTGGTCGAGGTCACCGCGACGAACTCGTTCATCGTCAGCCGGCCGGTCTTGACGCCGGTCGTCCACAGCACCGGCAAACGATCCTCGAGCCCGCCCGTGCCGTTCGGGATCTTGGTGAAGTCGCCGACGCCGTTGCGCTTCTGTTTGGTGGTGAAGGCACAATGGTCGGTCGCCACCACTTGCAGCGACCCGGCCTGCAGGCCGGCCCACAGCGAATCCTGGTGCAGTTTGTTGCGGAAGGGCGGGCTCATCACCCGGCGCGCCGCATGGTCCCAGTCCTTGTTGAAATATTCGCTCTCGTCCAGCGTCAGGTGCTGGATCAGCGGCTCGCCGAATACCCGCATGCCTTTCTGGCGCGCCCGGCGGATGGCTTCGTGCGCCTGCTCGCAGGAGACATGCACGACATAGAGCGGCACACCGGCCATGTCGGCGATCATGATGGCGCGGTTGGTCGCCTCGCCTTCGACTTCAGGCGGGCGCGAATAGGCGTGCCCCTCCGGGCCGCTGTTGCCCGCCGCCAGCAGCTTCTGCGACAGCGCCGCCACCACGTCGCCATTCTCGGCATGGACCAGCGGCAGCGCGCCAAGATCGGCACAGCGCTGGAACGACGAATAGAGCTCGTCGTCATCGACCATCAGCGCGCCCTTGTAGGCCATGAAATGCTTGAACGAGGTAATGCCCCTGTCGACGACGGTGGCCATCTCGTCGAACACCTGCTTGCCCCACCAGGTGATCGCCATGTGGAAGGAATAGTCACAGGACGCCTTCGAAGTCTTGTTGTCCCACATCTGCAGGGCCTCGAGCAGCGATTGCTGCGGCGCCGGCAGGCAGAAATCGACGACCATCGTCGTGCCGCCGGCAAGGGCCGCGCGGGTACCGGATTCAAAGTCGTCGGCCGAATAGGTGCCCATGAACGGCATTTCGAGATGGGTATGCGGGTCGATGCCGCCCGGCATCACATAGCAGCCGCTGGCGTCGAACTCATGGTCGCCATGCAAATCCGAGCCGATGCCGATGATCTTGCCGTGCTTGAACAGCACGTCGGCCTTCCACGTGCGGTCGGCGGTGACGATGGTGCCATTCTTGATGACTTTGGACATTTTCTTGTTCCCTTATTCTCTTCGCGCTTCTTGTGAGCGGCGTTGCGAGGCTATCCCATCATTCGACAATGACCGCCGTGTCCACCACCGCATGGAACAGCACGTCGGCGCCGGCCGCTGCCCATTCCTTGGTGATTTCCTCGGCCTCGTTGTGGCTGAGACCGTCGACGCAGGGGCACATCACCATTGCGGTGGGTGCGACGCGGTTGATCCAGCAAGCGTCATGGCCGGCGCCCGAGACGATATTGCGATGCGTATACCCCAGGCGCTCCGCCGCATCCCGCACAGCCTTGACGCAGCCCGGATCGAAAGTGACCGGATCGAAATGGCCGACCTGCTCGATTTGATATTGGATGTCGAGCGCTTCGCAGATCGTGTCGATGCCTTCGCGGATGCGCCCGTCCATGGCGTCGAGCACTTCCTTTTCCGGCGAGCGGATGTCGATGGTGAAGACGGTGCGGCCGGCGATGATGTTGCGCGAGTTCGGATAGACCTCCATATGGCCGACCGCGCCGACGGCGTCGGGTTGGTAGTCCATGGCGATCTCGTGCACCAGTTCGATCACCCGCGCCATGCCGAGCCCGGCATTGCGCCGCTTCGGCATCGGCGTCGAGCCGGTGTGCGCCTCCTTGCCGGTCAGCGTCACCTGCAGCCATTTCAACCCTTGCCCATGGGTGACGACACCGATGTCGATGCCCTCGTCCTCGAGGATCGGGCCCTGCTCGATATGCAATTCGAAGAAGGCGTGGATCTTGCGCTCACCGACTTTCTCGGTGCCCTTCCAGCCGATCCGTTCGAGCTCCTCGCCGAATTTCTTGCCGTCCTTGTCGACATGTGAATAGACGTCGGCCTGGTCGAGCACGCCGGCGAACACCCCGGACGCCATCATCGCCGGCGCAAAGCGGGCGCCTTCCTCGTTGGTCCAGTTGGTGACGACGATCGGGTGCTTAGTCTTGATGCCGAGATCGTTGAGCGAGCGCACGACCTCCAGGCCGCCGAGCACGCCGAGCACGCCGTCATAATTGCCGCCGGTCGGCTGGGTGTCGAGATGGCTGCCGACATAGACCGGCGGCAGGCTGGGGTCGGTGCCTTCGCGACGGGCAAACATCGTACCCATCTCGTCGACGCCCATTTCGAGCCCCGCCTCATCGCACCAGCGCTTGAACAGATGCCGCCCTTCGCCGTCCTCGTCAGTAACAGTCTGGCGATTATTGCCGCCGGCAATGCCGGGGCCGATCTTCGCCATCTCCATTATCGAATCCCACAAACGGTCTGAATTGATCCGCAGATTCTCGCCGGGGGCGGCCATATTCTAAAACCTCATTGGTTGCGGCACGCCAGCGTCCCCCTCCCCCTCGAGGGGAGGGTGGCCGCGAAGCGGTCGGGTGGGGTCGGCTGACATGCGCGCGACCTTCTCCTTGACCACCTGTGCGACATGCCAAGCGCTGTTTATGACATCGGGCTCATCGACGCGAAAGATATCGAACCCGAGCGACCGCAGATAGGCATCACGGACGGCGTCGTGCCGTTTGCCCTTCTCCTGTTCGTGCAGATCACCATCGACTTCAACGACCAGCTTTACCGCAAGGCAGGCAAAGTCAACGATATAAGGCCCGATCGGACACTGGCGCCGGAATTTCATCCCGGCCGATTTCAATTCGCGCAGTTCATACCAAAGCAGCGATTCGCCTTTGGTCGCATGAACTCGAAGCGCGCACGCCTTCTGGCGCATTTCGAAGCTCACGCGGGTCCGGGGCATCACAGGCACCTATGCGGCCGAAGGTCAGGCTGGCGCGCTGCCGCGCCGACCCCACCCGGCCGCTTCGCGGCCACCCTCCCCTCAAGGGGGAGGGAAAGCTGCAGCGCGTTCCTCAATCCACCGCCCTCAGCACTTCGCGCACGTGGTCGATCAATTCGTTGATCTGGCCCTTGGTGATGATCAGCGGTGGCGACAGCGCGATGATGTCGCCGGTGGTGCGGATCAATGCACCGCGCTCGAACGCCTTGACGAAAGCCGAGAAGGCCCGCTTCGTTGGCTGGCCGGCGATCGGCGCCAGCTCGATCGCGCCGATCAGGCCGATGTTTCTGATATCGATGACGTTCGGCTCGCCCTTCAGCGAGTGCAGCGCGTCCTCCCAGTACGGCGCCAGTTCCTCGCCGCGCGTCAGCAGCCCTTCTTCCTTGTAGGTGTCAAGCGTGCCCAGCGCTGCCGCGCAGGCGATCGGATTGCCCGAATAGGTGTAGCCGTGGAAGAACTCGATCATGTGCTCGGGCCCGGTCATGAAGGCGTCGTGGATTTCCTTCTTCACGAACACCGCGCCCATCGGGATGACGCCGTTGGAGACGCCTTTGGCGGTGGTCATGATATCCGGCGTGACGCCGAAATAGTCGGCGGCAAACGGCGTGCCGAGGCGGCCAAAACCGGTGATGACTTCGTCGAAGATCAGCAAGATGCCGTGCTTGGTGCAGATCTCGCGAAGCCTCTCGAGATAGCCCTTCGGCGGCAGGATGACGCCGGTGGAACCGGCCACCGGCTCGACGATGACGGCGGCGATGGTCGAGGCGTCGTGCAAGGCGACGATGCGCTCCAGCTCGTTCGCCAGTTCCGCGCCATGCTCCGGCACGCCCTTGGTGAAAGAGTTCTTTTCCGGCAGATGCGTGTGGGGCATGTGATCGACGCCGCCGAGCAGCGTGCCGAACATCTTGCGGTTGGTGACAATGCCGCCGACGGAGATGCCGCCGAAATTGACGCCGTGATAGCCGCGTTCGCGGCCGATCAGGCGGGTACGCGAGCCCTCGCCTTTTACGCGGTGATAGGCGATCGCCATCTTCAGCGCGGTCTCGACCGATTCCGAGCCGGAATTGGTGAAGAACACATGGTCCATGCCCTTCGGCGCGATGTCGACCAGCCGGTTCGCCAGCTCGAACACGATCGGATGGCCCATCTGGAACGCCGGCGCATAGTCGAGCTCGGCCGCCTGGCTCTGGATCGCCTCGGTGATCTTCCGGCGGCAGTGGCCGGCATTGACGCACCACAGGCCGGCGGTGCCGTCGAGAACCTTGCGCCCGTCGCTGGTCGTGTAATGCATGTCCTTGGCCGACACCATCATGCGCGGCGCCTGCTTGAACTGCCGGTTTGCCGTGAACGGCATCCAGAATGCACTGAGATCGTTCGGCGTGACTTTCAGCCGGTTGGACATGACCGAGACTTCCCCTTGTAACCTGTTTCGGTGCGGCTAACGCCTGGTCTTTCCAACTTGGTCTTCGCGACGTTTTCGTGCTACGCAAATTTTTGACCGGTTGGACAAACGTTAGCACCGCCTTATCAGCGGTCAAGGGATTACTAGCGGAAATGCGGCTTTCGAAGTGCGCTCCACAGGGCGGAGAAAAACTGGTCCAGAGAATTGGTCCAGACACTCCTCGCAGCGAAGGTTTTTCGAGGTGACGGATGCGGTCGAAAGCTCTGCTCCTCGCCGCACCCGCATCCAGGTGGAAAAGCGCGAGCTCATCCTCGAGGCGGCGCTCGAAGTCTTCTCGACCAACGGTTTTCGCGGCTCGACAATCGACCAGATCGCTGAAGCCGCCGGCATGTCGAAGCCGAACCTGCTCTATTATTTCCGCCGCAAGGAGGACATCCACAAGACGCTGATGCAGCGGCTTCTCGACACCTGGCTGGCGCCGCTGCGCGAACTCGACGATATCGGCGATCCCTTGACCGAACTGCGCAGCTACATCAGGCGCAAGCTCGAAATGGCGCGCGATTTCCCGCGCGAGAGCCGGCTGTTCGCCAACGAGATCCTGCAGGGCGCGCCGCGCATCATGCCGATGCTGGAAGGCGAGTTGAAGACGCTGGTCGACGAGAAAGCCAACGTCATCAAGGGCTGGATGCGCGCCGGCAAGATTGCCCGCACCGACCCCTGGCACCTGATCTTCTCGATCTGGGCGACAACGCAGCATTACGCCGATTTCGACGTCCAGGTGCGCGCCGTGCTCGGCCCCGACCGCGGCGGCGACGGCCGCTTCGAGGATGCCGCAAGATTTCTCGAGCAACTGTTCATCGACGGGCTGAAGCCGAAGGGCTGAGGCAGCTCGGCTGTCGCAAACCTCCCCCATTGCTTCGTCATCCTGGGGCGCAGCAAGGAGCGGAGCGACGCAGCGCAGACCCCAGGATGACGAAGCTGGGCTCACGCGCTGCGCCGCTCGGCCGGCAGCGCATCGAGCAGCTTCTGCAGCTTGGCGATCGAGTTCTGCTCGGCGAGCGGCGTGTAGACGATCAGCTTCATGTCCGAGCCGTCGTCGATCGACAGGCTCATATGCTCGAACGCCATGGCACCCGCTGTCGGATGCCTGACATGCTTTACACCCGACAGGTTACGGGCCACGTCGCGCAGCGGCCACCAGGCGCGAAACTCCGGGCTCGAGCGCGTCATCAGCGCGATCAGCCGCTCGAAATCCGGATCGCCGACATATCTGGCGCTTTCTGCCCGGAATGACGCCAGCACGGCACGTGCCAGTTCCTCCCAGTCGACGAGCAGGCGCCGATGCTGCGGGCTGGTGAAAACCATATGGACGATGTTGCGGGCGTCGCCCTCCAGCAGGCCATAGTCGCCGAACACGGCTGCCGCAGCAGAATTCCAGGCCAGCACGTCCCAGCGCCGCCCAAGGACATAGGCCGGCTGCAGGACCAGGCTCTGCAGCATGTGCAGCAACGGGCTATCGACTTTTTCCGGCGCGTCGACGCGACGCTCCGGCTGCGGGCGGCCGGCAAGAATGAACAGATGCCGTTGCTCGGCCGTGTCCAGGCGCAGCGCCCGGCTGAGCGCCGTCAGCACTTCCACCGACGGCCGAACGTCGCGGCCCTGCTCCAGCCAGGTGTACCAGGTCGTGCCGACGCCGGCGATCATCGCCACCTCCTCGCGCCGCAGCCCGGGCGTGCGCCGGCGCAGGCCGGTCGAAATGCCGGTGGCCGAAGGGGTCAGCCTTTCGCGCCGCGAGCGCAGAAAGGCGCCAAGCTCGCGGCGGCGGCTGTCTTCGGCGGAGTGTGTCGGTGAATCCATCGGTGCTATTATAGCAGTATCGATACCAGGATAAAGTTTGAACTGTTTGGCAAGTGGCCGGTGCCCCATCTTTCCGTTCAGAGCGATGACATGGAGGCTCTGAACATATGGAACTGAAAGACAAGACAATCCTCATCACAGGATCGACCGACGGCGTCGGCCGCGTCGTCGCGCAAAGGCTCGGCGCCGGCGGTGCCCGTATCCTGGTGCATGGCCGCGACGCGACTAGGGGCAAGGCGACCGTGGCCGAAATCGAAGCCGCCGGCGGCAAGGCCGAGCTGCTGGTCGCCGACCTCTCCTCCCTGGCGGAAGTCCGCCGCCTCGCCGAGGCGGTGCGCGCAAGGACCAAGCGGCTCGATATCCTTATCAACAATGCCGGCGTCGGCACAGCCGGCCCCAACTCCAAACGACAGGTTAGCGCCGACGGCTACGAGTTGCGCTTTGCCGTCAATTATCTCGCCGGCTTCCTGCTCACCATGGAGCTGCTGCCGCTGCTCAAGTCCAGCGCGCCGTCGCGCATCGTCAATGTCGCCTCGGCCGGCCAGCAGGCGATCGACTTCGACGACGTCATGCTGACCCGCTCCTATGACGGCGTCCGTGCCTACTGCCAGAGCAAGCTGGCGCAGATCATGTTCACCATCGACCTGGCGGAGCAGCTGCACGGCACCAATGTGACCGTCAACAGCCTGCATCCGGCAAGCTACATGAACACCACGATGGTGCGGCAGGCGGGCATCACGCCGTGGAGCTCGGTCGAAACCGGCGCGGAAGCCATCATCAACCTCGCCACGTCGCCGGCACTCGAAGGGCGAAGCGGCCTCTATTTCGACGGCCAGAGAGAATCCCGTGCCGATGCGCAAGCCTATGACGTGAAGGCGAGGCAGCAGTTGCGCGAATTGAGTCTCGGCCTTGTCGGGCTCGCACCCGTTTCCGCAACATCGAAGAAAGAAAATTCATGACCGAGAAAACGCAGCACGCCGTGATCGTCGGCGGCTCCTCCGGCATCGGCCTCGCCACCGCGAAAAAGCTGCTTGGCCCGGGCATGAAGGTGACGATCACCGGGCGCAACCGGGAAAGGCTCGACAACGCATGGCAAAGCCTTGGCGGCGCGGTCGAAAAAGCTGCCTTCGATGCCGCGAAGCCGGACGAGGTTCGCCGGTTTTTCAACGAACTCGGGCCTTTCGATCACCTGGTGCTGGCCGCCAGCGGCGGCAAGGGGCTCGGCCCGTTCGAAACACTTGACTTGACCGATATCGGCGGCGGCGTCGACGAGAAGGTCCGGCCACAGCTCTCCTGCCTGCAGGCCGCCTTGCCGACGCTGAACAAGAGCGGCTCGGTGACTTTCATCTCGGCAGTGTCGGCGCAATTGTCGGCGCCGGGTGTCGCCGGCATCGCCGCCGTCAACGGCATGCTGCTGACCGTGGTGCCGATCCTGGCAATGGAGCTGAAGCCGTTACGCGTCAATGTCGTGGCGCCAGGCGTCATCGACACGCCCTGGTGGGACTTTTTACCCGATGAACAGCGCCATGCGGTGTTTGCCGATTATGCCGGCAAGACACCGGTCGGCCGTATCGGCCGCGCCGAGGACGTCGCCGAGGCAATTGCGTTCCTGGTCTCGAACAGCTTCGTCACCGGCCAGGTGCTGACCTGCGACGGCGGCTTGCGGTATGCGGCGTAAGGCGGCTGCCTCCACGAGGCGTGTCAAAGCGACTGCGCGATCAGCGCCAGAAATCCTCCGGCCAGCGCGACGTTGCCGACAAAGCCATTGATGCGGGACGCGCGCTCCACGCCCTGATGATCCCAGAAGTTATGGAACATCGGCGTGGCGACGATAAGGAACAGGATCAGGCATGCCGCCGCCGCAGCGGTCCAGATGCCCGCGATCACCAGTGCTCCGGCGATGATCTGCAGGACGATCCCCAGCCACAGCACCGGCCGTGCCTGCGGCACGCCGCGCGTCGTCATCAATTGGCTCACCAACGCCGCATTCTGGATGTTGCGCAGGCCGGCAAAGACAAAGGCGCCGCCAAGCAGCAGGCGGGCGGCGAAAAGGATCTCACTGTCAAAGTTTAAAAACATGCTGTGGGGGTCCTTGGGCAGAAAAGAGGCGCGCGGCGCAAGGCCGCGCACCTGGTCCTCAGGCGGCCAAGACCGCTGGCATCGGATGGATTGCATGGAACGGAACGCAAAGCCGGTTCCAGGTGTTGATCATGCCGAGCGCAACCGACAGCTTGACCAGCTCCTGTTCCGAGAAATGCTCAAGCGTCCTTGCATAGAGTTCGTCCGAAACACCGTTGTCGGCGATCCTGGTCAGCGCGTCGGTCCAGGCCAAGGCCGCGCGTTCGCGCTCTGAAAACAGCGGCGATTCCTTCCAGGCGGAGACGAGATAGAGCCGCTGCTCGCTTTCGCCGTCGCGGCGCGCTTCGCGGCTATGCATCTCGACGCAATACGAGCAGCCGTTGATCTGCGACGCCCTGAGCTTGATCAGATGCAACAGGCTTTTTTCGAGCCCGCATTCGTCGACTGCCTTGTTGAGCGCCGACACCGCCTTCATGATCTCCGGCGCCGCGCCGAAAAATTGCAGCCTCTGTTTCATCGTCTGTAGCCTTTCATGCTTGCTTGGTTGAACTTGATTTCTGCGGCCGCCGATGGCGCTCGACGAAGGCGCAGTTCGCGGCGACCGAACGGGGATCGGCATCGGCGGTGTATTCTGCAACGATGTCGGACAGCCGGGCGTCGGCGAGCGCGGCGCGATAGGCACGCTCGGCCTTCAGCATGGCTACGTTGATGCCGCAGGGTTTGACATAGACCGAGGCATCGAGCTTCGCTGGGCCGCGCTGGCGGATTTCGGCGCAGCGGAACGCCGGTTCACGCCCCTCGACGGCCAGCACGATATCGAGCAGCGTTATGCGTTCCGTCGGCCGCGCCAGCCGGTAGCCGCCGGACGGCCCCGGCACTGATTCCAGAATGCCGGACGCAGTCAGCGCGTTGAGATGCTTAAGCAGATAGCTCGGCGACAGCCCGAACGCCTCGGCCATGGCAGCACCTGGCAAGGTCGCGGCGCCATCAACGCCGGCGAGCATCGCGGCGCAGTGGATGGCCGCTTCGACGCCCTCGCCCAGCTTCATTTCGCTCTCCTGTTCATGGATATAGATTATCGTGGATAAATTTTATCTGCAATAGGAAAGTCAAAAAGCGGCGCCCATGAACGCCGCTTTTTTTCGCAATGCTATTCCGCCGCCACCTTGGCCATCGGATTGTTGGGATGCGTCGTCCAGTTGGCATAGATCGGCGACACTGGCCTACCAGTGCGCTCATCGATCACGCCGACCGCCAGCGCCTCCATCGTGATGCAGTTCTCGACCGGACAGACATTGACGCAGAGATTGCAGCCGACGCATTCGGCCTCGATCACCTCGAAATGCCTGACGCCGTCGACAATTGCGGTGATCGCCTGGTGCGAAGTGTCCTCGCAGGCGATGTGGCAGCGGCCGCATTTGATGCAGGCCTCCTGGTCGATATGCGCCTTGGCGACGTAGTTGAGATTGAGATACTGCCAGTCGGTGACGTTGGGCGTGGCACGGCCGACGATGTCGTCGAGCGTGGCATGGCCCTTCTCGTCCATCCAGTTTTCCAAGCCGGCGATCATCTCCTGCACGATCTTGAAGCCGTAGGTCATCGCCGCCGTGCACACCTGCACATTGCCGGCGCCGAGCGCCATGAACTCGGCGGCGTCGCGCCAGGTGGTGATGCCGCCGATACCGGAGATCGGCAGGCCATGCGTTTCCGGATCGCGCGCGATCTCGGCCACCATGTTCATGGCGATCGGCTTCACCGCCGGACCGCAATAGCCGCCATGCGAACCTTTGCCGTCAATCGTCGGCTCCGGTGCGAAATTGTCGAGATTGACGCCGGTGATCGAATTGATGGTGTTGATCAGCGACACCGCGTCGGTGCCGCCGGCAAGGGCAGCTCGTGCCGGCTTGCGTATGTCGGTGATGTTGGGCGTCAGCTTGGTGATGACAGGCATGCGGGTGTTGGCCTTGCACCAGCGCACCACCATTTCGATGTACTCCGGCACCTGGCCGACCGCCGCACCCATGCCGCGTTCCGACATGCCATGCGGGCAGCCGAAATTGAGTTCGATGCCGTCAGCGCCGGTCTCCTCGACTACCGGCAGGATCGCCTTCCAGGCATGCTCCTCGCAAGGCACCATCAGCGAGACGACGATCGCCCGGTCGGGCCAGTCCATCTTGACCTGCTTGATCTCGCGCAGATTGACCTGCAGGTCGCGGTCGGTGATCAGCTCGATGTTGTTGAGGCCGAGCAGACGACGGTCGGCGCCCCAGATCGCGCCATAGCGCGGACCGTTGACGTTGACCACCGGCGGGCCCTCTTCGCCGAGCGTCTTCCATACCACGCCGCCCCAGCCCGCCTTGAAGGCGCGAATGACATTATAGGCCTTGTCGGTCGGCGGCGCCGAAGCCAGCCAGAACGGGTTCGGCGACTTGATGCCGACGAAATTGTTGCGGATGTCTGCCATGCTCATGCCCTCCCGTTCGAGGTCAGTGCCCGATGAATGCTCTCCGCCGCATCGCGGCCTTGCGCGACGGCTGAAACAGTCAGGTCGTCGCCGCCGAAAATGCAGTCGCCGCCAGCCCAGACATTGGCTAGCGAGGTGCGCCCTTCCGCATCGACCTTGATGCGGCCGGCTTCCAGCGCGACCTCCGCACCGCTGCCGTTGAGCGCAGCCGGGACAAAGCTCTGGCCGATCGCCTTGAACACCTGATCGGCGACGAGCGTCAGCCGCTCGCCGGTGCCGACGAGCCTGTCGCTGTCCATCGCGGTGTATTCGAGCTCGATCGCCGACACCTTGCCGGCATCGGCAATGACCCGCTTCGGCTGCAACCAGTGCCGGATGATGACGCCGTTGGCGGCAGCCAGATCCTGCTCGAATTCGGAGGCATTCATGTGCTCCGGGCCGCGCCGATAGCAGATCGTCACCTCTTCGGCTCCGAGCAGCTTCGATTGCACCGCCGCGTCGATCGCCGTCATGCCGCCGCCGATGACGACAACACGCCGGCCGACCGGCAGGCTGGCCAGATCACTGGCCTGACGAAGCTCGGCAATGAACTCGACGGCATTGCTGACGCCTTGCGCCTCCTCGCCATCCGCTCGCAAGGCATTGACGCCGGCAAGCCCCATGCCGAGGAACACCGCATCGTAATTCCTGGTCAGGTCCGACAGCTGGTAATCACGGCCGAGCGCCTTGCCGTTCTGGATGTCGATGCCGCCGATCGACGTGACATAGTCGACTTCAGCCTGGGCGAAATTGTCGACGCTCTTATAGGCGGCGATACCGTATTCATTGAGGCCGCCGGCCTTCGGGCGGGCTTCCAGGATGGTCACGTCGTGGCCGTAGCGGGAGAGCCGATGCGCGGCCGCAAGCCCGGCCGGTCCGGCGCCGACCACAGCGACCGTCTTGCCGGTCGGTTCGGAGCGGTTGTAGAACTGCTTGTTTTCGGCCATGGCGACATCGGTGGCGTAGCGCTGAAGGCGACCAATCTGCACCGGCTTGCCTTCGGCCACCTCGCGCACGCAGACTTCTTCGCATAGCGTCTCGGTCGGGCAGACGCGGGCGCACATGCCGCCCAAAATGTTCTGGTCAAAAATGGTCTTGGCTGAGCCGATCGGATTGCCCGTCGAAATCTGGCGGATGAACAGCGGGATGTCGATCGAGGTCGGACACGCATTCATGCACGGCGCATCATAGCAGAAATAGCAGCGGTCGGACTCGACCAGCGCCTCGTGATGATCGAGTGGCGGGTGCAGGTCGGCGAAATTGTCGGCATATTGGTCTGGCGAGAGCCGCCCGCCGGCAATGCCTTGCTTGAACTGGCCTTCTGGCATCGTCAGTTCCCCATGTTCTTGTTTTGGGGAAGGCTAGCACGTTTTGTTTTTTTATCAATTGGTCAATTTTCGGCGCAAACTGCTGAAAAGCCACGAATAAACATGACAAGTGTACTCATGTTACCAAAGCCGCCGACAGGGAAGCTTGGCCATAGCGGCACTGCCGTTGCTGGACTGAGTGGTCAGCCTGGTAAGCTTAGCGTTGGTTTTGATCACCGAAGGCAAAGGGCCCTGAAGTCTTCGTCCGTCAGCTGCGTCCAGCTGCCATCGGGGCCGGGATCGGCCTCCTCCCGATGGCACAGCGCGACAAGTTCGGAAGTGAGCGACATCCGGCGCATGGATCAACAACCCCTCGTTGACTGCGAGCAAAGTCGAAAACCGCAGGGCGCGCAACCCGGTAACATTTCCAATTTGCCGTCATCTTTTTTGGTTGGCTGTCGGATTTTCGTCGTGAAGATCGTCCTAGAATGGATCGCGCATGATCGATGTACAAACCGCAAGGAGCACGACAATGCCACAGTCCCCCATGCCCTTCTTCTGGTACGAGCTGATGACCACCGATCTCGACGCCGCCGAGGCGTTTTACACCTCCGTGGTGGGCTGGAGGGGGCAGCCTTTCGAAGGGGCCCAGGGCATGCCGCGCTATATCGTCATGAATGTCGGCGAGCGCGGCGTCGGCGGGATGATGACGCTGCCCGATGACGCGCGCAAGATGGGCATGCCGCCGGCCTGGGTCGGTTATATCCTCACCAGGGACATCGATGCCGCAACGGCCTCCCTCAAGAAGGCTGGTGGCGCGGTTCACCGCGAGCCCGACGACATTCCTGGCGTCGGCCGCTTCGCCGTCGTTGCAGACCCGCAAGGCGCGATGTTCAACTTCCTGCAGCCCAGCGGCCCCGACCAGCCGCCGCTACCGTTGGCGACCCCCGGCAACATCGGCTGGCATGAGCTCTACACGTCAGACTGGAAGGCGGCGTTCGATTTCTATTCCAGCCAGTTCGGCTGGGAGAAGGGCGACGCCATGGATATGGGTCCGATGGGCGTCTACCAGCTTTTCGCCTTCGGCGGCGAGCCCGTTGGCGGCATGATGAACAAGCCCGAGCAGATCCCGGCGCCGGTCTGGCAGTTCTATTTCAACGTGCCCGGCATCGACGCGGCAGCCAAGCGCGTCACCGACAATGGCGGCAAGATCCTGATGGGTCCGATGGAGGTCCCCGGCGGCAGCTGGATCGTACAGTGCACGGATCCGCAAGGCGCCCATTTCGCGCTAATGGCACCGACGCGGTAACAGGCCGCGCCAATTGGGGGCCGCCATCGTGCGGCCCCAAGGCTGCAGCACGCCTCACGACTCACTCACCGACAGTTGAATGAAGGCCGGACTATGTGAATGGTCCGGCCTTTGGCGATGACCTATGGCCGGGCTAGGTGAAAATGGAGTCGTAGATGAAGCTTTTCGAAGGCCTCGCCGGATATCAACCGTTCGCCCTTGCCGCCTTGCGCATCATGACGGCGCTGCAGTTCATTGAGCACGGCACCCAGAAACTGTTCAATTTCCCCGTCGGCGACCATGCCGGCGCCCTGAGCGCGCTATCGCTGACCGCGGCCATCCTGGAATTCGGAGGCGGCATCCTGCTGGTATTGGGGCTTTTCACCAGGCCGGTGGCATTCCTTCTCAGCGGCGAGATGGCGATCGCCTATTTCATGGCGCACATGCCGCAGAGCTTCTTCCCGGTCAACAATGGCGGCGATGCCGCGATCTCCTTCTGCTTCATCTTCTTCTATCTGGTATTCGCCGGCCCCGGCGCCCTGGCACTGGACAACCGCAAAACATCGTAGCCGGGCGGATCAGCGCGCGCTCAGGCCGACTTGCGCGCAATCAGGCCCGCGAAGGCGATGAACCCGAAGAACTCTCCGGCTTCGACACGCCGGCGCGCCTCGTGCTTCAGCCCGTCGCCAAGCGCCTTGTCGAGTCGCTTCCAGCCGGCCAGAATATCGGCGCCGCGATCGACCAGAGTCAGCATGTAGTCGGGCGCGGCAATTTGGGCGTAGCCGTAGCTGTCGAATTTTTCGACGACAAAGCCCGCCGATTTCGCCAGCAGCGGCAGCCGGCGCGTCAGCCAGCGGTCATTCACCAGCGCCGCCATTGCGGCATCCACGCAATCCTGCAGCGGATCATGATCGCCGATGGCGACCGTCGTCGTCGCGTAATCGCCGTCGAAGATCGCCAGGCAGCCGCCTGGGCGAAGCACGCGCAACGATTCCGTCAGGGCCTTTTCGGGACCGGGCACATGGGTCAGGCAGGTATGGAAGATGACCACATCGAACGAGTTGTCCTCGTGCGGCAGCGACCTGGCATCCCCTTCGACGAAGTTCAGGTTGGGGATATCCGCGGCAAGCTCGCGCGCCTTCGCCAGAAATATCGGCGACGGATCGAGCCCAACAACCTCGTTCACCCCCGGCCAGCGCGCAAGCTCGCGACTGATCGGTCCCGAGCCGCAGCCGCCTTCGAGGACGCGTGCCCTTTCCGGAAAATCGATCGACGAGAAAAACGAGTGGCGAATTGCCTTCTGGCGCGGGTCTGCGGCCCGCAACTCCATCGCGTTGATAAGAACCGCGACAACAGCCGGATCAGCGGTTGTGATCTGCGCATACACGTCGGGCATGGTGGACCTCCGAAGCAATTGCCCAGCCTTCCGCCGCAGCTCGACAATAAAACCAAAGGTCACCGCGCGAAAGAATTTTCACTATCGCGAAATCGTCCTCCCCCTTTCATCGTGCCACCGGCACGGCGACTTCGCCATGCCACTCGGTTCCTCAACCGCGCATCCGCTCGAAATTGGCGTCGAACAGCGGTGTCTGCTGCATACGTGCGGCGTAACGCTTGCCCAATAGCTCGATCTCGAAACCGTTGGCCTCATCGGCGATCTCTTTCGGCACATAACCCATGGCGACGGATTTTTTTGAATGATGTGCGTAGCCGCCTGACGTGACCCAGCCGCGCACGGCACCGCCATACCAGATTGGCTCGTCGCCGATGACGTCGGCATCGGCAGCATCGACGACAAAGGCCCGCAACCGCAGTCTGCCGCCTTGCTTGCGCTCCGCCAGCGCTGCCTGCTTGCCGATGAAATCGGCCTCTTTGCCATAGGCGACGAAGCGGTCGAGGCCGGCCTCCAGCGGCCCATAGATCGGCCGGTATTCGCGCGCCCATGAGCCGTAATTCTTCTCGAGCCGCAGCGCATTGAGCGCGCGCGAGCCGAACAGGCCGATGCCGAATTCCTCGCCCGCCGCCATCAGCGCCTGATAGGCGGCACGCTGATATTCCGGCGCCACCCAGATTTCGTAGCCGAGGTCGCCGGTGTAGCTGACGCGCCCGACCAGGCACGGTGCCATGCCGATATCCATCCTGCTGATGGCCATGAACGGAAAGGCCGTATTCGACACGTCAGATCGTGTGACCTTTTCAAGAAGGTTCCGCGCGCTCGGCCCGGCGATCGACAGGCCGGTGAGTTTTGCTCCCAGCGCCTCGATGCTAACAGAGCCGTCCTTCGGCAGATGCGCTTCGAACCAGCGCATGTGGTACTGCTCGGCGACACCGCTGCCGGCCAGGAACCAATCCTTGCTTGCAGAATTTGGACCGCCGAGATTGGCCAGCGTGAAATCGCCGATCAACCTGCCGTCTTCCTTCAGCATCGGCGCCAGCGTCATGCGGCCGGGCCTTGGCAATTTGCACGCGAGCATACTGTCGAGCCAGGTTGCTGCGTCCTCACCGGTGACTCTGTATTTGGCGAATGACGAGATTTCCGACAGACCAACGCGTTGCCGAACCGTCTCCACTTCTTTCGCGACATGCTCGAAGTCGCTCGAGCGGCGCCAGGAGAATTCGTCCTTGACCCCTTCGGGCGCATACCACAGCGGCACTTCCAGCCCATAGGCGACGCCCCATTGCGCGCCCTCGGCCGACAACAGATCATAGACCGGCGTCGTCTTGAGCGGTCGCCCAGCCGGCAGTTCCTCGTTCGGGAAGCGGATCGAAAACCGCCGCGAATAATTCTCGCGCACCTTGGCGTTGGTATAGGCCATCGTGGCCCAGTCACCGTAGCGTGACACATCCATCGCCCAGATGTCGGCGCCGGGATCGCCCTCGATCATCCAGTTCGACAGCGCCAGGCCGACGCCGCCGCCCTGCGAGAACCCCGCCATGACACCACAGGCCACCCAGAACCCCGGCAGGCCGCGCACCGGCCCGACCAGCGGATTGCCGTCCGGCGCGAAGGTGAAGGGTCCGTTGATGATCTGCTTGATGCCGGTGTTCTGGAACGCCGGGAAATGCCGGAAGCCAACCTCCAGCGACGGTGCGATGCGGTCGATATCGGGCTCCAGCAGTTCGTGGCCGAAATTCCATGGCGTCTGGAATTCGGACCATGGCTTGTTGGCCTTTTCATAAGTGCCCATCAGCATGCCGCCGCGTTCCTGGCGCAGATAGAGTTCGCCGTCGAAGTCGACCGCATGGATGATCTCCGTGCCGGTCTTCTGGTTCCAGGCGGCGACCTCCGGCATGTCCTCGGTGATCAGGTACATGTGCTCCATCGCCAGCACCGGCAGCTCCAGCCCGACCATGCGGCCGACCTCACGCGCCCACAGGCCGCCGGCATTGACGACATGTTCGGCCACAACCTCGCCCTTGTTGGTGATGACGCGCCACAACCCGTCGGCGCGCCGCACAATGTCCTCGACCTTGGTGAAACGCTCGACCTCGGCACCAAGCTTCCTCGCCGCCTTGGCGTAGGCGTGGGTAACGCCGGACGGGTCGAGATGACCGTCCTCCTTGTTGCGCACGGCACCGACGAACTGCTTGGGATCGAGCAACGGCATCAGCTCGGCCGCCTCATCAGGCGATATCTCCTCGAGCTCGATGCCGAGATAGCGGCCCTTGGCGACGACGCCGCGCAGCCAGTCGAGCCGCGCCTCCGTCGCTGCCAGCAAGACGCCGCCAGTCAAATGCACGCCGGTCGCCTGGCCGGACAGTTCCTCGATCTCCTTGTAGAGCGAGATTGTGTATTTCTGCAGCTTGGCGACATTGGGATCGCCATTGATCGTGTGCATGCCGCCGGCGGCATGCCAGGTCGAGCCGGAGGTCAATTCATCGCGCTCCAGAAGCACGATGTCTGTCCAGCCGTGCCGGGCCAGATGGAACAGCACGGAGCACCCGACAACGCCACCGCCGATAACCACGACCTTTGCATGCGATTTCATGGGATTCTCGTCGTTTCAAAGAGTTGGATGGGTTTCATGATTCTGGAGGAGAAGAGAATGAAGCCGAACAAGACGAGCGGCGCTTAAGGCTCGCCCGCCCCGATCGCTTCCTTGCGCTTGGCCACGTACGCCTCAAGCGCCTCGCGCCTGGAGACTTCCATCACCGGCTCGACATAGTCCTCCAGCGCCTTCTTCCAAAGCCTCGTCGCCCGCGCCGTGGCATCGAGCCCGCCAGCCTCCTGCCAGGCCTCGAAATTCTGCCAGTTGGACAGCATCGGCTGGTAGAAGGCCGTGGCGTAGCGCTCCAGCGTGTGCGGCTCGCCGAAGAAGTGGCCGCCGGTCGGAACCGCACCCAGAGCCTCGACGGCAAGCTCGGCCTCGTTGACCTCGATCGGGCGCAAAAACTCCATCATGTGCTGGATCATCTCGACGTCGATGATGAACTTTTCGAACGACGCTGTCAGTCCGCCCTCTTGCCAGCCGGCGGCATGGTAGACGAGGTTGCCATGGCCGAGCACCGCGCCCCACAGCGCCATCAGCGTCTCATAGGCGCCTTGCGCGTCGGCGGCATTGGAAGCCGAGCCCGGCGTTGTGCGATAAGGCAGGTTGTAACGCCGCGCCAACTGTCCGGACGCGATATTCGCCTTGGTGTTTTCAGGCGTGCCGAACGCCGGCGCTCCCGATTTCATATCGACATTGGAGGTGAAGGCGCCATACATCACCGGCGCGCCGGGGCGGACGAGCTGCGTCAGCACCACGCCGAACAGCGCCTCGGCATTCTGCTGGGCGAGCGCGCCGGCAAGCGTCACCGGGCTCATCGCTCCCATCAGCGTGAATGGCGTTACCGCCACCGACTGGCCGAACTCGGCCATCGTCATCAGCCCCTCGGCCATCATCTCGTCGAAGCGGCGCGGCGAATTGACCGAAATGATCGTGGTGACGCCGGGATCGTGGCGCATCTCGTCAAGCGTCAGTCCGCGCGCGATTGCCATCATTTCGATGCCGTCGAGCGCCCTGCCGCGGCCGATGGCCGAGACGTGAAAGCTTTTGTCGGTCAGTGTCAGATTGGCGAAATAAGTGTCGAGATGACGGGAATTCGCCGGCAATTCTACCGGCGCGCAGACCTGGTTGCCTAGCATGTGGATGCAGTTGAAATGCTGCGCCAGCCGGACGAGATCGGAATAATCGCGCAAATTGCCGGCACGGCGGCCGCGCTCCATGTCGTGCACATTCGGCGGCCCGGCGACGAGCGTGAAGTTGATGGTATTGCCGCCGAGGTGGACGGCATGGGCGGGATTGCGCGGCGTCAGCGTATAGCTGGACTGCGTCGTCTTCAGCGCTTCCTCGATCATGCCGCGATCGATGCGGACGTTCATCGTGGCATGATCGACCTTGGCCCCGGCCTTCTCGAACAGCGACAGCGCCCGCGGGCTCATCACCTCGATGCCGAAATTCTCCAAGATATGCATCGACGCCTGGTGGATCGCCTCGATCTGGTCGGCCGAGAGCATCGCCATTGGCGGATAGGGATTGGTGACGCGGCGCAACGGCAGTTGCGGGATGGCGGTCGGTCCCCTGTTGCTGGTTCGCTCGGCGCCGCGCTTGCGTCTTGGTTCGCTCATGCCGCGCATCAAAGCGCCGGCACGAGGATCGAGCTGTCAAGAATCCGCCACCTGCGGGCGTGATTTTAGCCAAGGCGGCATTCCGGGAATTTCACATCGGCAAAAGCGACAACAAACGTCGGAATGGTTATACTTGTTCCGCGTCAGGCAAAGCGCCGATGAGCCGTTAAGGAAGACAGCAAGATTCCTTTTATGTTTTCGGCCTAATGCTCTTCCGATGCGTAGGTCGAGTTTTAGTAAAATTATAGCGATTGCCGCGCCGCTGGCGCTTTCGGCCTGCGCGACGCCACCGAACCATATCAACGATGTGTGCGCCGTTTTCGACCAGAATGACGGCTGGTTCGACAATTGGCAGGCGGCGGCACAACGCACCGAGCAGAAATACGGTGTGCCGGTTCCCGTGCTGATGGCGACGGTGCGCAAGGAATCCGGCTTCAAGAGCAACGCAAGGCCGCCGCGCACCAAGCTGCTGGGCTTCATTCCCTGGAAACATATCTCCAGCGCCACCGGCTTCTCGCAGGCGCTCGACGGCACCTGGGCGCAATACCAGAACGAGACCGGAAGCTGGGCGGCGCGCCGCACCAGGTTTGCCGATGCCGTCGATTTCGTCGGCTGGTATCATTCCAAGACCGCCGACACGCTCGGCGTCGCCCGCAACGACACCTACAATCTGTATCTCGCCTACTATCTCGGCTGGAATGCCTACAAGCGCGGCAGTCGCGGCGACGCCGACGTGCAGCGCTATGCGCATGCCACCGAACAGATGGCGCAGGACTACGCCGCGCAGCTACGGCAATGCGCGCCCTAGCCTATTAACGGCTCTCAGCCGCCCTTGGGTTTGCGCGGCTTGCGCGTGGCGTCCTCGGCCTGTCGGCCGTCGCCGACAGTCGGCGGCATGATTGGTGCCACCGCGCTGTCGGCAGAGCTTGAGGTGCCGGTCTCTGAAACCTCGTCGCGAACCTCGTGACGGCGGGCTTTGGCGACCGCTTCGGCATTCTCCACTGCCTGGCCCTCGGCATCGGCTTCAACGCTGCCAGTCTTTCCATGCGGGCGCTTGGGCGGATCTCCGGCAAAGCCCGGGCCAACACCGTGGTTTGCATCATCCGGCACGCCCTCATTTGCGGCGTGCTCCTTGTCGAATTTGATCACCGGCTCCATTTTCGCCAGCACGTCGTCGGACAGCCAGCACAGGCTCATATGGCCGTCGCCGAGATTTTTGACTGGCGGCACCATGGTTTCGCAAAGGTTGTCCGGCACCAGTTTCTTGTAGCCGCAGCGCGTCTGGAACGGACAGCCGGACGGCGGGTTCATCGCCGAAGGGATGTCGCCCTCCAGCACGATGTGCTTCTTGACCACGCTTGTGTCGGCGATCGGGATCGCCGACAGCAATGCCTCGGTATAGGGGTGATAGGGCGGCGCGAATATCTGGTCGGTCGTGCCTTGCTCAACGATATAGCCGAGATACATGACGACGACGCGGTCGGCGATGTAGCGCACCACCGACAGATCGTGGCTGATGAACAGCATCGTCGTCTTGTTCTTGCGCTGGATGTCCATCAAGAGCTCGGTCACCGCGGCTTGGACCGACACATCCAGTGCCGAGACCGGCTCGTCGGCCACCACCACCTTGGCGTCGCCGGCAAAGGCACGCGCAACGCCGATGCGCTGTTTCTGGCCGCCTGAAAGCTGGCGCGGCTTGCGCGACTCGAACGCCCTCGGCAGCTTCACCAGGTCGAGCAATTCCAGCATTCGCTTGCGGCGGTCGGCCACTGTGTCGCCGACGTTGAACTTTTCCAGCGTACGGATGATCTGCGAACCGACCGAATGGCTGGGATTGAGCGTGTCGAACGGATTTTGGAACACCATCTGGATCGATGACACCGTGTCGACGCTGCGCTTCTCGATCCCGGTCGACTGAATCTCCTTGTTGCCGAGCTTGACGCGGCCGGAGCTTGCCGTTTCGAGGCCGAGCAGCACCTTGGCCAGGGTCGATTTTCCGCAGCCGGATTCGCCGACGATAGCGACGGTCTCGGATTCGCGCGCCATGAACGAGATCGTCTCGTTGGCCTTGACGACACGGCCCTCGCTCGAGCCGAACACTTCGCTGCCGCCGACCTTGTAGTACTTCCGGAGGTCTTCGATCTGGAGCACCGGCGCACCGGGCACCACCCGCTCGTTGACCTTCTTGGCGCCGGGTGGCAGCGCCTCCCAGTCGATCTCGTTGAAGCGCACACAGCGCGAGAAATGCCCGTCATGGCCTTCGACCGCGATCATCGGAATTTCGGCGGCGTTGCAGACGCCCTCGACGAAATGGTGGCAGCGCGGGCCGAAATTGCAGCCCTTCGGCCGCTCGTGCGGTAGCGGCAACTGCCCTGGGATGGATATCAGCGGCCGCGAATTCTTGTCGGCGCCCGGCAACGGGATCGAGCGGAACAGGCCTTGCGTGTAGGGATGGCGCATCCGGTCGAAGACGTCCTTGATCTTGCCGGTCTCCACCGCTTCGCCCGAATACATCACCGTGATGCGGTCGCAGGTCTCCAGGATCAGGCCGAGGTTGTGCGACACGAAGATCATCGAGGTGCCGAACTTCTCGCCCAGCCCCTTGACCAGGTCGACGATGCCGGCCTCCACCGTCACGTCGAGCGCTGTCGTCGGCTCGTCGAGCAGAAGCAGCGCCGGCTTCGACAGCAGCGCCATGGCAATGACGATGCGCTGCTGCTGACCGCCGGAAAGCTGGTGCGGGTAGGAACGCATCATGCGCTCGGGATCCGGCAGCTTCACCGCGCGCACCATTTCCAAGGCGCGTTTGTAAGCTTCGTCCTTCGACACCTTGTCGTGGATCAGTGGCACTTCCATCAGCTGCTGGCCGACCTTCATCGCCGGGTTCAGGCTGGCCATCGGTTCCTGGTAGATCATCGCGATCTTGTTGCCGCGGATGGCGCGCAGTTCCTCGTCGGACAATTCTCCCATGTCCTTGCCCTGGAATTTGATCTTTCCGCCGACGATCTTTCCGATGTTGGAGAGGTCGCGCATGATGCCGAGCGACACGGTCGACTTGCCGCAGCCGGATTCGCCGACAATACCCATCGCCTCGCCGGGCATGACCGTGCAGGAAAAATCCATGACCGCCGGGATCTCGCCCTTGCGGGTGAAGAAGGAGATCGACAGGTTCTCGATCTCGATGATCGGGCCATTCGTCGGCTTGGCGGGATTTCGAACTGCCTCATTCATGGGTCGCTCCAATCCTTGTTCTTCAGGCATGTCGGGCCGAACCCGGCATCGATCTTCCCGGCGTCAATCTTTGCCGGCATCAATCCTTCATAGACTGTTCGCGCAGCGAATCCGCCAGGA
The DNA here is from genome assembly GCF_040320565.1 of Mesorhizobium sp. M0664. Lineage (NCBI taxonomy): Bacteria > Pseudomonadati > Pseudomonadota > Alphaproteobacteria > Hyphomicrobiales > Phyllobacteriaceae > Mesorhizobium > Mesorhizobium sp. M0664. The sequence goes on from NZ_JAMYPW010000003.1 coordinate 435,240, forward strand.
GGTTGAGGCCGAGCACGAACGACATCAATGCGATCGTCGGCGGCAGCGCCGGGTGGATGAAGGAGCGCAGCAGCCGGCTTGCATCCTTGATCGCCGTGCCCCAGTCCGGGCTTTCCGGCGCCAGTCCCAGCCCGAAATAGCCGAGCGTACCGAGCAGGATCGTGGTGTAGCCGATGCGCAGGCAGGCGTCGACGATAAGCGGCCCGCGCGCATTGGGCAATATCTCCCACAGCATGATGTACCAGGGCGATTCACCGCGCGTTTGTGCCGCCGCAACATAGTCGCGCGTTTTGATGTCCATGACCAGGCCGCGCACGATGCGGAACACGCCGGGGCTGGAGGCGAACACCACCGCCACGAAGATGTTGAGCTGGTTGGGATCGATGTGGATGATCTTGAACGGATCGGCATCGAAGACAAGGCCCGCATAGATCCAGCCGCCAAGTACCAACGTCAGGCCAAGCAGGATATAGAGGCGGTCGGGGCGGTTCTTGTAGCGCGTCCAGAACAGCACACTGAAGAAGATGATCGGAAACAGGAAGAACAGCCCTGCCATCGCGTAGGGGATCGGCGTGTCCATGATGCCCGGCGTCACCAGCAGGTAGAACAGGAGGATCACCGGGAAGGCCAGCACAAGGTTGGCGAGGAAGGACAGCACCGTATCGATCTTGCCGCCATAATAGCCGGCCGGCAGGCCGAGCGTAATGCCGACCATCAGCGCAAAACCGGTCGCCGCCGGCGCGATGATCAGCACGATCTGGCTGCCATAGACCATGCGGGAGAACACGTCGCGGGCGAGCTTGTCGCCGCCGAAATAGTATACAAGTTTCGACCCCGGCTCGATTGCGCCCGGCAGCGCGTCCTTCATGATCGGCACTTGGGCGAGCGGATCGAAGGGCGAGATGGTCGACGCGAAGATCGCCGTAAACAGCCAGAACAGGCAGATGCCGACGCCGACGATGCCGACGCCGCTGTCGAAAAGCTGGCCGTAAAGGCCTAGCTTCTTCTTGTAGCCGAAGCTCGCCCCCATCACCAGGGCGAGAGCGATCCAGACCGGCCAGAAGCGGGCAAGCACGCCGAGTACGACGTTGAAGGCGCTGAGATATTCGACCTGCATCCGCCCGGTCTCCTATTGAACTCTGATGCGCGGATTGAGGAACGCGTAGCCGACATCGGAGATGAGCTGTGTGATCAGGACGATAAACACCGAGACCAGCGAGCAGCCGAGCAGAAGATCGATGTCGTTGTTGCCGGCGGCCTCGACCAGGGTGTAGCCGAACCCCTGGTAGCGGAACATCACCTCGACGATGACGACGCCGGTGAGCAGCCAGGGGAACTGCAGCATGATGACCGTGAATGGCGCGATCAGGGCGTTGCGCAGAGCGTGCTTTATCACCACGCTGCCGAAGGAGAGGCCCTTCAGCCGGGCGGTTCGGATATATTGCTGGGTCATCACCTCGACCATCGAGGCGCGGGTCATGCGAGCGATGTAGCCGATGCCGTAGATCGCCAGCGTCATCACCGGCAAGGTGAAATTATAGAAGGTGATGCCCTGGCTGGCCGAGGCCGCCGAACCGTTCAGCACGCCGAGCCAGGAGGCAAAGATCACGGTGAAGATGACGCCCGAAACATATTCGGGCGTCGCCGTCGAGGCGATCGAAGCCACCGACAATGTGCGGTCGGTGCGTGAACCCTCGCGCATACCGGCGAGAATACCGATCAAAAGCGAGATCGGCACCATTACGGCCAGCACGCAGAGCATCAGGATGCCGGTGGCGCTGAGCGCCGGAAAGAGTTTCGAAGCGACCGTCGTCTTGAACTTGGTCGAGCAACCGAAATCGCCTTGCAGGATGCCGGAGAATGTCGGCACGACCGGATCGTTGCAGAAGGAGAAACGCTGTGCGGGCTTGCCGGTCGCCGGGTCGGTCACCGGCTGCTTGGGCATGATGCCCAGCCATTGACCGTAGCGGATAAAGAAATTCTGCCGATAGCCATGGTTGACCAGCCAAGCCTCAAGCTGCTCGGCGGATGTGTGCATTTCGGTCTGGCTGATCGCGAGCTTCTTCAGATTAGGCCCGAGATTGACCAGGAAGAAGACGATCATCGTCAGGCACAGCATCGTCACTGCCATGGTGCCGAGACGCCTGATAACGAAAGAAAGCATGGCGGTCCCCTGCCGGTCGGGTTGGGGGTGGAACCGGTTTGCAAGCCGTGCGCTGCCGCCAGCGGCAGAACAAGCCTTCAGACCAGTCCCAGATGCAATACCCTTTTTATTGCAGACCCAGGCCGAAGAGTCCGCAACTTTTTGCTGCGCCGACTTCCGGTCCAAGGACCATGCAAAGAGCGAGGGAAAGGGGCGAGACGCCCCCTTCCGGATCGTCCGGTCAGGCCTGGTCGAGCCAGACCTTGCCGTAGTCGCGCTCGAAGGTCGGGTGCATCTTGTAGTTCTGCACCGCCTTGACCGAATGGCTGTAGAGCTTGCGCCAATAAGGCTGGATGATAATGCCGGAATCCTGCAGGATCTGCTCGATATCCTTCATCATTTCCTTGCGCTTGGCGGCGTCGGCAACTGCCAGCGCAGCGTTGAGCTTGGCATCCCACTCCGGATTCGACCAGGCCGTCTCGTTCCAGGCCTCACCTGTGCGATAGCCGATCGCCAGAACCTGGACGCCGAGCGGCCGCATGTTCCAGTTGGTCATCGACAGCGGATACTTCGTCCAGTCGTTCCAGAAGGTCGAACCCGGCAGCACCGTACGCTTGACCTTGATGCCGGCGTCGCGCATCTGCGCGGCGATCGCATCGCCTGTGTTCTTGTGCCAGTCTTCGTCGACCGTGATCAGTTCGTGCTCGAAATCGGCCTGGCCGGCTTCGGCCATCAGCGCCTTTGCCTTGGCCGGGTCGCGAGCAATCTTCGGCAATTCATAGTATTCCGGATGGATCGGGGCGACATGGTGGTTTTCGGCAACCGTGCCGGCATTGCCGTAGCCGAGTTGCAGGACGACATTGTTGTCGACCGCGAGCTGCAGGGCGTTGCGAACCTTCTGGTCGCCGTAAGGCTTGTTGGTCACATTGGTACGGCAGACGATCGTCGAGGCGGTGACGATCTCCGACTTCACCAAATCCATGCCGTCGAGGATCGACACATAGTCGGCCGACGTCTCGAAGTTGGTGTGCACCTCGCCTGCCTCGAAAGCGCTGACCATCGCCGCCGGATCGGTGCCGTAGTCGATGAACTCGATGCCGTCGAGGAAGACGTCACCATCCCACCATTTGTTGTCTTCGCGGCGCTTGTAGACCACTTTCTGGCCGACATCGTAGGAGACCAACTCGAACGGGCCGGTTCCGATCGGGCAGGACTTGAAGTCGCCGCCCTTCTCGTCGAAGGTCTTGTGGACGATAAGGCCGGGATAGTCGCACACGTTGGGAATGAGGGCGATATCCGGCTTGCTGAGCGTCAGCTTGACCGTGTGATCGTCGACCTTGGTAACCGCGCTCTCATCCAGCTTGTCATCCTTGACCAGCGAACCGAGGCGACCGGGCATGGAATTGCCTTCGGCTTTCTTGTCGGCCCAACGCTTGAGGTTGAAGATGACGTCGTCTGCGGAGAACGGATCGCCGTTGTTCCAGGTGACGCCCTTGCGCACATGCAGCGTGTATTCGGTAGCGTCGTCATTCACGTCCCAGCTCTCCAGCAGATAGGGGCGGAACGTGTATTCGGTGGTGTATTTGACCAGCGGCTCGAGCGCCTGGCGCTCGGCATTGGCGATTTCCGACCAGTCGGCCTTGCGCGGATCCTTCGGATCCTTGATCCATTGCGCGACCTTCAATACGCCGCCTTTCTTGCCCTGGACCTCTTCCGCCTTGGCCGGCGTCGGGTCTGCAAGGCCAAGCATGCCATAGGCCATCGCCGTCGACGCGCCGAAGACGCTGGCGAGAGCTAGAAATTCGCGACGATCCATCTTGCCTGCCTTGGCGTCTTCGGCCATGGCCAGGATGTGATCGGGAACGCGGTCGCCGTTACTCTTGTAGATCGTCATGACTTACTCCCATTGTTGGCTTTCTGCCTTTTAACATTCCGCATCCTCGCCATGATGTCAAAGACGGCAGGGATTGGGAACATGCCAAGGAATGTGCAACTTTGAAAGCAGGGCGGTTCGCGCGATAACGACAGTCTTGGCGCAAATTTGCTACTGCGCCAGGGATTTCGTCCGAAATCCCCACAGGCAATTAAACTGGGACATTCGCCGCTGCGCCACTCGTTCTCAGGCAACCAGTTGTTCTGCGCGAACGGCCGGTTTCAATATTCCCGTTCGTAGAAAACACCGCCTTTTGCTTCGCCGGCGTCGGTTGCCTCGCCACGCAGCTTGACGCCGCGCCCAACGTCGAGATCGACGGTTGCCTTGCCCGAGCCCGGCCTGTCGCCCTTCTGGATCGTCACATAGGTACGGTCGTTGAGATACTTGCCCGCCGAGACGGCGGTGCCACCCTGTTCATCGGTGATTACGTCGAGATCGTCGACGCCGATTGCGCTGCGCAGGTTCTGCAGCAGTGAGGTCGAGCCGCCGACGCCGGCCAGTTGTCCGGCAGCCTCGGCAAGCTGCGCGATCTGCAGCGGCGACAGGTTCGACATCGAACGGCCGAAGATCAGCTGCGCCAGCACCTCATCCTCCGGCAGCGCGGGTACCGAGGAGAAGGTGAATTTCGGGTTGTTCGCCTCGCCTGACACCACGATAGTCACGGTGGCGCTGGTCGTCTTCGATTGCGCCGTGAGATTGAGGTAGGGCACCAGAGAGCCGGAAAAGCCGACGGTGCCTTCCGTGAAGGTCAGCCGCTTGGCAAGGATCGTCAACCGTCCGCGCCGCAAGGTGAAGGTGCCGACCGCCTGGGGTGACGATGCCGGGCCGGTCAGCCGCAGCGAACCGCCGAGCTCGGCGTCGACACCCCTGCCCTGGATGAAGATCTGGCTCGGCGCATTGACCGTGACGTCGAGATTGAGGCCGTTGCCGCCGCCGCCACTGCTTGCAGCGGCCGGGCGCAACGCCTTGTCCTGCGCACGCACGGCGGCCGGCGCATTCTTGTGCTTGACGTTGAGCTCGGCCAGCGAGCCGGGCAGCTTTTCGGGTACGGTGATGACGGTCTTGGCCAGGTTGACCGTACCGGAAATCACCGGCGCGGAGGTGAGCGGTCCCTTGACGGTCAGGTCGCCGCCAAGATTGGCGGTGACCACCTTGCCGTCGGTATAGCGGCCATCGACGAGCTTGACCGACAGGTCGGCCGGAAAACCTTTTGCCGGATCGATGCCGACGGTGCCGCTGGCCGAAAGGCTGCCGCGTGTCGACAGCGTGCCGGTCAGGCGGTTGATCCTGGCCACGCCATTGCCGATAGCGACATCGGCAGTGATGTCGTTGATCGCAAGCCCCGATCGCGCATCGACCAGACGGGCGCCCGACGTGCGGACCGTGCCTGAGATCACCGGCGACGTCGCCGGGCCGCGCACCTGCACATCGACGTCGGCCGTGCCGCTGAGGGACAGGCCTTGCGCGGCGAGTGTCCTGGTGAGGAAGGCGAACGGCACCTTGCCGGAAAAGTTGAGATCAAGGGTGGGCGCGCCTGATGTCGTCATCGTGCCGCCGCCCTTGAGGCCGAGGCCGGCGGCATCGCTCATGTTGGCGTCGAAGGTCAGTCTGTTGCCCGAATACGTACCTGAGGATGAAACGCCCATGCCGCCGAAACCTGCACCACGGGTCTGCGACGTCTGAACGCCTGCGGCGTCGATCTTGAAGGCAACGGCCGGATTGGCCGGCGCGCCCGTCACCTTCACCGTGCCCGAGATGGAACCGGCGGCATCGAGGCCCGGCGAAAAACTGTTGGCTATCGAGATCGGGACGCGGGCCAGCGTCGCGTTGAGGTCGAACGCCTGCCCAGCCTTGCCCGTGATCGTCGCCGTGCCGCCGCCGAGGTTGAGCACCAGCCTGTCGAGGCTGGTCACTCCATTGGCGATGTTGATGGTCGAGGCCTGGGCGATGGCCGCCTTGATGCCGCGGATGGTCGCCTCGCCGGAGGCAAGTTCGACCGTCGTCGTGCCCTTGACCGCCTTGACCCGGCCGGCCGCCCTCAGCGGAATATCCTTGACGGTGGCGCCACCGGAAAAGCCGGTCCATTCGCCGTCGCGCTTGAGATCGACGTTGACGCCCCGAATAGCCGTTCCGCCGGAAGTTACGCTGTCGGCACGGATTTTGCCCGAGATCACCGGTGCCGCCAGATAGTTGGCGATCAGCGCATCGATGCTCACGGCCTTGGCCGAGACATCGCCGCGCGAGATCGAGGCCGTCGTCGCCTTGACGGCGACTTGCGGCACGGTACCCGCCTTGGAGAAGGCGATCGTGCCGCGCACATCGCCATCGGCCTTTTCCAGTGCCAGGGCCGCAAGCGGACCGATATCGGGCAGGTCGAGCGCCACGGTGCCGGCCGGCAGGAAGGCATCGTCAAGCGCCAGGTCGCCGGAAATACGGTTCTTGCCGAGCGACAGCAAAAGCCCGTTGATGGCGCGTTTGCCGTCCGATGTCGCCAGCACGGCACTACCCTGCAGCGGTTGGCCGCCGACGTTTCCGGTGAGTTGCACATTCGCGGCGGGGTTGGCCGCATCAGCCTTGCCGGTGGCGGTGAGCTTCAATCCCGTGATCTCACGCGCGGCCACCGAAAGCTTGTCGCTGTTGACAGTCAGCGATAGATCCGGTGCGGTACTGGCGCCTTGCGCATTCAGCGCGAAAGAAATAGCGCCTCCGGCATCCTTGGATAGCAGCGAGACGTCGCCTAGTGCGCCTTTGACGTCGGCGCTCAGCTTGTTATCGGCAAGGCTCGCCTGCCCGTCTGCGGTCAGCGCGCCTGATGACAGCCTGATCGCGTTGGCGGTGACATTGCCGTTGGCATCCCGCTTCAGCGCGGCACTGAATTGCGTTCGCTCGGCGAGCACGCCACGCACCGCCGCCGGCAGCGCCGCCGAGGCGGCGTCCGCCTTGACATTGAGGTCGATGGCGCCGTCGGCCAGCGAGACCCGCCCGTTGAAGCCGCTGTTCAATGCGTCGCTGGTCACCGTGCCGCTATCGATGACGATGGCATCGGCGGCAAGGCTGCCGGCGAGTTTGGCGGTGACCTTGCCGGCGATCAGCGGCGCGATAGTCGGATTGTCGATGCCGATTTTTTCGGCAGTCACGGTGCCGGAGATCGGCCCGCTCCGGGCTTTCACGTCAAAGCGATCGGAGTGCAGCGCAAGCGTGATGCCCTCGATCATAGCTAGATTGGTGGCGGCCGATGGCAGCGTCGCGGAAATGTCGAGCTTCGGCTGGGCGCCCTGCCCGGCCGCCGTTAGCGATATCGCCTGTAGCTCGAGCTTGATCGGGCTCTCCTTGCTGCCAAGCGACAACGGCAGGCTCGGACCGGTAGAGGCCAGGTGGAGCGAAAAATCGCTGGCACCGTTCGGATTGATGGTGCCGGCTGCCTTGCCGGAGATCTTCTCGCCGGCAAGCGTCGCCTGCTCGATGGCCAGGCCGCTGGCCGACGAGAAACGGCCTGCTGCGTCGAGATCCAGCGGCCCGAGCCCAGCCTGCCGGGTCTGGCTGGTTTCGGCGCCGTTGAGCCGGGCGGTGAAGCGAATATCTGGGGCAGCCGACGATCCGGTGACCTGCGCGGTGCCGCTGAGCACGCCCACGGCATCGAGACCCGGTGAAAAATCATTGGCAAGCGCTGCCGGCACCGCCGACAAGGTGGCAGCGAGATCAAGCGTCTGGCCGGCCGTACCCGACACGGCAACCGAACCACCGCCGACACCGAGCGCCAATTTCTCTATGCTCACCCTGCCATTGGCGATTGTCAGCGCTGATGGCTGCGCGACAGCTGCCTTGATGCCGCGGATGGTCGCCTCGCCCGAGGCAAGCTCGATGCTGGTGGTGCCGTTCGCAACCCTGACCCGCCCGGACGCGCTGGCCGGAATGCCGGCGACCGTGGCGCCGCCGCTAAAGCCGGTCCAGTCGCCATCGCGCTTCAGGTCGACATCGATGCCGCTGATCACCGTGGGTCCGGAGGTGATCGTGTCGGCCTTGATCTTGCCGGCGATTGCCGGTGCTTTGAGATAATTGGCGACCAGCGCGTTGACGGCGATTGTCTTCGCCGCCAGTTCGCCGCGCGAAATCACGGTGCTCGTCGCATCGATCGCGACCGTCGGCGCTCCGTTGTCGTTCGCAAAGCGGATGGTGCCGCGCACGTCGCCGGCTACCGACTGGCCTGTGAGTGCGGCCAGCGGAGCAATATCGGCGGCATCGAGGGTCAACGTGCCGAGCGGCAGCAGGTTGTCGTCGAGCCCGAGGTCGCCGGAGACCTTGTTGTCGGCTAACGAGACGGCAAGTCCATTGATGGAGCGCTTGCCGTCGGTTGTGACCAGCGATGCCTTGAGGTCGAGCGGCTGGTCGTCGACCGAGCCGGTCAGCGAGACATCGGCGGCGGGACTGGCGATATCGGCCTTGCCGCTCGCGCTCAGCCTGATCTGCTTCACCGTATGGCCGGACGCCGTCAGGCTGTCGCTGTTGGCCGAAACCGAGAAATCCGGTGCGCTGCGCGCGCCGCTTGCGGTAAGCCCGAAACCGACGGCGCCGCCGACGTTGGCGCCGACCAGCGGCGACAGCACCGACACGTCGCCCAGCGTACCCTTGATATCGGCTCGGATATCGGTGCCTTGCACACTGGCGGTGCCGCTGGCGCTAAGCGTACCGGAGGTGAGTTGCAATGCGTTGGCGGCGAACGCACCGTCCGGGTCGCGTGTCGCGGTTGCGGAAAACTGCACGCGCTCACCGAGAACCGAGCTGATTTGCGGCGGCAGCGCCGTCGAAGCCGCGTCGGCATTCATCTTGAGCGTCATCGACAGATCGGCAAGCGCCACTGTGGCTGTTACGGACGCATTGAGCGCGTCGCTGCGTAGCGTCCCTTCGTCGACGACAATCTGTTCCTTGCTGACGGAGCCGGCGAGACCGGCGCTGACCCTGCCCGTTATCAGCGGCGCCAAAGTCGCGACGTCGGTGTTCAGGCCGGCCGCCGTCAGCTTGATGGTGACCGGCCCGCTACGGTTCTGGATGTCGAAACCATCGGAATGCACTTGCCCGATCAGGTCGTCCACCCGCGTGCCGCCCGCCACCACCGAGACCAGCGACGCGCCGATATCCATCATCGGCGCCTTGCCATCGCCGAAAGCGCGGGCCGTGGCATCCTTGATTGCCACGGTTATCGGTTGCGCCTCGCTGCCGAGGCTGAGCACGATCGGCGGCCCCTTTGCGGCGAGCTTCACCGAAAGGTCGCTGGCGCCGTTCGGATCGACAATGCCGGCAGCGGTCGCGTGCAAGGCGCCGCTGTCGATATTGGCGCGCTCGACATCGACGCCGCCGGCCGCGGTCGCCGTGCCGGCGAGGTCGAAGGTGGTCTTGCCGGCAAACAGCGGTTTCAGGGTTTCGGGCAGGAAGCGCTCGAATTCGCCATCGCCGTTGGCCTCGACATAATGACCCTTGTCGGTGAGCTGATGGCGACCGGTAAGCTGGGTGACGATCCGGCCGTCGACAACGAAGGTCCCGATGCCATTCCAGTTGGCGAGCGGTCCGGTGCCGGAAACGACAATGTTGACCGGCGGCGCGCCCGGCAGGTTGAGCAGGTTGGCGATGATGCCGCCGGCCGGCTCGGATGCCTTAAGGTCGAGGTCGAGCTTGTTGTCGGCCGGCGCGAAATGGGCTTTGGCGTCGACCGTGCCTTGCTTGCCGTCGTGGCGAACGATGTTGAGGTTGGTCTCGATCGCCAATGGAGAGGCGTCCGCCTTGAGCGCTCCCTTGGCTGCAAGTTCGGCCACACCGCTGCCGGCCAGAGCCTGCCCGAGCGCGATTTCGGGAAGGTCGAGTTGCCTGACGTCGATGGAAACCGGCAGCGTCGTCGCTCCGCTTTGGCTCGGCTGTGTATTGGCCACCGGCAGCCTTGCCAACTCGATACGCTCGGCCCCAATGCGATCGGCGCTGAAGCTCTTCGACAGGAGTGCCAGCGGCGACCAATCGACGGCCACGTTGCGCGCCACCATCCAGGCGCCTTCGCGATCCTCCAGAACGACATGATCGACCCTCAGCGCGCCCGACCAGATGCCGTCGATGCCGACGACAGTCACCTTGCGGTCGCCGGTCGAGGCCATGGTCGAGATGATGCCGGCAAGGTTTTCGCGGCCGCGCTCGGTTTTGGTCAGCACGACGACCGCCCCCACCGCCGCTGCCACGACGATGAGCAGCGTGTAGAAAAGAATACGGAGGATGCGCCTGAATATTGCCATCAGAATGCCTGGCCGATGCCGGCATAAATGCCGAAATGAGGATCGTCAGGACCGCGGTTGAGAGGCACCGCCGCGTCGACGCGCAGCGGCCCGAACGCCGTCAGATAGCGCAAGCCTACACCCGCGCCGACCTTCATGTCCGAAAAATCGGGGACCTGCCTGGTCGACACCGTGCCGGCATCGACGAACGGCACGACGCCGATCTTGTCGGTGACGGCGATGCGCATCTCGACCGAGGTCTCGAAGAAGGAAAGCCCGCCGATCGGTTCTCCATTGCTGTCCTTCGGGCCGATGCCTTGATAGGCATAGCCGCGCACCGAACCGCCGCCGCCTGAGTAGAAGCGTCGATCTGCCGGAACATCTTGAAGACTGGCGCCGATGATGGAGCCGATGGCGACACGTTCGGCGAAAACGAATTTCGAGGCCGAATCGAGTGACTGGTAGGCCGACCCCTCGCCCTTCAGCTTGACAAACGCAGCCCCGCTCAAAATGTCGTAGCTCGGCTCACCATAGGCCAGCACCCTGAAGCCCCGGGTCGGATTGAGCTTGCTGTCGCGATTGTCGTAGACATATTGCAGTGGAATGCTGGCGATCAGATAGGTGTGCTTGCCGAAAGCGTCGTGGATCCTCGAATAATCCAGCGCGACTTGCGCGGAAACCGTCTGCTTCTTGTCCAATTCGTAGGATAGGCCGGTGCTGCCCTTGACCGAGAAATGGTCGTAGGCGTCGGGGTGTTCCAGCACGGTATTGACGCTGGCAATGAATTTCGACGCCGGCCCGACCACGCCCGGCTTTTCGAACATGACGCCGGCATTGTAATTGAGCTGGGTCAAGTCGTTGCTGCCGATGCCGCTGATCTTGCCGTCGATGCGCAGCTTTTCGGCGCGGCCAAACAGATTGCGATGCCCCCAATAGCCTTCGAGGCCCAGCCCTTCGGTGTTTGAGAAGCTGCCGCCAATGCCGAAATAGCGCGGCTTGCGTTCGCTTACCTGGACACCGATCGGGATGTTGCCCTCGGCGTCGAGTGCGTCGGCTTCCTTCACCGTCACGCTGTTGAAGACCTCGAGCCCGAGCAGCCGGTCACGCGCATCGTCGATCTCATCGGGCGAATATTGGCGACCGCGCTTAAGGCCGGTCATATATTCGGTGAAGTCGCGGTCGACCTTTTCCGTGCCCTCGACAGTGGTGTCGCCATAGCCGGCGACCGGGCCGGCCGCGACGGCAAGCGTCACGTCGAGCGTCGAACCGGCGTGCTCGGCGACGATCTCGCGGCCCGTCACCTTGGCCAGCGGCCTGCCTTCTTGCTTGAGTGCCCGCACGATCGCCGCCTCGGCCTTGAGCACGGCGCCCGAACTGGCGTCACCGCCGGCGATCAGACCGAAATCGGCACTTGCCAGCCCCGCCGCATCGCCTTCCAGTCTGATGTTGCCAAGCGTGAATTTCGGCCCGGCTGCTATGCTTATCACCACCGGTATCGGCTGCGGACCCGAAAACTCGGCATCGGGCGGCAGATCGTCGAGCGGCTTGCCCTGAATAGTGATGGTGACGACACCCTCGTAGCGGGCGTCACTGTAGAGTGCGGCAACAAGTTGCTCACGGTCGCTGCGCGCCTTGGCCAGCAGGCCGAGAGAACCGGATACCGGGTGTTCCTCGTCGGCCTTCAGCGCCGAGGCGTTTTCGAGCTTCTCGGCGAGATCCTTGTCGGCGTCCGGCGCCTCGATCGTCACCGCATAGCGCAGCGGGTCGACGATATCGGCATCTTCGTCTTTGGATCCCCACAGCTTGATGCCGAAAATCTCGAAGGCCGCCGCACTTCCGGTTTCGGCAACAAGTGCCGTAGAGCACAACAATGCGAAAAGCAGGGCGCGCGAAAGCGCGCGCCGTGGCGCGGTTCCTCCCGACATCTGCCTTTCATACGCCGGCATTACGCTCCTAGCCTAGCTCGCAAACCTAAAATTGGAATGAAGTTCTGAAGCACTCGTAAAGGGGCCACAATCCAATTGCTGAAATAGACAGGGCTTGGAACTCACACCTTCTGCGTCGCCGCAAGAAAGCGTGATCCCCTGTCCTATGGAGCTACTACCGGTCACCGGCCGGAAAGCAAACCGTTGGCAGGCGGATCCTGCCGCGTCCCGATGTTGACAAGCGCGACTGAAGCTTGAAGATTTCTGGACGTAAGCACTTGTCTGGAGGGGTTTATGGCAATGCGCGCGGCTCGTGGTCTATCGATTCTTTTCCTTCTCTTTTTTGCCTGGAGCGGTGTCGCGCAAGCGGCCGAAGCCCGGCGGGTGGTGACATCGGACAATTCCGACTATTTCGGTTTCGATCTCAGATCCGACCAGAATGTCAGCCTCGACCAGTGCAAGACCACCTGCCTCGGCGACCCGGCCTGCCGCGCCTTCACCTACAACCTCAAGGCCAAATGGTGCTTCCTTAAATCCGATTACAATTCGTTGAAACCCTTCGGTGGCGCCGTCGCCGGCAAGGTCGTCAACATCGATGGCGATCCCGACATCGGCGCGCCACCCGAACTCGCCTTCTTCCCCAACTGGATGGCCGACCAGGCCCAGCAATACCGCAACAACCTCACTGGCCCGACCTACACCAAGCCGACCGAGGGGCTGACGGCGCTGAGGGCCGCCGCCGAACGGTCGGCGCTGACGGGCGACCATCGCTCGGCCATGCACAAATACGAAGCGGCGGTTTCGGTGCTGCCGGATGATGGCCAGCTCTGGCTCGAGCTGGCGCGCGAAACGCTTGCCGTCCATCCGACCGCCAACAGCTCGGAGCCGTCGACCCTGCCGGCGAACGCCACTTCCGCCGCCTTCAACGCCTACAAATTGCTGCGCACCACCAAGACGCGCGCCGACGTGCTGGCGCTGCTCGGGGACGGCCTTGATCGCCGCGATCTCTACAGGCCGGCTCTGCAGGCCTACGAGGCGAGCCTCGCTCTCGTCAATTCGCCGGCAGTCAGGGCCGCCTATCAGGATCTCAAGGCTCGCAAGGGCTTCCGCGTCATCGATCATACCGTCGATGCCGACACCAGCGCGCCACGCATCTGCGCGCAGTTCTCCGAGGAACTGGTCAAGACCGGCGTCGACTACTCGCAGTTCGTTACTGTCGACAACGCCGCTCCCAAGGGCGTCGAAGCCAAGGACAAGCAGATCTGCGTCGAAGGACTCGAGCACGGGCAACATTACGACGTGACCTTCCGCGCCGGCTTGCCGGCCGCCATTGGCGAAGTCACCGCGGCACCGGTGGTTCTGTCGATCTACGTGCAGGACCGCGCGCCTTCGGCCCGCTTCACCGGCGACAGCTTCGTGCTGCCCGCAGGCGCACGCCGCGGCATACCGGTCGTCACCGTCAACATGAATGCCGCCGAAATGAAGCTCTTCCGCATCGGCGACCGCTCGCTGGCCCAGCTTCTGTCGGGATATCAGTTCCTGCGCCAGCTTGACGGCTACGACATTTCGAACATCTCCGAACAGATGGGCGAGCCGGTCTGGCAAGGCCAGCTCGACATCGCCAACGACCTCAACAAGGAAGTCACCACCTCCTTCCCAATCGACGAGGCTTTGCCGAAGCGCAAGCCCGGCGTCTATGTGCTGACCGCACAAGCCGTCGACGATCGCAGCGACGACTATGATTCGCACGCCACGCAATGGTTCGTCGTCTCCGATATCGGCCTGTCGACCTATACCGGACAGGATGGGCTGAACGTCTTTGCCCGTTCGCTCGCAACCGCCAAGCCGATCGCCGGCGCCGAGCTGACGCTGCTGGCCAGGAACAATGAAATCCTCGGCACCGCGACCACCGACGCGGAAGGGCGGGCGGTGTTCAATCCCGGCCTGACGCGCGGCGACAGCGGCATGGCGCCGGCCGTGCTGATGGCCAAACAGGGCGACGACGATTTCGTCTTCCTCGATATGGGCCGCGCCGGCTTCGACCTGTCCGACCGTGGCGTCGCCGGACGGCCGGCACCTGGCGCGCTCGACGTCTATGCCTGGACCGAGCGCGGCATCTACCGCGCCGGCGAAGATGTCCATGTCGTGGCCCTTGCCCGCGACAGTGCCGCCAAGGCGGTCGAGAACCTGCCGCTGACCTTCATCTTTTCGCGGCCCGACGGCGTCGAGGACCGCCGCATCGTCAGCGATGGCGCATCGGCCGGCGGTCACGCAGTCGACCTGCCGCTGGAACCCAACGCCATGCGCGGCACCTGGACGGTGGCGATCCATACCGATCCCAAGCAGGCGGCGGTCGCCAGCCAGATGTTCCTGGTCGAGGACTTCGTACCGGACCGCATCGAGTTCGACCTGTCCTCCGACAAGCAGGAGATCGCCCAGGACGAGACCGCCAACATTACCGTCGACGGCCGCTTTCTCTACGGCGCGCCGGCCGCGGGCCTCGCGCTCGAAGGCGAATTGACGCTGTCGACCGCCAGCGATTGGGACCGCTTCAAAGGCTATTCCTTCGGTCTGGCCGACGAACAGTCGGCTGAACCGACTGTGACGCCCTTCACCGGCCTGCCGGTGGTCGGCGAGCACGGCAAGGCGACCTTCCCGGTCTCCGTCGATCAATTGCCATCCACCACCAAGCTGGTCGATGCAAAGGTCACTGTCAGGATGCGTGAAACCGGCGGCCGTGCCGTCGAGCGCTCGCTGAATATCGGCATCCGCCCGCAGGGCCACATGATCGGCATCCGCCCGGATTTCGACGACGACGAGGTGCCGCAAGGCGGCACGGCCAAGTTCAGCCTGATCGCTGTCGACCCAGACGGCAAGCGTGAGGCGCTGAAGGGCGCGCAGTGGTCGCTGGTCAAGGTCGAGCGCAGCTACCAGTGGTACCGCTCGAGCAACTCCTGGAACTATGAGCCGGTCACCTTCACCAAGACGGTGGCCAACGGCCAGGTCGACCTGAGCGCCGATGGCGAGGCGACGGTGTCGCTGCCGGTCGACTGGGGCCGCTACCGGCTCGAGATCGAGACAGCGGATCCGGAAGGCCCGGCCACCAGCTACGAGTTCGACGCCGGCTGGTATGTCAGTTCCACCACCACCGAAACGCCCGACGGCCTAGAGATCGCCCTCGACAAGGATACCTATGCGGCGGGTGAAGTGGCCAAGCTCAAAGTGTCGCCGCACTTTGCCGGCGAGCTGCTCGTCACCATCGGCGCCGACAAGCTCCTGAAGACCGTCACCGCCAGCGTGCCGGCCGGCGGCAGCACCGTCGACATCCCGGTCGGCGACGACTGGGGTGCCGGCGCCTACGTCACGGCAACGCTGTTCAGGCCGGGCGATGCGCAAGAGACGCGTATGCCGGCGCGCGCCATCGGCGTCAAATGGCTGAAGCTCGATCCCGGCTCGCGGAAGCTTGCCGTCAGCTTGGCGCCGCCGGACAAGACCATGCCGCGCCAGCAGCTGTCGATCCCGGTGGCCGTAGCCGGCGTGCAGCCCGGCACCAACGCCTATGTCATGGTCGCGGCCGTCGACGTCGGCATCCTCAACCTGACCAACTACAAGGTACCGGATCCGGAGAACTGGTTCTTTGGCCAGCGCATGCTCGGTCTCGAGGTTCGCGACATCTATGGCCGGCTGATCGACGGCTCGCTGGGCACAACCGGTAAGCTGCGCACCGGCGGCGACGGCGCCAACATGCAATCGCAAGGCAGTCCGCCGACCGAAAAGCTGGTCGCCTTCTTCTCCGGCCCGGTCCAGCTCGACTCCGACGGCAAGGCGCGGATCGACTTCGACATACCGCAGTTCAACGGCACCGTGCGCGTCATGGCCGTCGCCTGGACAAAGGAAGCAGTCGGCCATGCCCAGTCCGACGTCATCGTTCGCGATCCGGTGGTGATCACCGCCGGCCTGCCGCGATTCCTGGCGCCCGGCGATTCCGCCGTCATGCGGCTCGATGTCGCCGACACCGACGGCCCTGCTGGCGACTACAAGCTGACCATCGACACGACGGGCGACCTGTCTACCGGCAGTGCCGCCTTGCCTGAAAAGCTGACGCTGGCCAAAGGCAAGCGGCAGACGCTGACCGTGCCGTTGATTGCGCGGACCGCGGGCAACGCCTCGATCACCATCAAGCTTGCGCATGCCGACGGCACCGCTGTCGAGCAGACGCTCTATGTGCCGGTGCGCCCAGCGCAACTGCCGGTGACCACCCGCATGGTCGTCGACCTCAAGGGCAATGGCGGCGCGCTGCGCGTCGACAAGGAACTGCTGGCGGCAAGCCTGCTCGATGGCGCTTCGGTCAGCGTCGGCGTTTCGCAGGCGGCTGCCTTCGATGTACCGTCGCTGCTGATGACGCTCGACCGCTATCCCTATGGTTGCGCCGAACAGACCACCAGCCGCGCCATGCCGCTTCTCTACGTCAACGAGATGGCTTCCGGCATCGGCATGGCCAGCGACCCCGATCTGCATGGCCGCGTCCAGGACGCTATCTACAAGGTGCTGAGCTACCAGGCATCGGCCGGCAGCTTCGGCCTGTGGGGTCCGGGTTCCGGCGATCTGTGGCTCGACGCCTATGTCACCGATTTCCTGACCCGGGCGCGCGAGCAGAAATACGACGTGCCGGCCTTGGCGATGAACCAGGCGCTGAGCAATCTGCAGAACGCGATCGGCTACGATCAGGACGTCCAGGATCGCGGCAGCGAGATCGCCTATGCGCTCTATGTGCTTGCCCGCAACAAGAAGGCCTCGGTCGGCGATCTGCGTTATTATGCCGACACCCAGCTCGAAGCCTTTACCAGCCCGATGGCCGTCGCCCAGTTGGCGGCGTCTCTCGCGCTCTACGGTGACACCCAGCGCTCGGAGGCAACCTTCCAGGCCGCGCTGCAACTGGCCAAGTCGACGCCCGAATATGACTATTACCGGTCCGACTATGGCTCGCCGCTGCGCGACGGCGCGGCGATCCTGGCGCTTGCCGCGGAAAGCAAGCCGGTGCCGACCATCGTGCCGGCGCTGATCCAACTAGTGACCAGGGAACGCGCCGACGCCAGGTGGACCAGCACACAGGACGAGTCCTGGATGCTGCTGGCGGCCCGCGCGCTGAAGGCCGGCAATGATTCGATCGCGCTGACCGTCAACGGCGCACCGCATGCCGGCGGCTATTCGGACCAGATCGCTGGTGGCGACCTGGCCGACAGTCCGCTGACCATCGTCAACACCGGCAGAAATCCGCTGCAGGCGGTCGTCACCACCGTGGCCTCGCCGATCCAGCCTCTGCCGGCCGGCGGCAACGGCTTTACCATCAGCCGTACCTACTACAAGCTAGACGGCACAGAGGCCAACGTGACGGAGGTCAAGCAGAACGAACGCTATGTCGTCGTGCTCAAGGTTTACGAGCAGAACACCTGGCCTTCGCGACTGCTGATCACCGACCTGTTGCCGGCCGGCTTCGAGATCGACAATCCGGGCCTGGTCTCCAGCGCCCAATTGACGAACTTCTCCTGGCTGGCGCAGACCGATGCCGCTCATCTCGAATTCCGCGACGACCGTTTCGTCGCGGCTTTCAATCCCAACGACGGCGACGGCGACCGCAACATCACGCTCGCCTACGTCGTGCGCGCGGTGACGCCGGGCACCTATGCCCACCCGGCGGCAACGATCGAGGACATGTACCGGCCGCAATATTCGGCCCGCACCGCCACCGGCATGATGGAGGTCAAGGCGCCGTAAGGATAGGAATATGGCGGTGGCGCTGCCCCTCATTGCCCTGCCGGGCATTTCTCCCCGTATAGAGACGGGGAGAAAGAGCCATGCGCCGAAGTTTTCGCCGAACTTTAACGTCGCAGAAAAGGCGCCAAGGGTCGCGACAGCCCGCTTCTCCCCGTCACTAAACGGGGAGAAGGTGCCGGCAGGCGGATGAGGGGCGGCGCCATGCTCTCCAGAAAATTCCTGCGCCGAGCGGCCATCACGGGCATTTCCTTGGCCGGTCTCGCGGCAATCACCGCCGTCGCCCTCTGGCAGCTCGACCGCGCATTTCCGCCGCCGCTGCCGGCTGCTTTGACGGTCTCGACCGAGGTGCAGGACCGAGACGGCCAGCTGCTGCGCGCCTTCGCTACGCCGGATGGCTACTGGCGGCTCGCTACCAGCCTGGACCAGGTCGACAAGCAGTTCGTCGACATGCTGGTCACCTATGAGGACAAGCGTTTCTGGGATCATCAAGGCGTCGACGTGCTGGCACTTGCGCGTGCCGCCGGCCAGTTCGCGACCAGCGGCCATATCGTCTCCGGTGGTTCGACGCTGCCGATGCAACTCGCCCGGCTGATCGAACCGCGCGACAGCCGCAGCCTCGGCTCGAAGATCAAGCAGGTGCTGCGCGCCCTCCAGATCGAACGGCGGCTTTCCAAGCGCGAGATCCTCGAACGCTATCTGACGCTGGCGCCCTATGGCGGCAATCTCGAAGGTGTGCGCGCCGCTTCGCTTGCCTATTTCGGCAAGGAGCCGAAACGGCTGACGGTCTCGGAGGCGGCCCTGCTCGTCGCTTTGCCGCAATTGCCGGAAAAGCGGCGCCCTGACCGCAACCTCGACGTCGCCCATGCTGCCCGCGACCGCGTGCTGACCCGCATGGTCTCGGCAGGCCTGCTCGGCGAACGTGAGGCCGCGCGTGCTGCGCTCGACGATGTGTCGGGGCTGCGGCGGACCTTGCCGGCGCTCGCTGCCCATGCGGCCTATACGATGCTGTCCAAGGCCATTCCCGGCCAGAAGCTGCAACTGACGATCCGCAAGAGTGTCCAGGAAGGGCTGGAGCAGGTGGCCAAGGATGCGGCCGCCAGGCTCGGCCCTCGCCTCTCGGTGGCCATGGTACTGGCCGATGCCCGTACCGGCGATATTCTTGGTGAGGTCGGCTCTGCCGATTTCTTCGATGCCAGCCGTTCCGGCTGGATCGACATGACCAAGGTCGTTCGCTCGCCTGGCTCGACGCTGAAGCCGTTCATCTACGGCCTCGCCTTCGAACAAGGCCTGGTGGCGCAGGAGATGCTGATCGAGGACAGCCCAGCCGATTTCTCCGGGTATCGGCCGAAGAACTTCGACATGGGCTATCAGGGCGATGTCAGCATCAGGCAGGCGCTGCAATTGTCGCTCAACGTGCCGGCGATCCGCGTGCTCGACGCGGTCGGCCCGGCCCGCCTGATGGCACGCTTTCGCCAGGCCGATGTGACCCCTATCCTGCCCGTCAACGAAGCGCCCGGCCTGGCGATCGGCCTCGGCGGCGTCGGGGTGACCCTGCGCGACCTGGTCCAACTCTATGCCGGCCTTGCCAGTGGCGGCAAGGCACACACGCTGCATGACGGCACCGAGCCGGCGAATGCCGAACGCTCGACCACCACCATCCTCGACGGGCAGGCGACCTGGCAGATCACCGACATCCTGTCAGGCGTCAAGCCTCCCCAGGGTGCCGCCCAACGCGGCATCGCCTACAAGACCGGCACCTCCTACGGCTATCGCGACGCCTGGTCGGTCGGCTTCGACGGCCGCTACGTGCTCGGCGTCTGGGTCGGCCGCCCCGACGCCGGTGCGGTGCCCGGCCTGTCCGGCTATGTCTCGGCTGCGCCCATCCTGTTCGAAGGTTTTGTCCGTTCCGGCCTGGCCGCCGTACCACTGCCGAGCCAGCCGTCCGGCGTCCGGCGTCCGAAACGCGAGGAACTGCCGGTGACGCTGACGCGCTTCGGCGCCGGCACCGATGGGCTGGTGCAGGCGACGCAGACCGAACCTGCGCCAACCATCATCTTTCCGCCCGACGGCGCTCGCGTCGATCTCGGCACTTCCTCGGCCGACGCCTCGCCGCTGGTGCTCAAGCTGCAAGGCGGCCGCGCACCATTCCGCTGGCTGGCCAACGGCAAGCCGCTGGTCGGCATCGACCGGCGGCGCACCGCGACCTGGCAGCCGGACGGCGCCGGTTATTCGACCCTGACCGTGATCGACGCGGCGGGACGCGCGGCCAGTGTGAAGGTTTTCGTCGAGTGAAAGTTTCCCTTGAATAATTTCCGGCAGGTGATTCAGGGGATTGGGTTTTACGTCTTGCTTTCGGCCGCCGGTATTTCCTCGGCCTTTGCTGACACCCTCCCCGCCAGCTTTGTTCGGCTAGCCGACATCGATCCCAAAATCCGGCAGGATATCCGCTATGCCGGCCTCGAAAATTTCCTGCATCGCAAGGTAAGCGGCTACGATGCGCCGGTATGCGTCCTCACCAGGCAAGCGGCGCAAGCGCTTTCGGAAGTGCAGAAAGCGATTGCCGCCGAAGGACTGACGCTGGTCGTGTTCGACTGCTATCGCCCTGCGCGGGCTGTCTCCGACATGCGTGACTGGACAAAAGAGAGTGGACCACCGGACCCGCAATGGTACCCAAAGGTCAAGCGCAAGGATCTCATCGCCAAGGGCTATATCGGCGAACTGTCCACCCATTCGCGCGGATCGACGGTCGATGTCGCGATCGCGCGAGCCGACCGCAAGAGCGCTCCGAAACCGGCCTGCGGCGCGACCGATGCCGACACGCTCGATTTCGGCACGGGTTTCGACTGTTTCGATCCAGCGAGCGAAACGGCTCACCGACCGATAGCCAGTGAAGCGGCGGCTAACCGCAAAAGACTTGTCGAGGCGATGCGTGCCCGCGGCTTCAAGAATTACGCCCGCGAATGGTGGCACTTCACGCTGGAGAACGAGCCGTTTCCAAAAGAGCGCTTCAACTTTCCCGTTACCGCCGAATAGCCGGCCGCAACCTTCGGGCGCGACACAGCCATTGCCGAAGAGCTAGCCGTCTCTAGATAATCGCGTCGGGAGCGCAATCATGGTCCATACGGGGAAAATAGTTTCTCGCATCGCCGAAACTAGGCGAAAAATTGCTTCAATAGGCCAAAAAAGGCAACATTGAATGCATCTAAATTCTATCAATTCGGTAGATTGGCGCGAGTTCAACGGAGGCGGAAATGACCAAACCTCATTTCAGGAAACTGCTCGGCGCACTGGTCGCCACATCTGTCCAGTTCGGCACGCTCGGTTTCGCGTTTGCCGACACCACCATTCTCAACGTGTCCTATGACCCGACGCGTGAGCTCTACAAGCAATTCGATGAGGCCTTTGTCGCCCACTGGAAGGCCGAGACAGGCGAGACCGTCACCGTCCAGCAGTCGCATGGCGGATCCGGCGCCCAGGCGCGCGCCGTGATCGACGGGCTCGACGCCGACGTGGTGACGCTGGCGCTCGAAGGCGACATCAACGCCATTGTCTCGAAAACGAAGAAGATCAATCCCGACTGGCGAACGAAATTCGAAAACAATTCGGCGCCCTACACCTCGACGATCATCTTCCTCGTCCGCAAGGGAAACCCCAAGGGCATTCATGATTGGGGCGATCTGGTCAAGGACGATGTCCAGGTGATCACGCCCAATCCGAAGACCTCCGGCGGCGCGCGCTGGAACTATCTTGCCGCCTGGGCCTATGCCAGCGCCAAGGATGGCGGCGACGAGGCCAAGACCAAGGAATTCGTCGGCAATCTCTATGCGCATGTCCCGGTTCTCGACACCGGTGCGCGCGGCGCCACCGTGACCTTCGCGCAAAAGGGGCTGGGCGACGTGCTGCTCGCCTGGGAAAACGAGGCCTATCTGGCGCTCGACGAGTTCGGCGCCGACAATTTCGATATCGTCTACCCGCCGACCTCGATCCTGGCCGAGCCGCCGGTAGCCGTGGTCGACGCCAATGTCGACGCCAAAGGCACGCGCAAAGTTGCCGAAGCCTATCTGAGCTACCTCTATTCCAAGGAAGGCCAGACGCTCATCGCCAAAAACCATTATCGCCCTTCGAAGCCCGAACTGGTGCCGGCGGAGGACTTGGCCAAGCTGCCCGAGATCAAGCTGGTCACCATCGACGACCCGCTTTTTGGCGGCTGGAAGAAAGCACAGCCTTATCATTTCGGCGATGGTGGTATATTCGACCAGATCTACAAGCCGGCCCAGTAGCATTTAGATCAGGACGACATGACCACAGCACCCGCCAAGGCGGGGTGGCGATTCAGGCAGCCGAGCGTCATTCCGGGTTTCGGATTGACGCTCGGCTTCTCGCTTGCCTACCTCACCCTCATCATCCTCATTCCCCTGTCCGGGCTGGTCTGGCGCTCGGCGGCGCTCGGCTGGACCGACTTCTGGGCGATCGTCACCGACCGCCGCACCATCAACGCGCTTGAAATCAGCTTCGGCACCGCCTTCATTGCCGCTGCGGTCAACGTCGTCTTCGGCACGATCGTCGCGTGGGTGCTGGTGCGCTACAGCTTTCCAGGCCGCCGCATCGCCGATGCCATGGTCGACCTGCCCTTCGCGCTGCCGACGGCGGTTGCCGGCATCGCTTTGACCACGCTTTACGCACCGAATGGCTGGATCGGAAGCCTGCTGACGCCGCTCGGCATCAAGGTCGCGTATACGCCGCTCGGCATCGTCATCGCGCTGATCTTCATCGGGCTGCCCTTCGTCGTGCGCACTGTGCAGCCGATCATGGAGGAAATCGACAAAGAGGTAGAGGAAGTGGCCGCCACGCTCGGCGCCAATCGCTTCCAGATCATCAGCCGTGTTCTGCTTCCCGGACTGGCACCGGCCATCGTCACCGGTTTCGCGCTGGCCTTCGCGCGCGGCGTCGGCGAGTACGGCTCGGTTATCTTCATCGCCGGCAACCTGCCCTACAAATCCGAGATCGCACCGCTTCTGATCGTCATCCGGCTCGAGGAATATAATTATGCCGCGGCGACCGCGATCGCGGCGATCATGCTGGCGCTGTCCTTCGTGATGCTGCTGGTCATCAACCTGGTGCAGACCTGGAGCCGCAAGCGCTATGGCTGACCCGGAGATCAAATCCTACGCGCCGCACCACGAAAGCCGCTCGGCGGCGGTAACCGAAAGCCGCCCTGCGCAAGCCGTGCTGATGGCGGTAACGTTTGCGTTCCTCGCCATCTTCCTGCTCTTGCCGCTGATCATCGTCTTCAAGGAAGCTTTCGCCAAGGGCATCGAGGCCTACACACAGGCGCTAGGCGAACCGGATACGCGCTCAGCGATCCGCCTGACGCTTCTGGTCGCGGCGATCTCGGTGCCGCTCAACATCGTCTTCGGCATTTCCGCCGCCTGGGCGATCGCCAAGTTCGAGTTCAAGGGCAAGGCGTTCCTGACCAC
Source organism: Mesorhizobium sp. M0664 (assembly GCF_040320565.1). Classification (NCBI taxonomy): domain Bacteria; kingdom Pseudomonadati; phylum Pseudomonadota; class Alphaproteobacteria; order Hyphomicrobiales; family Phyllobacteriaceae; genus Mesorhizobium; species Mesorhizobium sp. M0664. The sequence goes on from NZ_JAMYPW010000003.1 coordinate 458,744, forward strand.
ACTCATCGACCTGCCCTTTTCCGTCTCGCCGGTCATTTCGGGGCTTGTCTACGTGCTCTTGTTCGGCGCGCAAGGCCTGCTCGGCGCCTGGCTGAAAGCGCATGGCATCGTCATCCTGTTTGCCGTGCCGGGCATCGTGCTGGCCACCGTCTTCGTCACCTTCCCCTTCGTCGCCCGCGAAT